>CAIOST010000255.1 GCA_903861045.1 uncultured bacterium | reverse complement strand
TGCAAAACCCGAGGAAACGCCGGGAGTCAGGGTTCAGGATGCCAGAGATCAGGCCAGAAACGACTCCTGAACCCCGAACCCTGAACCCTCCGCTTGCAAAACCGGGAGTTTTGCAAGCGCCTCTATTAAGTATGGTGATAATCCACACGCACCAAGCAAGCGGGCGTAGCCTGCGTGCCCCACAGATTTCCACAACGACCCATGGCCAAGCCAAAGAAAAAACTGACACCGGCGCAGAAGGCCCACAAGCGGCTGATGCGGGAGAAGTACCAGTGGATCTTCGTGAACGGCAAGCAGAAGCGGGTTAGGCGGGCACCCACCGTCGAGGGGTTGCCGGTCGATGAGTTCATCCGGCGTAATGCGGATCCTATCTGGCTCATGCAGCATGAGGAGTACGAAGAACTCCATGCGTGGCAACTGCAGCAGGATCAGCTGGCGGGTGTTGCGCCGGCCGCGACGGACGAAGAGGAAGATGAGCGACTGCCATTTTGAGCAGAACCGCTCGGTGAGCCCACCGGCGCGAAGAGTTTAGACCACCTACCACCTGCCACCTTCTTCCAGCCTTCCAATCTTCCAACTCCCGCAGAACGGGGCGCATTCTTGTTTCATTACAGAGTTGCGTTCAGTAGGCCGGAACTCCGGTTCCGGCCTACAACACTACAACGCAAAGCAAGGGGATCAGGGATGCGCCCCGCAGAACGGGGGCAGGCCGTAATTCCTTGAACTGCGAAGTCCGGATGTCGTATAGTAGGTGCGTCTTCGGGGCATGGTGACTCCGCGTTAGCGGGGAATTCCTGACCGGCGGTATAGCCCGCGACTGACACGCCGGTAGCGTGTCACTGATACGGTGAAACTCCGTGGCCGACAGTACAGTCTGGATGGGAGAAGACACAGGAGACGTGAATTGTGCCTTGCCCCGGCCATTGGACCGGGGCTTTGCCATTTCAGGATGCCACATGAGCGAATTGTTTGATCCGATTGAGGATGCGATTGCCGCCATTCGGGCCGGCCAGTTGGTGGTGGTCGCGGACGATGAAAACCGCGAGAACGAGGGTGATTTGTTTGTGGCGGCGGCGAAGGCCACGCCGGAGGCCATCAATTTCATGGTGCAGCATGGCCGGGGCTTGGTGTGCGTGACCCTGACGGCGGAGCGCGTGCGGCAACTGGGGTTGGAGCGCATGCCTACCCGCAACCGCGGCGATGCCTTTGGTACGGCCTTCCTGGAATCCGTGGATGCCAGCCAGGGTGTCAGCACCGGCATTAGCGCAGGGGACCGGGCGCGCACGGTGCAGGCACTGATAGCACCGGACGCTACGCGGCAGGACTTTATCAGCCCGGGGCATCTCTTCCCGCTCGAAGCGCATCCTGGCGGCGTGCTGGTACGTGCTGGGCATACGGAAGCGTCGCTGGATCTGGCACGGCTGGCGGGGCTCGCGCCGGCCGGCGTGATTTGCGAGATCCTGCATGATGACGGCACCATGGCCCGTCTGCCGCAGTTGCGGGCCTTTGCCACGCAGCACGGGTTGAAGTTCACGTCCATTGCCGCCTTGATTGAGTATCGGCGTCATCGGGAATGCCTGGTGGAGCGTGTACGGGAAGTCGATCTGCCGACCTCGCACGGGCATTTTCGCCTGCGGTTGTATCGTTCGATTCTCGATAATAAAGAACACCTGGCGCTGATCAAGGGCGACCTGGCAGGTGAGACGCCCCCCCTGGTACGGGTGCACAGTGAATGTCTGACGGGCGATGTTTTTGGCTCGGAGCGCTGCGATTGCGGCAGTCAGTTGCTGGCCGCCATGGAAATGGTGGAGCAAGCCGGACGAGGTGTCGTGCTCTATATGCGGCAGGAGGGGCGCGGCATTGGCCTAACCAACAAGTTGCATGCCTATGCGCTGCAGGAGCAGGGGTTGGATACGGTGGAGGCGAACGTGAAGCTCGGCTTTGCGCCCGATCTGCGCGATTATGGCGTGGGCGCGCAAATCCTCGCTGATCTCGGTTTGCAGCGCATCCGGTTGTTGACGAACAACCCGCGTAAGATCATCGGCCTGGAAGGGTATGGGCTGTCCATCGTGGAGCGCATCCCCATCACCTTTTCCCCCTCGCGCCATAATGAGCGGTACTTGGCGGTAAAAAGGGAAAAAATGGGACACCTGTTGTAGGACGGTTCGGCCGTTGCGGGGGTGTCCGCGCGCGGCGGGCCGGGGCTACGATTCGTAAAACAAGGAGAACAAGAGATGGCATTCCAGGAAGTTGCAGGACAATTACAGGCCACGGGCATGCGCTTTGGCATCGTGGTGAGCCGGTTCAACAGCATTTTTACGCAGCAGTTACTCAAGGGCGCGCTGGACTGCCTGGTGCGGCATGGCGGGTGTGAGGAACAGGTGACCGTAGTCTGGGTGCCGGGCGCCAACGAGATTCCACTGGCGGTTGATCGGTTGGCAGCCCAGGGTGGGTACCATGCCATTATCGCGCTGGGCGTAGTGATTCAGGGCGCCACGGATCATGCCGACTTAATCAATTCCCAGGTGGCCCGTGCCTTGGCGCAGATCGGTCTGTCGCGCAACCTGCCGGTGCTCAACGCCGTGGTGTGCGCCAATAACCTGGAGCAGGCCGTGGAGCGTGCCGGCGCCAAAGCGGGTAACAAGGGCTGGGACGGTGCCATGGCCGCCATCGAGATGGCCAGCGTAATACAGCAGTTGTCGAAGAAATGAGGCTCGCATGGCAACACGTAGACAAGCGCGGGAATGGGCGTTACAACTGCTATTCCAGGTTGACCATAATCCGGTTGAAAATCTGGATCAGACCTTTGAGGCGTTCTGGAAACAGCAGGTGACGACGCACGCCGAGGAGCGTGACGATCATGTGCACCGGGCGGCCGCGGGGGAAGCGCCGGGCGAGGGGAAGGATGCTGCCAAAATACAGGCTTTTTCAGAGCGGGTCGTGCGGGGCGTCATCCATAACCGGGAGGCGATCGACGCACGCCTGACCGAATACGTCAAGAACTGGCCGCTGCATCGCATGGGTGGGATCGAACGCAATGTCCTGCGCATGGCTTTTTACGAGCTGTTCTTTGAAGAGGACACCCCCCCGATCGTCTGTATCAACGAGGCCGTGGATCTGGCCAAGTATTTCAGTCATGCCGAGGCCGGGCGCTTTGTGAATGGCATCCTGGACCGGGCGGCCCGGGAAGCGAAGCGACCCTCCCGGCAGCGACAACAAAAATAGACGGGGGTATCCCGCAGACGGGGTCAATGGCGACGCAGCGGCAAAACGCAGACGAAAAGTGGATGTCGCACGCTGTGGCTTTGGCGCGGCGCGGCGAGGGGCGTACGCGCCCCAATCCGCCGGTAGGCGCGGTGGTGGTGCGGCAGGGGCGCCTGCTGGGCCAAGGGTGGCATCGGCAGGCCGGCCTCCCCCATGCCGAGGTGGAGGCCATCCGGGCCTGTAAAGAGTCCCTCACCGGCGCCACGATCTATGTCACGCTGGAGCCCTGCTGTACGCACGGCCGCACGCCGCCCTGCACCGAGTTGCTGATGCGCAGCGGCATCGCACGGGTGGTGGTGGGGTGCGCTGATCCCAATCCGAGCCATGCCAGTCGTGGCTTTAGGCTCTTACGCCAAGCCGGTATCACGGTGACCATCGGCGTGTGCGAAGATGTCTGCCGGCAATTGATTGAGCCGTTCGCCATGCGGTGGCGGTGTGGACGGCCGTTCGTGACGCTCAAACTGGCGATGACACTGGACGGGCGGATTGCCGACCGGTGCGGACGGTCGCAATGGCTCACTGGACCCGAGGCGCGGCAGGCGGTACAGGCGTTGCGCCGGCGGGCTGACGCCATCATGGTCGGCGCCGGCACGGTGCTGGCCGATGACCCTGCGCTGCGCTGCCGTCTGCCCGGTGCTCCGGATGTTTGGCGGGTGGTGATAGATGGTGCCGGACGGACACCTGCCACGGCGCAGCTCCTGACCGATCGCTGGGCCGATACTACGGTCATGATTACCACCAAGCAGGCCAAGGCAGCTATGCAGCAGCGCTGGGCGAGACAGGGGGCTCAGGTCTGGGTGTTGCCGGCCGGTGCCCGGGGACGCATCGCGCCGTCGCGCATTCTGCGACGTCTGGCGGAGGAAGGCGTGTTGCACGTGCTCTGCGAAGGCGGCGGACAGTTGGCCGGGGCGTTGATCAAGGCCGGCCTGGTGGATGAGTATCAACTCTTTTATGCGCCGGCCATCCTGGGCGATCACCGGGGCATCAGCGGCGTGAGTGGTGCGGATTTTCGGCTGGCCACCCTTCCCAAGCTGCAAATCGAGGCAGTCTCCCGGGTGGGCGTCGATCTGCTGGTGCGGGCACGACCGCTGGCCGCACCCGTCGTCGCGGAGGAAACAGCATGTTTACCGGGTTGATTCAACAGATTGGCAAATGGCAATCCCTGACGCGCGTCGCCGGGGGGTGGTCGGTGGTCGTAGCCCACGCGCCATGGGCGGATGGGGCGCTGCTGCTGGGCGAGAGCGTAGCCGTGCAAGGGGCCTGCCTAACTGTGGCACGTATCGGCACCGGCACCTTCCATGCCGATTTGCTGGACGAGACGCTGGCGCGCACGGCCCTGTCTGCTTTGGCGACCGGAGCAGCGGTGAATCTGGAACGCGCTTTGCGCCCGACGGACCGCCTGGGCGGCCACATGGTGGCCGGTCATGTGGATGAGACCGGTTGCCTCGCGCTGCGCGAAGCGCGCGGACGCGACTGGCGGTTGCGGGTGCGGCTTTCGGCGGAAGCGGCCCGGCAGACCGTGCGCAAAGGATCCATTGCGCTGGATGGCATCAGCCTCACGGTGGCCGACCTGGGCGATGACTGGGTGGAAGTGCACGTGATTCCACACACGTGGCAGGTGACCTCCCTGTCGGAACGCAACGTGGGCGATCCGATGAATGTTGAGACGGACATCCTGGGTAAATATGTGGCGCGCTTGCTGGGCCAGGTCCAGCCTGATGGCTTGACCATGGCGAAGCTCGCGCAGGCGGGGTTCCTGGGATAAATGCGTACACGACGGGTAACAGGAGAACGCGCATGCGGTTGCTATTTGCTTTTGTCTCGGTAACGGTCGCGCTGGCTACTGGGTTTCCGCCAGCGACTTGGGGGGCGGACGCTGCGCCATGTTCGGCGCGCATCTTTTACCGGGAAGACCACGCGACCAACAGCATAAAGCTGCAGGTCGTGCTGGATGAGGTGGCGGCGTATTACGCGTCCTCGAGGAATGCGGCGCATGGGCAGAATCTGGGATCCCAATGCCCGCCGAGCCTGACCTTCCGCATTATGACCAATCAGGCGACCCAGGCCATCTATTGGGTTGCCATTCCGCTTGCCACGCTTACGAGCGTGGAGTTGCAATGGTTACCCTTGCCGCGTTCTACGTTCGGGTTCCAGCAGGTGCGCCTACCCATCAAGGGGGGGGGCGCGCATACCGTGGAGATGCTGGTGGACGCCAAGGAATATCGCTATACGCGCACGGATAAGCACGGCGTGCGTGAGCAGGTACTCAAAGGGGAGCTGGCGATGCGAATGGAGCAGCCCGTCGCGGCGGCCAACAGTGGCGATGGTTCGGAGCTGTTCTATGAATGGTTCGGGTTTCGTGGCATGGGGGAACGCAAACAACGACCTCATAGCCCGGATAACGAATGGATTATCCAGCGGGAATTGATTGACCGGATCGAGTTCATACCCGTCGAGGGGGAGGCCCCGGCGGACAAGTGACCAACGCCAGACGAATAGCCCACGTGAAAGAAAGTTGGATGCGTGGTCCCTGCCATCTTGACACTGCGGCCTAGCGTAACCTATTCTACGACATGTAACGAATTTTGGTCTCAGGGGCGTGTGGTAGCGTTCCGAACGCCATCGGGAGGTTTCTTTACGTGCAGTCTCTTGAAGTGATGCGCCACAGCGCCGCGCATGTGATGGCCGCGGCTGTCCAACGTCTGTTTCCAGAGGTCAAACTGGATATCGGCCCGGCGACCGAGGATGGTTTCTATTATGATTTCGACCTGCCGCATCGCCTGACGCCTGAGGACTTTGCGAAGATCGAAGCCGAGATGGGGCGCATCATAACCGCCAACCAGCCGTTTGAACGGATGGAAGTCACGCGGGAGGACGCGCAGCGGCAGTTGGCCGGTCAGCGCTACAAGCTGGAACGCTTGGCGGACATTCCGGCGGGCGAGACCATCACGTTTTTCCGTTGCGGTGAGTTCGTGGATCTATGTCGCGGCCCGCATCTAGCCAGCACGGGCGCCATCGGGGCCTGCAAGTTGATGCAGGTGGCGGGTTCTTATTTCCGTGGCATTGAAACCAACCCCATGCTCCAGCGCCTGTACGGCATGGTGGCCGAGTCGCAGGCGGCCCTGGATGCTGAACTGGCCCGCATCGAGGAAGCCAAGAAGCGCGACCACCGCAAGCTGGGACGGGAACTGGATCTCTTCAGCATCGAGGACGATGTAGGGCCGGGGTTGATCCACTGGCATCCCAAGGGTGCACGGGTACGTTGCATCATCGAGGATTTCTGGCGCCGCCGGCATTTTGCCGCCGGGTACGATATCCTCTATTCCCCCCATATCGGCCGCGCACAACTCTGGGAAACGTCCGGCCACCTCGGCTTCTATCGTGAGAACATGTATGCGCCCATGACGATTGACGACAACGAATATTTCGTCAAGCCCATGAACTGCCCGTTTCACATCCAGATTTACAAGGGTCATCGCCGTTCCTACCGCGAATTGCCGCTGCGCTGGGCAGAGTTGGGCACCGTCTATCGGTATGAGAAGAGCGGCGTACTCTATGGCCTGCTGCGCGTGCGCGGTTTTACGCAGGACGATGCGCATATTTTCTGTACGCCGGAACGGATCGTTGAGGAGATCCGGTTCACCGTGCACTTCGCCCTCGATATGCTGCGGGCTTTTGGTTTTTCGGAGTTCTCCGCTTACCTGGCCACACGCCCGCAAAAGGCGGTGGGCGATCCCGCCCGCTGGGAGCAGGCCACCAAATCGTTGGAAGAGGCGTTGCTAGGCGAGGGGGTCCCCTACGAGGTGGACGAAGGTGGCGGGGCGTTCTATGGCCCGAAGATTGACATCAAAATCAAGGATTGCCTGGGCCGCCAGTGGCAGCTCAGCACCATCCAATTCGATTTCAACCTGCCGGAGCGGTTCGACCTGACCTATATTGGTGAGGATGGCAAGGAGCACCAGCCCTACATGGTGCATCGCGCGTTGCTCGGCAGTCTGGAGCGGTTCTTCGGCATCCTGGTGGAGCACTATGGGGGGGCGTTCCCGTTCTGGTTGGCGCCGGAACAGATCCGCGTACTGCCGATCACGGCCAACCAACTTGCCTACGCCAAAGAAATTGCCGATCAATTGCGTAGTGAGGATCTGCGGGTGACCGTGGATGAAGACTCCGAAAAAGTGGGCGCCAAGATTCGGCGCGCCCAGTTGGATAAGATACCGTATATGCTCGTTGTGGGCGGCCGCGAGGCGGAAGCGGGCGCCGTGGCCGTGCGACGTCGCGAGGGTGGCGATCAGGGCGTCATGTCCCGGGAAGCCTTCCTCGATTTGGTCCGCAAAGAAAATAAGGCGTCCTTTACGCCTTAACAGAGGAGGTTAGCCATCGCATCGTTCGTTCGTATTAATTTCAAGATTCGCGTGCCCACGGTCCGAGTGCTCGGCCCGGATGGCGCCATGCTTGGCGTTATGGCCACGCGGGATGCACAACGGGTTGCCGACGGGCAGGGGCTCGACTTGGTCGAGATCTCGCCGAATGCCGATCCGCCAGTTTGCAAGATCATGGACTTCGGTAAGTTCCGCTATGAGGAGAGTATTAAGCGGAAAGAGGCACGCAAGTCCCAGATCCGGCAGCAAATCAAAGAGGTCAAGTTCCACGCCAGCGTGGATGAACACGATCTCCAGACCAAGCTGCGCCATATCCGCGAATTTCTGGCAGAAGGCGACAAGGTAAAAATCACCCTCCAATACCGCGGGCGCGAAAATGCGCACAAGGAATTGGGGATGGCGGTGGTTACCCGCGTGATCAAGGATCTGGAGCCGATTGCGATCGTGGAACAGCAGCCGCGCCTGTTGGGTCGTTTGCTGGGTTGCTTGGTGGCACCTCGTCCCGTCAAGCCGGGCTCCGCGCCAAAGCAGTCGCAAGCGCACGCCGCCCCGCGTCCGCCTGCGCCGGCTCCAGCGCCTGTTCCTACCCCGGCCCCGGTACCGGCACCCGCCCCGTCGGCCTCAGCCGCGGCGCCGGCCGGTACGCCGTAGCGGCGGAGAGCCTGCGGCATGACCTTGGCCGTCGGTCTTTTTACCAAGATACCCGTGAACCGGGTATCTTGGTTATTTTGAGCAAACGGGAACTTAGCATGTCTCTGCGACCCTCCCAGCAACCGCAAGCGGTGGCACTAACCATTGCCGGCAGCGACAGCGGTGGCAATGCCGGCATGCAGGCCGACTTGCGCGTTTTTCATGGTTTCGGCGTACACGGCTGCACCGCGCTGACCGCGCTGACCGCCCAGAACCCCGATGGCGTGTCCGGCGTACAACCGGTGACGCCGGCGTTTCTGCACCGCCAACTCGAGGCGATCTTTGCGGTTTACGAGGTGCATGCCATCAAAACCGGCATGTTACTGAATGCTGAATTGATTGAAGTCGTCGCGCAGGTGCTGCAGCATCACCGCAACATTCCTCTGGTAGTTGACCCCGTGATGATCGCCACCAGCGGCGCGCGCCTGCTGGAGGAAGCAGCCGTCGCGGCCTTGCAACGCCAGCTCCTACCGCTGGCCTCCTTGATCACCCCCAATCTACCCGAGGCGGCCGCGCTGTTAGGGCAGGCGGTCACCGGCGACGAAGCCGTTGCCGAGGCGGCGCGTGAGCTGGCCGCACGCTTCCGCTGCGCGGTGCTGCTGAAGGGGGGGCACCGTCATTTCACGGCGCGGGCTTCTGACTATCTCGGGCTCGGCGGGGGCAAAATCCTGCGCCTGCGCACGCCGGTAGTGCGCGACCCGCTCTCGCTGCACGGCACCGGCTGCACCTTGAGTGCCGCCATCACCGCGGCGCTGGCCACCGGGTGCTCGCTGACCGAGGCCGTCGTGGTAGGCAAGGAGTTTGTCTACCAAGCCATCCGAGCCGGTCGCACGCTCGGCACGCGTGCCACGGTTCTAGGCATGGTGCAGCGTAAAAAGCCCACCCATGTGCAGGTCGAGCCCATCGTATGCAAATGACCGCGGCGCGCGGCGCGCGGCTCCCCGCCGCCGTCTTTTTTGATATGGATGGCGTAATCCTCGACTCGGAAGGGGTCTGGCAGGAGGCGGTCACCGTGGTCTTCGGCCGGCTCGGCATGACCCTCGACGCCCTCATGCAGGCGCATACGGCCGGCATGGGGAACCAGGAGAGCATCCAACACGTGCTGGCGCAATACCCGCAGGTGACCGCCGACGTACGGGATCTCTGCCGACAGATGGATGAATTCGTACTGCACCGCATCCGGCAAGGCGTCGGTGCCATGCCAGGCGCGACAGAACTGATCCGCGCGCTCCACGCGCACGGTGTGCCGCTGGCGCTGGTCTCCACCTCGGGCCCAGCCTTGATGCAGGCCGTCATCGCGTCGCACCGCCTGCAAGGGCTCTTTCACCTCGTCCTGAGTTCCGAGGAGGTTGGCCCGGGCAAGCCGGACCCCGCCGTCTATCGCGAAGCCGTACGCCGCCTACAAGTGCCGGCGGCACGAGGGGTGGCGATTGAAGATACGCTGAATGGGGCACGGTCAGCGTACGGCGCCGGGTTGCGGGTGCTGGGGTTCACACGCGACGTTGCGGTCGCGGTTGCCATGCAACCCCTGGTGTGCCAGGTAGCGGCCGATTATACGCAACTCCGCGCGATCCTGCTGGGGGATGGCCGCGGTTCCAACTTGGATTTGCCCGTGTGACAAGGTATTATTCGCGCCTAAGGAGAACAGAATCCGTGACCCAATTGCAATCGGCCCAAGCAGGTATCATCACCCCCGCCATGCGGCAGGTGGCGACAGACGAAAATGTGGATGTGGCACGTGTGTGCGAGGCGGTGGCGCGTGGCCATGCCGTCATCCCGCTGAACCCCGCGCATACCAGCGCCCGACCGATCGGTGTGGGGCGCCTGTTCCGCACCAAAGTGAATGCCAACATTGGCCGCTCCACCCAGCGCTCGGCCTGCCGCGAAGAACAGCGCAAGCTGCAGGTGGCGCTCACCGCGGGCGCGGATTTTGTCATGGATCTTAGCGTGGGCGCCGACCTGGCCAGCATCCGTCAGGGACTGCTGGACGCCTCGCCCGTGCCACTGGGCACGGTCCCGGTCTACGAGACGATCTCGCGCATGCAGGGCGATGTGCCGCAGATGAACCCGGATTTACTGCTCAAAGTGATTCGCGAACAGGCCGAACAGGGGGTGGACTTCATGACCCTACATGCCGGCTTGCTGCACCGGCATGTGCCCATGGCTATGCAGCGCATCATGGGAATCGTCAGCCGCGGCGGCGCCATCATGGCGGAGTGGATGCAAACGCATAACCGCGAAAATCCGCTCTACGAGCGTTGGGACGAGGTGCTGGAAATTCTGGTCCGGCATGATGTCACCGTGTCGCTCGGCGATGGCTTGCGCCCGGGGTGCCTGGCCGATGCCAGTGATGCGGCGCAATTTGGCGAATTGGACGTGCTGGGCGATTTGGTGCAGCGCTGCCGTCGCGCCGGCGTGCAGGTGATGGTGGAGGGTCCCGGGCACGTGCCGTTTAACCAGATCCAAATGAACATGGAGCGCGAACAGCAAGTCTGCGACGGCGCACCGTTCTATGTGTTAGGTCCAGTCGTCACCGACATTGCCCCAGGCTATGACCACATTACCTCGTGTATTGGTGCCACGGCCGCCACGGTCTACGGCGCATCCTTGCTCTGCTACGTCACGCCCGCTGAACATCTGGGGCTGCCGGACGAGGACGAAGTGCATCAAGGCATGATCGCCTACCGCATTGCCGCGCATGCTGGCGATGTGGCCCGCGGCCTGCCCGGCGCTCGCGATCGCGATGACGCCATGTCGCGAGCGCGGGCCGCGTTTGATTGGAAGCGCCAGTTTGAGCTGGCGCTGGATGGCCCCCACGCCCAGGCGCGCTGGCAAAAAACCCGTACCCACACCGACGAAGCCCAGGACGACCACTGCTCCATGTGCGGCCCGGAGTTCTGCGCCATGCGCACCACCAAGCGCATCCGGGACGCGAAGAACCCGGCTAGCGCGTCGTAACCAACGGCCCCCGGCAGCCGGTGGATTGCACCTGCTCCAGGCTGTTGCGATCGCGGGATGCGAGCCAAATGCAGCAGTGGTAGGAACTGGACCCCGCGTAGGCGGGCACCCGGAAGGAACGCACGTGCAGCGACGTCTGGCGCAGGCGTCGCTCAAAAGGCGGGTCGTCGAAAGCCGACCAAATGGCTAGGCAACCGGTGGGACGCAGTGCCTGGATGCAAGCATGGATCCCGGCCGGACTGTAGAGCTCACGATTGCTGGCATCCGTAATGGGTTGAGGGCCGTTGTCGACGTCGAGCAGGATGGCGTCAAACAAGCCGGGCGACTGACGGATCACGTCGGCCACATCACCGATCTTCAGCACCACGCGTGGATCTTGCAGCGGATGATTCGTCAATTCGCCCAGATAATCGCGGTTCCACCGGACGATTTCAGGGAGTAGTTCGGCCACAACCACCGTGGCGCGCGCCCCCAGCAGGTCGAGGGTTTGCCGCAAGGTGTAGCCCATGCCGAGGCCACCGACCAGGACCGTGGGGGTCTGCTGACCGGCCAGATGGGTGCAGCCGATACGTGCCAGCTCCAGCTCGGACTCGTGGGCGCGACTCAGCATCAGGTCCTGGCGATCCACGGTGATGATAAATTCATCGTCATGCTGGAGGAGCGCCAGCAGGCTGCCGTCCGGAGAGTGCGTTGTGGCGAGTTGGGTGCGTTTCTTCACGGTTTACTCGTTCATCTTCTTTGCGCGTGCCGTACGTCCTGTCGGCCATCGCGCTGATCAAGTGCGCTAGCCGATCCCGTACAACTTGCGCGATTTTCAGGAAGCGTGCGAGCCGCTCCAGTCCGGGCTAAGAATACGCGCCACGCGCAACCAGTCAATGCCAATCCGGTGCTGGTCCATGGAATTGGTGATTGAACTCCGCGCCTCGGCTGGCGTATGCTTCAACCATAAATTGGATCTTTGGGGTGGCGTGGGCTTGCTACATCAGACGTCCCGCGTCCGTACGAGCCTGTGAGAGAGGAGGGCGCAGATGGGTGTCCAGAATCCCTGTAGCTTACTGGTGGTGGACGATGACCAGACGATCCGGCAGCTATTTTCCTCCGCTTTGGGGCGGCAAGGCTATATGGTGCGTACGGCGGCCTTGGGACGGGAAGGGTTGCGGCTGGCAACCGAAAACCCCTTCGAGGTCGTGCTGCTCGATATTAACCTCCCGGACTTATCCGGTATCGACGTCATGCGCCAACTTGTTAAGACGACCCGGACCATTGTGATCCTGATCACCGGCGATGATGCGGGCTACTCCCATGAATCTGCGAGCCAGGATGGCGCGGCGGATTTCATCACGAAACCTGTCCGTCTACCTGAACTTGTCCGGCGTATCACGCAGGCTCGGGAAGTACGGGTGCTGACGGAAGCCAAGGAACGCTTGATTGCGGAGCTCGAGCGCCTAGCGATTCGCGATGAGTTGACCGGGCTATTCAACTATCGACACTTCCAAGGGATGCTGAATGGGGAAGTGCAGCGGGCGCTGCGATACGAACGCCCCCTGTGCCTCATTGTGCTCGATGTCGATCATTTCAAGGCGATCAACGATACGCTGGGCCATGTGGGGGGCGATCACGTGCTAGCCGGGATCGCGCGAGTCTGCGCGGCGAAAATCCGGACGACCGACACAGCGTTTCGTTACGGCGGTGAGGAATTTGCCGTTATTCTGCCTGAAACGCAGTTCGCCCAAGCAGTGGCCGTGGCTGAACGGGTACGCCAAGCCATCGAGAAGTCCGAATTGGTGCAGGGGCGCGGCGTGACCGTAAGCGCCGGGGTAGCGGAGCTTCGACCCGCGGAGGATGGCGAAACGATGCTGCGGCGAACCGATGCGGCCTTGTATGCGGCGAAACGCACAGGGCGCAACCGCGTGTCCATGGCCTGAACCAGCAGGTACCGGCACAGCTTCCTCTTCCGCCGATCACGCGCTGTGCTGCCGGATTGGGCCGGGGACAATCTATGCGAACGGATGGATTGACGCCCCAACCATTTCTGCTACCCTCTTGCCCTGCCACCTTCTAGGAGTTCCACGCATGTCCCGCAGCTTTTCAAATATCCCCCTCGCAGAGACGTGCCTCGCCAACCTGGCGGCCATCGGCTACGAGACCATGACGCCCATTCAGGCGGAAAGCCTGCCGGAAATTCTCAAGCAGAAGGATCTGATTGTTCAGGCGAAGACTGGTAGCGGCAAGACGGCGGCGTTCGGACTCGGCATTTTGGCGAAACTGGATCCCACGGTCTGTCGCGTGCAAGCGCTGGTGCTCTGCCCGACCCACGAACTGGCGGAACAGGTGAGCACCGAGCTCAGGCGTCTGGCCCGGTTCTTGCCCAACATCAAGATCCTGACCCTGTGCGGCGGCGTGCCGATGCAGGGGCAGTTAAGCTCGCTGGAGCACGGCGCGCACATCGTCGTGGGTACGCCGGGGCGTATTCAGAAACACGTCCGCAAAGGTTCGCTGCCGTTGTCGGCGCTGACAACCTTGGTGCTGGATGAGGGCGACCGACTACTGGATATGGGGTTCTACGATACCATCATCGCCATTGCCGACGCCGCACCCGCGCACCGGCAGACGCTGCTCTTTTCCGCCACGTTCCCCGAGCGGATTACGGAGATGAGTGCGGCCGTGCAGAAGCAGGCCGTCCGGATCGCGGCGGATACCGAGCATTGCGACAAGAGCATCCGACAGCTCTTCTACACCGTGGCACACCCAGAACGGAATCAGGCGCTCTACGCGCTCCTCGCCCACTACCAACCGGAATCCACGGTCATCTTCTGCAACACCCGGCAGACCTGTAAGGATGTGACGGAGTTCCTGCGGCACAAGGGGTACAGCGCGGCGGGACTACAGGGTGATATGGAGCAGGCGCAACGCACCCTGCTATTCACGCAGTTTGCCAACCGCAGCATTTCCATCCTGGTGGCCACCGACGTGGCGTCCCGCGGCCTGGACATTGAGAGCCTTGCCGCGGTCATCAACTACGAACTCTCCCCTGATCCGGAGGTCCACGTACATCGGATCGGCCGCACCGGCCGCGCTGGCAAAGAGGGGTTGGCCTTGAGCCTCTGCCTGGATTCACAGGAGTACCTGATCCGCCGCATCGAGGAATGCCAAAAGCGACCCGTGACAAGAGCCGCACTCGCTTCACTGACCCCGCGCCCCGGCACGCTCGCGCCGCCGATGGTTACCTTCGCGCTGAATGGCGGCAAAAGGGACAAGATCCGCCCCGGCGAGATCCTCGGTCTGCTGACCGGCGATGTTGGCCTGGCAGGCAATCAGGTGGGCAAGATCACCATCTTTGATTCCATAGCCTACGTGGCCATCGCGAGAGAGGCCGCGGCCACGTTCAAGCAATGGCTGCCGAACGGCAAGCTCAAAGGCCGCGTATTCAAGGCGGTGTGAGGCACTGGCGGCCTCAGCTATCCGTTTCAAGAAAATCGCGACTGCGCGCATCGAGTTGATCAACCCTGGGGATCTCATACTTCATGCCGTATACATCAGCGAACTGAACGTGACCACCGGGTAAACGACGGATGTCACCGCGATCTTTGACGTGAATGGTTTTGCAGCCGCGTTCGGTTTCCAGTTCCCACGTCGTGACACCGTGGCGGGCCTGCGCGTTGACGATGCGCGTAATGCGCGTGGTGAAATAGGCCAGATCGAGTTCCGCTTCGAGTTCGGTGCGGGAGTCCGGTGCCAAGCCGTCGGTCGTGGCGAGGGTGCCGAGCTCTTTGTCCGCCGCGTTGAGTAGGAAGATCCACTGGTGCGGGTTGCTGAGTGGCAACGCCCGGATGGGACGGATCCCGGCATGGGTAATGCCGTTGATCGTCAGGCACAGCTTGCCAAAAGCATTATGCGTGAGGGTGAGGGCGGCGGGGTCGAGCAGCGGGGCTCCCGCGAGCAGCGGGAATGGTGATGGTGGTGTGGGATCTGGCATAGGCGTCTGGCTCCTTTCAGCCGCCGACGGCGACGATGGTTGAGGTCCGATTCTGAATATCCACCAGGCGCTTGAACAGGCCAGCGGGTTTGGCCAACAATTCCTCATGGGACCCGACTTCTACGAGCTTGCCGTGCTCGAGCACGATGAGGCGACTGGCGTTGCGCAGGGTCGAGAACCGATGTGCAATGGCAATTGTGGTGCGGCCTTGGACAAGTCGTTCCATGGCCTCCTGTAGCGTGGCCTCGGTTTCGGCGTCCACGCTGGACGTTGCTTCATCGAGAATCAGAATGCGCGGATTTTTGAGGATCGCGCGCGCAATCGAGAGCCGCTGGCGTTCGCCGCCGGAGAGTCGTTGGCCGCGCTCGCCGACCAGCGTGTCGTAGCCTTCGGGCAGGCGCAAAATGAAGTCGTGGGCGTTGGCGGCCCGGGCGGCGCGGACGATGTCCGGAAAGGCGGCTTCCGGATTGCCGTAAGCGATGTTCTCCGTTATGGTGCCGTGAAAGAGGTAGGGATCCTGCAGGACGACACCGATCTGCCGACGCAGGCTATCCAGTGTGACGTCGCGGATGTCGCAGCCGTCAATGAGCACGGCACCGCTGTCGACATCATAGAACCGGCAGAGCAGGTTGATGGTGGTGCTCTTGCCCGCGCCGCTGGGGCCGACCAACCCGATCATCTCGCCGGGTTGGACGGTAAAGCTGACGTCCTGCAGCACGGGTTCGCCGGAGTCATACCCGAACGTGACATGCTGGAAGGTCACCTCCCCGCGGATTTCCGGGCAGACGCTAGGGGTGGTGGGCTCAGGCACGCTGGGATGCATGTCGAGCACATCGAAAATGCGCTGGGCCGAGGTAGCGGCCCGCTCCATGCGCTGGCTAAACGCGCCGAGGTTGTTCAGCGGGCCGTAGAAACGCCACAGATAGCTGATGAAGGCAATCAGGGTGCCGACGCTGACCGCTTGGGGCACGGTAATGGCGCGATAGCCGCCGCAGGCCCAGACCAGCACAAAGCCCAGCGAGGTGACGAGCCCCATGGCGGGATGAAACGTAGCAAAGCTGCGGGCGGTGCCAATGCTGGCCGTCATGAAGCTCTCGCTGCGCGCGGCAAAGCGGTCGGCCTCCCGGTGCTCCTGGGTGAACGCCCGCACGACCCGCGCGCCAGGCACCACATTAGCGAGCAGGGCGCTCAGACCGGCGCGTTTACGCCAGAGGGACTGATAGAGCTTGCGAATGCGCTTGAGGAACCGGCGCGTCAGCAAGAAGACCAACGGGGCGGGGACCAGAGCGATCAGCGCAAGCTGCCAGTTCATCCAGAAAAGAATGATCAGGATCACCAGCAGCGTCATGACGTCGCGGACCAGATCCTGCAGCCCTTCGGCGACAAAGCTCTGGAGATTGCCGGTATCGGCGCTGACGCGATCCATGATCCAGCCGGTCTCATGCTGGTCGTAGAACTCGAGGGAGAGGGTCTGGAGATGGTTATAGACGTCGGTGCGCAGGGTGTGGACGAGGTGTTCGCCGAGCCAGGCCATGAGCCAGGCGCGGGTACCCGAGAAGAGGGCGGTGAATACGTGGATACCCAGCAGGGCGGCGATGATCCAGGCGAAGAGGCGCAGGTCGGCTTGCGGAATAACCCGGTCCACCAGTACCTTGATAAGCAGCGGTTGGGTCATTTCGATGGCGGTAATAAAGAGCATGAGCAAGAGCGAACCGGCCATGGGGAGCAGGTACGGGCGGGTGCGCGTCAGCAGGCGGCGGATCAACCGGCCCTGGTCCAGGCAGGCAGGACAGCAACCGAGCTTCTTGGGGATGGGACGGCCGCATTTAGGGCAATGCGCCAGCGTACCGTGGCCACCACCGGGGCGACGACGGCCGCCGGTGTGTCCGGCCGGTTCGGCGGGCGGGGTGGACAAGCGGCCATTGATCTTACTGAGGGCTTTTTCGAAGGCAGGCAAGCGGGAGCGATTGAAGTAGACCAACGGGATGCTGCGGGTGGTCGTGTGGGCGTCGAGCCGGGCGATGCCGTGCAGATCGCGGCGCACGAGCGCGGTTACTTCGGCCAGCGGCAGTTCCGCCGCGAGGGTGAGGGTGCCGTTGCACCGGGTGCAACTGCAGACGCGGCGCGTGGTGCCCAGCAGGTAACTTTCGCTGAAGCTACGGTCGGCCGCCATGTCGGCCCGCACGACCGCGACGACCACCTCGTCGGGCCCGAGCAGGCGTTGGATCAATGCCTGGTTTTCGGCCGAGAGGTGCTCGATATAGGCGTCTGGGGTCGTGCGCATGGGTTAGCCTTTTCCGCACCGGTGAGCGCCGCCGCGCCGCAACTTGGTGTGTGTAGACACCTACGGTATCCAAATGCGCGTCCTCAGACGGGGTGCGCTTCGAAGTCCTGCGCACCTTAGCGCGGAATGGTTATCCTGTAAACTGCTAATTGAAAAGCTGCAACGATCCGGCGCAAACCTGTTTATGTTGCGAGTGACACGATCCCAAGGCCTCTTCCTAGGCCGGAACCGGAGTTCCGGCCTACTGAACTTCTTTGGCCATCCCGGCGCCGTTCGCAGTGGCGAAAGACAAAGTATTGGGCGCGTAAGCCTTACTTTATCTTTCTACTTCGTCTTTCTTCTTCGTCTACCTTGCCGCTGCGAGCTTTTTCCTGAACCCTGAACCCTCCGCTGGCAAAACCGGCGGTTTTGCCAGCGCCTGTTCATGTCGTCCGCCGATGTTTCCGCCGGAAGCTGGCGGGCGATTCGGCCGTGACGTGCTTGAAGACCCGGCTGAAGTAGGCGCGATTGGGGAAGCCGGTCTGCGTCGCGATGTCATCAAGGCTTTGGTCGGTTTGCGCCAGCAGATACGCCGCTTCGCGCACCCGCAACTCGGTGACATACCGTCCGGGGGTCGTGCCAAAGTGGCGCTTGAACGCGCGCTCGAGTCCGGTTTCGCTGAGCCCGGCCTCCCTGGCCAGGACGGAATTCGGCAGCGCTTTCCCGAGACGCTCCTCGATCACCTGCCGCACCCGTTCCATGTTCGCCGGCAGGGACGCTCTCCACCGCAGTTCCGGACGGGCCAGTATCACGTCCAACAGCGCCATACCGTAGCCGAAGAGTTCGCGCCCGGGTTCCCGCGCTCGGTCAGCCAGAATCAACCGCTGCACGTCTCGGATCAGGCATGCATCCAGTCCCTGTTGGCGGGCAAGTAGCCCGTTTCATGCAGGACGATCCCGGATTGCCCGGGTTTGGTGGCCACGGGCTCGAATTCGATAGCAGCCCCCGTGAAAACCTTATAATAGGGGCTGGCGGTGACGCTGCCGTGTGTGAAATCAGACACAAGAAAGATGCTAATAGACATAGCCGGGGATGGCAATCATGGAATAGAATTATCGCACAGTTCTTTAGACTGTAAGAACAACATGGGATATCACCATGCACACGCAGAGCAGGAATAGAGGCCAGCGTTCAAGCGGCGCGGATTCCACCGCTTGTTTTCATGCCGTCCGAACACCGACAACCGTCCGCTGCGCACGCTCCACGGCCCAGGGGCTACTCCTCGTGCTGCTTACTTGCTGCCTGTTCGCACCGCGAGCACAGGCGCAGCAGTTGTCCACGGACGGCAACATCATCCGGCGCTACCGCGAGAACGGCACGAACTACTACATCCATATCTTTACCAACAGCGGCACGCTTAATTTGAGCGGCTTCAGCGGCAGCACCAATGTCCAGTACCTGGTCGTCGCCGGCGGCGGGGGTGGCGGCGGCGGGGCGTGGGCCGGTGCTGGCGGCGGGGCGGGTGGTGTGCGCACCGGAAGCACCAACATGACGGCGGGAACGGCCTACACGATCACCGTCGGTGCCGGCGGCGTGGGTTGCCCGACAAGCGGCGGACAGTCGGTAGGCGGCACGAACGGATTGCCGTCTTCGATCTCAACCGGTAGCGTAACGATTGTGAGCGCCACCGGCGGCGGACGTGGCGCAAATATAACCAGTGGCGCACCCTACTTCCCTGGACTAGCTGGTGGATCAGGCGGTGGTGGAGCTTACTCGGCCAATTCGGACAAAGGTTTGGCAGTAGGCGTTGGTGAACTGGGCCATGATGGCGGCACATTTTCTGCAGGAAATGGCACTGGCGGCGGTGGCGGCGCCAGACTCGGAGGCGGTGCGGGCAGCACCGGTAACGCCGGAGTCGGCGGCGCCGGAACCAATTTGACTTTCTCGGGTGTGATGGTCGAGTACGCCCGGGGCGGCGACGGAGTCGGAAATTGGGCTTACTATCAAGGGAAAACCGGCGCTGACAACACCGGCAACGGCGGCGGCGGTTCAGGATGCCCCAACGGTAGTCCGCAAACCAATAATGGCGGCAACGGCGGTTCGGGCATCGTGATCGTGCGGTACGCGGATGCGTCGGCCTTCAGCCCCGCCGTGACGGTCCCGTCTGCCACGGCGCGTTGGCCGTTCGAGGTGGGCGCGTTCACGATTTCCCGGCCGGCCGACGCGAACACGAACGTCGAGATGACCGTCAATTACACCCTGACCGGCACAGCCACGAACGGCGTGGACTACGCGGCAGCTCCTGCGACGAACAACCTGAATGTCGTGGGGGTTTCCAGCAATGTGACGTTCGGGGTCGGGGTGACGTCGATCGTGGTCAAGCTGTATCCCTTGTACAATCCGTTGACGTCGCCCCGGACGGCAACCCTGACATTGGCGGCGGACGGCAATCCGTCGGCGTCCGTCACTTTCCCGGCGTGGAGTGTAGGGAAGAACGTGATTGCAATGGGCGGCACCATGACGAACTACCCGCTTGGCGGCGGCTCCAACTGGATCGCCCACATCTTCAATGTGGTGGGGAGTACGAATTTCACGCTGACCACCGGTTGTACGGTCGAGTACATGGTTGTCGCGGGTGGCGGCGGCGGGGGCGGCGGGGCATTCGCTGGTGCCGGCGGAGGCTCTGGGGGCGTACGAACCAACGTGTTGACGTTGCCGGCTGGAACCTACACGATCACAGTCGGCGATGGCGGAGTGGGTTGTCCGATAAACGGAGGGTCTCCGGTAGGCGGCGCCAACGGATATTCGTCCATGATCAGCGGCAGCAATGGCATCGTGGTTGTCAGCACAACTGGCGGCGGTCGCGGCGCGTCTACAACCAGTGGCGCGCCCTACTTGCCTGGACTAGCTGGTGGATCAGGCGGTGGTGGAGCTTACTCGGCCAGTTCGGACATAGGTTTGGCAATAGGCGTCGGGGAGTTGGGTAATAATGGAGGCACATTCAGTGCAAACGCGACCGGCGGTGGTGGTGGAGCTCGTGCTGTCGGAGGGGCAGCCCCGAATGGTTCCACCGCCGGTGTCGGAGGCAGCGGAACCAATCTGAATTTCTCCGGGGTGTCGGTTGAGTATGGCAAGGGCGGCGACGGATCCCCGGGTTGGAACTATTTACAAGGGACAAATGGCATTGACAACACCGGCAACGGCGGTGGCGGCTCGGCGAACAACAACAGTACGCAAACCAAGAACGGCGGTAAGGGAGGTTCGGGCATCGTGATCGTCCGGTATATCCTTCCGCCCCCGCCCAAGGGTACCGTGGTAATGCTCAAGTAGGCCGAGAAGGGGGCGGGAAAGCGGTGATGTTGCGGTGAAATGTAGGCCGCAACTCCGATTGCGGCCCTTTCCAAGGCCACTGCCAAGGCCGGAACCGGAGTTCCGGCCTACTGAACGCAGCCCTGGAAGCATGCGGCGGTAGACGGAGCGCGTGGCGCGTGTCGGGTGATCGTTGTCGCGATCATTGTCGGCAACGATCGGGATAAGGATCTGAACAACGATGGGAGATCGGTTGACGATTACGGCGACGACTCCGGTTAACGCGGAGAGTGCTTGCGATCGTCCACCGTAATCGTCGCCGTAATCGTCAACCGAAACGGAGCATAATAGATGCAAATGAAACGAGTCATATTTGCCAGCATCCTACTGCTGAGTCTGGCGCTTTTCGCCGGAGTCGCGCGGGCGGAGGTCAGGCCGTACCCGCTCTGTACCGATGGCATGGTGCTACAGCAGCAGGCTGATGCGAAACTCTGGGGCACGGCGGATACCGGCGAGGTCGTGACCGTCACGTTTCGCGGCAAACAGGCGAGCGCGACCGCTGGCGAGGGCGGCCGCTGGGTGGTCACCATCCCGGCCGGCGAGGCGGGCGGGCCGTTCGAGCTGACCATCGCCGGCAAGAATGCGCTCACCTACAAGAACGTGCTCGTCGGCGAGGTGTGGCTCTGTTCGGGCCAGTCCAACATGGATTGGGGGCTGAACAATTGCGACGAGTCCGACAAGGCGTATGCCAACACCGCGCCCTCCAACGCGATGCTGCGTCTGTTCACGACCTTTGCGCATAATGAGGGGGCCACCACGCACGGTCCGGCCGGGATCTGGGTCGAGGCCAATGCCAGGACCATCTACGGCTTCTCGGGCGTGGGCTACTTCTTTGGGCGCAGCTTACAGGAGCACCGCAACGTGCCGGTCGGCCTCATTCACGCCAGCGTGGGCGGCAGTGGCATCCAGATGTGGATGAGTCCAGCCGCCCTCGCGCTTCACAAGGAAATGGGCAAGCCGGGCAACAGCCATTACAACTCGCTCATTCAGCCGCTGCTCGATTACCGGCTGCGGGGCGTAATCTGGTATCAGGGCTGTAGCAATCGCGGCGATGGAGAGGCGCCGCACTACCGGGCCCTGCTTACGACGCTGATCGAGAGCTGGCGGTCCGAGTTCCACAATGCCGACCTTGCCTTCCATATCGTCCAAATTGCCCCCAATGAAAGCGCTGCCATGGAAGTGCGCGAAGCGCAGACGCTGACGGCGCTTCTGACCCGGAATGCCGGCACGGCGGTGAGTTACGACTACGGCGACGAGTCGGATGTCCACCCGAACCCGAAACGGCCAGTGGGCGAAAGACTGGCGCTGGCGGCGCGCGGCATCACCTATGGTGAGAAGATCGTCTACTCCGGGCCCATGATCAAGACCGTGATGTTTGACGGCCCCAGGGCGATCCTTGGCTTCGACCACGTCGGCGGCGGTCTCATCCGTCAGGAGTTGGTGGCGACGACCAACCGTGCCGGCCGCTCGACCGCCTGGCGCGTCAAGGCTGGCACCATCAACACCACCCCGCTGGTCGGCTTCTCCCTGTGTGGCAAAGACGCGCGCTTCCAGCCGGCCCAGGCGGAGATTGTTGGTGACACCGTGGTTGTCACCAGCAGCGGCGTGGCCGTCGCGGACGGGGTCCGGTATGGCTGGGCAAATCTGCCGAACTGCAACCTCTATAATCGCGAAGGGTTGCCCACCTCGCCGTTCCGGTCATTCACCATGACTGCGGCGCTCAAGCTGTCCGCCGGGGCTGGCGGCGCGGTATTACCCAGCACCGCCCTTCTGGCGACCAAAGGGATGGCCATCCCGATCCGCGCCACCCCTGCTCCCAACCACGTCTTTGCGGGGTGGACGGTCCTAAGTGGAGCGGCGGAATTTGCGGACCCCAAAGCTGCGGGGACGACCGTGCGGGTCACGGATGACTCGGCGATTCGGGCCAACTTCTCGCTACGGGTTGTTTGCGCGCTCACGGCCCCCGTGAACCCGACGTTGGTCAAGGCCGGGTCAAAGGTTAAGCTGGCTGCCACGGCTGCCATCCTGCAGGGGGACAGCAAGGTCCGGAAGGTCGAGTTCTGCCGCGATGACGTCAAGCTCGGCGAAGCTGCGGCCACCCCCTACGCCTGCACGTGGTCGGACGTGCCTGCGGGCCGCTACACGGTGACGGCACGGGCCACGGATAGCACGGGGTTGGTGGCGACCTCGGCGCCGGTATGTGTGGTGGCGACGGCCAGCGGCGCGTGGGAAGGAATTCATGCCACAGGGGGCACGGTGGCGTACTTTACCGAAGGCGGCACAAACTGGACCGCGCATGTCTTCACCACGAATGGGACGCTCACTGTGGCGGCCGCCGGCGAGGTTGAGTATCTGTTGGTGGGCGGCGGTGGTGGCGGCGGCGGATTCTATGACGGCGCGGGTGGCGGGGGCGGCGGATTCCTGACGGGACGCATGACGCTTTCGAATCGTGTATACGCGGTCACGGTTGGCGCGGGCGGCGGCGGCCACGGGTCCACGGGCGGCAAGACGAACGGCGGCGACTCGGTGGTTTCCTGCGAGGGCGTGGACGGGGTCCGTGCGTGCGGCGGCGGGTATGGCGGCAGTTCGAGTCCGGCGGGCAACGGCGGATCGGGCGGCGGCGGGGCGCACGGAGCGCCCAAGGGAATCGGGGTGGCAGGCCCGCTCCGGCAGGGCTACGACGGTGGGGCGGCGGGGATGGATGCTGGCGGTGCGGGGGGCGGCGGCGCGGGCGGCATGGGCCAGAATGCGAGCGCCAATACTGTTCGGGATGGCGGACCGGGCCGGGTATCCACGCTGCGTGACGGCGCCACGGCGGTCACCTACGCCTCGGGCGGTACGGGCCGCGCCCGGCCCAGAGACGTGCCGGTGGTGGACGGGCGATCAAAGGCCGACAACACCGGCGATGGCGGTGACGGCGGCGGTTCCGGCAACGGCAGCGCCAAAGGCGGCCACGGCGGCTCGGGGATCGTGATCGTGCGGTATGTGACGGGAGGGCAGTAGGAGAGGGGGGCAGGGTTCGGGGTTCAGGGTTCAGGTCGTCGTCGCGATCGTTGTCTTGATCATTGTCTCTATCATCGTCGCGATCTTTGCCGACGACGATCGGGACAAGGATGGAGAACGACAACGATTGGGACAACGATTGCGACAACGATGGGAGCGCGGTGACGTTGCGGTGTGAGGTTGTAGGCCGCAACTCCGCTTGCGGCCCTTCCCAAGGCCTCTGCCAAGGCCGGAACCGGAGTTCCGGCCTACTGAACGCAGCCCTGGGATCAGGCGGCGGTAGACGGAGCGCGGGGTGCGAAGAAGAGGAAAGGCAGAGTATGGGTCGCGCAAGCCTTACTTCGTCTTTCTACTTCATCTTTCTTCTTCGTCTACCTTGCCGCTACGATCTTTTCCCTGAACCCTGAACCCTCCGCTGGCAAAACCGACGGTTTTGCCAGCGCCTGTTCATGTCGTCCGCCGATGTTTCCGCCGGAAGCTGGCGGGCGATTCGGCCGTGACGTGCTTGAATACCCGGCTGAAGTAGGCGCGATTGGGGAAACCGGTCTGCACTGCGATGGCGTCAATGGCCTGGCCGCTCTGCAACAGCAGATGCGCCGCTTCGCGCACCCGCAGCTCGGTGACATACCGGGCGGCGGTCGTGCCGAAGTGGCGCTTGAACGCGCACTCGAATCCGGCCACGCTGAGCCCAGCCTCCCGGGCCAGGACGGCGTTCGGCAACGCCTTCGCGAAACGCGCCTCGATCACCCGCCGCACCCGTTCCATGTTCTGCGGCCTGGGCGGTTTCCACTATCAGACATAAATAATATCGTAACGGACATAGACGAAAGGAGCAAGCGGGATATATTATCCAGAACTGTATCCATGGTTGGATTGACCAGCATGGGTACACGACAACCATCGCTGCGGAGTACATAATCATGGGCATGTTTGAAACGACGGGCAGGTGGGAGGCGGGGACGGAGCGCAAGGAGAATACCCTGCGAAACTTGCACGGATGAAGACGGCTCTGAGCCATCGGGAGCCGGACCGGGTGCCGATCAGCGACTTCTTCTGGGGCGGGTTTATCCGCCGCTGGCGCCAGGAATTGAATCTGCCGGCCGACGCTAACCCGTACTACTACTACGACTTGGACTGGATTGTAACCGTCCCCAAGCATTGTCATCAGCATGGGTTGATGGTGATCTATCACGGGTGCGGGAATGTGCAGGCGGTGATAGACGATTTCGTGGAAATCGGGGTGGATGCCTATAACCCGCTGGAAGTGAAGGCCGGCATGGATGCGGTGGATTTGCGCCGCCGCCTGGGGCACTCGATCGGCTTCTGCGGGAACAGCGATGTGATATCGGGAAGGATTTCAAGAAGGACATGGCCCGGATGGCGGCCGACAAGACCACGCAGGAATGGTGGGCCGAATGCATGCCGTGCCAGGAGCCACTGAAAAACCGGAAGAAGGGCGAATGGTGGGCGGGAATGACGGAGGTCTTCCATTGCGATTGATTGGTCGATCGTTATCTCAATCGTTGTCGTAATCGTTGTCGACAACGATGTACCCAAACCAACAAGGAACTCAGGATGAATGAGACGGATCAGGTTTTGTCGAACGCTAACGTCGTTTGGTCCACACCCAGTAAAAACTCGGCTGGCTCTATGCCGATCGGCAATGGCGACATCGGGGCCAATGTATGGATTGAGGAAAATGGCGATCTGCTCCTGCTGGTCAGCAAGACCGATGCATGGGATGAGAATAGCCGCATCGTCAAGCTGGGACGTGTTCGGATCAGCCTGTCTCCTGGCCCGCTACGCGCGGCTGCGGCGTTCCGGCAGGAGTTGAAACTCCGCGAAGGCGTCATAGAAGTCTCTTGCGGCGAAGGCCCCGTCTTCACAAGACTGCTGGTCTGGGTTGATGCCAACCGTCCGGTCATCCGGGTCGAGATCGAGAGCGCCCAGCCTTGCGAAGCGACCGTCAAACTCGAACTGTGGCGAACGCAGAAGCGCACCTTCCACGACTTCGAGTGGTTCAGTTGCTGGCACATGAGCGGACTTGACGGCGCGAACCGGCCGCCTGAGGCGCAATGCTTCATCACGCCTGATACCGTTGCTGACGTGGCCGGCCGTCTCGCCTGGTATCATCGCAACGAATACTCCGTCTGGCCGATCGGCATGAAACTGCAGGGGCTCGAGTCCCTGATGGACAAATTGGCTGACCCGCTGGCCAACCGTACGTTCGGTGCCGCCATCATCGGCCATGGTTTGGTCAAGCAGGATCCCTGCACGCTCCAGTCCGGCCAGGCCTCCCGTACCCATGGCATCTCCATCTTCCCGCTGACCGCCCAAACGGCAACGGCGGCTGACTGGCTGAAGCTCCTGGATGCCAGCATGCGCGACATCGACAGCGTCCCCGTACCGCAGGCCCGCCAGATGCATGCAGAGTGGTGGAAAGCCTTCTGGGACCGGAGCTGGGTGCGCATCGCCGGGAGTCCGGATACGGATCGCGTTACCGCCGCGTACACGCTGCAGCGTTGGATCAGTGCCTGTGGCGGACGTGGTGCGTACCCGATCAAGTTCAATGGCTCAATATTCACCGTCGAGTGGCGGGAGGGCGACATCGTCAAATCCGACCCTGACTATCGCGCCTGGGGTGGCGACTACTGGTATCAGAACACCAGGCTCCCTTATTGGCCCATGCTGGCCGCCGGTGATTACGACCTGATGATGCCGCTGTTCAAGATGTATACAGACACCCTGCCGCTGGCGAAGGCGCGCAACCGCATCTGGTTCAACTGCGATGGTGCCTTTCTGCCCGAGACCATGTCATTCTGGGGACTCTTCAGTAACGGCGATTACGGGTGGCAGCGGGAAGGCCGCCACGTCGCCGACATGTCAAATCCGTTCATCCGCTGGATCTGGTCAAGCGGACTTGAGCTGTCCATGCTGATGCTCGATTATTATGAACACACGCAGAATGAGAAGTTTCTCAAGGAAATGCTGCTCCCATGGGCGGATGCCATGCTGCTCCACTTTGACACACGGTTCGCGCGCGATGCGGCCGGCAAGCTGGTTATCACTCCGTCACAGGCCTTGGAGACCTATCAAGAGGGCGTAACCAATGCGACGCCCGATATCGCAGGCCTTCACGCGGTCGTGCAGCGGCTGTTGGCGTTGCCAGCCGGTGCTGCCGACGCGGCCACACGCACGCGCTGGCAGCGTCTCCAGCAAGCGGTTCCTGATCTGCCGCTGGTCGCCCGCGACGGAAAGCAGTATATCGTGCCGGCCGAGAAGTTCGGCGAACGCGGGAATTGCGAATCACCCGAACTCTACCCGGTCTACCCGTTCCGCCTGTATGGCGTTGGGAAGCAGGATCTTGAAATCGGCCGCGACACGTATGCCGTGCGCCTCGAGAAATCCTTTGCCGGCTGGCAGCAGGCATCCGGCATGGCCGCCTGTCTGGGCCTCACGGATGAGGTCAAGGCCATGGTTGTTGCCAATGCCAAGGATCAGGACAAGGGGAGTCGTTTCCTCGCGTTCTGGGAGAAGCATTACGACTGGGTTCCGGATCAGGATCACGGCGGCAATCTCTTGATGGCGGTTCAGGCCATGCTCATGCAGACAGAGGGAAAGCGCATTCTGCTGCTGCCGGCATGGCCGTCGGACTGGGATGTTGATTTCAAGCTTCACGCTCCGTACCATACCACCGTCGAGGGTACGTTCCGGAAAGGCAAACTGGAAAGGCTGGCAGTCACACCCGGGAGCCGCGAGAAGGATGTGGAACTGATCCCGGCAAAGCAGGAATCCTTTGGTCTTTGTCTTGCCGCTGGACAGATTAAGACCTGAGATTAAGACTGAAGATATCCTATTGCCTTGGCTGCTGTCAGTAGCCCCGGCCCGCCCCCGGGCCGAGGGCGGATTACGATCCCGGGACGGTACAAGCTTGGCGTGCGTTGGGCCCGGGGCGGTGAGCATAGCCACCCTGGATCGCGCGGCCCGCGGCCCGGGGCGGGCCGGGGCTACTGGCTGCAGCAGGCGCCAAGCGCTGGATCGCCGAAGCAGGCGGCGTTATTCTCCTGCTAGCAGAATTCAGGTGTCTGCCCTCGGATCAAATGGAATCTGGTAGAAATAAGCATAATTTGCGTGACATTCCATTTGTTTCGTACATAAAATTTCCTGAATCCTGAATCCTGAATCCTGAATCCTGAATCCTGAATCCTGAATCCTGAATCCTGAATCCTGAATCCTGAATCCTGAATCCTGAAT
>CAIOST010000254.1 GCA_903861045.1 uncultured bacterium | reverse complement strand
GCCCTACCTGCCACAATTCGTCGAATTTCACACTGTTATTGGTAGCGGGGCCGCCGGACCCGCTGCCACAACGCCATAATGAGAATTGCTGATGACTGAGACCCAAAAGCAAGCGGAACTGCGCCCCGCCGCCTGGGGGCTGGAACTGGCAGACTGGACCCGCGTCGTCGCCGAGCTGCAGCTGCCCACGTTTCGCGCCAAGCAGATCTGGCACTCCCTGCAAGAACGGCTGATCGGTTCGTGGGATGAGTTGACGCTCCTGCCAGCTAACGTGCGCCGCGAGCTGGCGGAGCGCTTCGACGTCGCCGCCCTGCGCGTGAGGGAGGTCCGGGAGGCGGCGGACGGTGTGCGCAAGCTGTTGCTGGCCTGCCGCGACGGCGAGCTGATCGAATCCGTGCTGATCCCGGCCGAGAGTCGTTGGACGCTCTGCATCTCCTCCCAGGCCGGCTGCGCCCACGCCTGCGCCTTCTGCGCCAGCGGCAAGGCCGGGCTGTCGCGCAACCTCGTAGCCGGAGAGATCGTCGGCCAGGCACTGCTGGCCGCCCACTGGCTGCGCCGCGCCGCGCCAGCCAGTGCGTCCGCGGCCCCCGCCCGCACGCCGCCGCTGCGCCCCCAAAATATCGTGGTCATGGGGATGGGGGAACCGCTGGCCAACTATGACGAGCTGCTACGGGCCCTGCGCATCCTGAATGCGCCCGATGGCCTGCACATCGGCGCGCGGCATATCACCATCAGCACCTGCGGCGTGGTGCCGGGGATCCGGCGCCTGGCGGAAGAGGGGCTGCAATTCGAGCTCTCCGTCTCGCTGCATGCGCCGAATGACTCGCTGCGTACGCACCTGATGCCGGTTAACCAACGCTGGCCGCTGGCCGAGTTGCTCGGCGCCTGCCACGACTATACCGACCGCACCAACCGCATTATCACCTTTGAATACACGCTGGTACGCGGACTCAACGACCAGCCCCCGCAGGCGCAGGAGCTGATCCGCCTGCTGCGCGGCTGGAAGTGCCACGTCAACCTGATCCCGCTGAGTCCGGTGGCGGAGTTTGCCGGGCAAGCACCGGAGGACCGCACCTGCGAAGCCTTCCAGCAAGCCTTGGAAGACGTCGGCATCGCCACCACCCTGCGCCGTTCGCGCGGACGCCAGGCCGACGCCGCCTGCGGCCAGTTGCGCCTGCGCCGCCTGCACCAACCTGCGTAAACGCTAAAACCCATGACAAAGCCTACCACCCTAGACAGCGGCATCGCCTCACGCCGCGAAACCATCTTCCTCCTCTCCCGCTGGTTGGAGACGTACGACTTCCCCAACCGCATGCTCACCGCTGCCGCGGACCGTGGTTTCATCATGGATCTGCTCTACGGCTGCGTGCGTTGGCGCCGTGCGCTGGCATGGGTGCTGCAACAACGCGTGCGGCAGATGCCTGAAGGGGAGGCCGAGGCCGCCCTGCTGGTCGGCGCCTACCAGGTGCTCTACATGCCGGAGATCCCCGCCTACGCCGCGGTACATGCCACGGTGGCGGCGGCCAAGATCGGCTCGCCGCGGGCGGCGGGCTTTATCAATGCCGTGCTGCGCAATTTGGAACGACAGCGCAGCGAATTGCTGGCCGCGCTGGCCCAGCAGCCGCTGGGCGTGCGCCTCTCCCACCCTGACTTGCTCGTGACGCGCTGGATCGCCCGCTATGGCGCGGAGACCACGGCAGCGCTATGCCACTGGAACAACACCCCTGCGGAAACGGTGATCGCGCTGCTGCCGAACCAGGAGACCGCCATGCCCCCCCCGGCGCTCGTGCCCCACCCGGCCGCACCAGCCGTCTGCTTTACCGTGCCGCACGGCACGCGCGTCGAAGCCGTGCCTGGCTTTGCCGAAGGGCGGTTTGTGGTACAGGATCCTGCTACACAGGCGGCGATTGAACTGCTCGATATTCACCCCGGCCAGACCGTGCTAGACGCCTGCGCCGCACCCGGCGGCAAGACCGCCCAGATCGCCGCGCGTATGCAGGGCCAAGGGCGGCTAATCGCAATGGACAAGCATGATGACCGCCTCGTGCTGCTGCGCGACACCCTGAGCCGCACCGGCCAGAGCTGGGTGGAAGTCGTGGCCGGCGATGCCGTCGCCCCGGCGCCGACCGAGGCGCCGCTGTTCGACCGCATCCTGCTCGATGTCCCCTGCTCCAACACGGGCGTACTGCGTCGCCGCCCTGATGCGCGCTGGCGCTTCTCGGTGCGCCGCCAGCAAAAACTCTGTGAGACCCAGCAGGCCTTGCTCATCAGCATGCTGACCCGCTTGGCGCCCGGCGGCCGCCTGGTTTACTCCACCTGCAGCCTGGAACCAGAGGAGAACCAGCAGCAAATCGCCCGGGCGCTGGCTGCCACACCCGCTGTGCGCCTCGTGGCCACGACCGAACGACTCCCCACGCGTGACCAGACCGATGGCGCCTTTGCCGCCGCTTTGGAACGAACACCGTAGCGTGGGCTCGCCCCGAGCCCAGCGCACGCAAAGCACGTACGAACCCAAGGCCGCACTCCGCCCTCGGCCCGGGGCGGGCCGGGGCTACTGGCCGGCGTAACCGACCGCTACTGGATCGTTGCGACGGCTGGCGGCCATCGCTGGGTGCCGCTGACCGTACGCTCAGCCGATGCTCAGGCCGCTTTGCGGATCGAAGAAACGTGCCCGCGACATGTTCACCGCCGGCGTGATGATCTCGCCGATCTTCAGGCCCCGGTGCGCGTCCATGCGGCAGACCAGCTTAACATCACCGACGCGCAGGTAGACATAGGACTCTGACCCCATCTGCTCGATCACCTCCACGCCAGCACGCAGGCGTGGGGCACCTACCAGGCTCTCCGCCGAGGGCGAGCCGATATCCTCCGGCCGCAGCCCCAGCGCCACCGGCCGCTCGCGAAACGAGGCCAGCACGGGGCGCGCTTCCGCCGGAATCGGCAACTGCCAGCCACCCGGGCCGTCAAAACGCAGCGCGTCGCCTTCCCCGTGCAGCAGCCCATCCATGATATTCATGGGCGGCGTACCAATAAAGCCGGCGACAAAGCGGTTGACGGGCTGATCGTAGAGCCGCAACGGCGTGGCCACCTGCTGGATCACGCCGTCCTTCATCACCACGATGCGCTGCCCCATGGTCATGGCTTCAACCTGATCGTGCGTCACGTAGAGCATGGTGACACCCAAACGTTGATGGATCTGACTGATCTCCATGCGCATCTGCACGCGCATCTTGGCATCGAGGTTCGAGAGCGGTTCGTCGAACAAAAAGACGGCCGGTTTGCGTACGATGGCGCGCCCCAGCGCCACACGCTGGCGCTGGCCGCCCGAGAGCGCCTTGGGTCGGCGCTCCAGCAGGCTCTCCAGCCCGAGAATCGTAGCCGCCTCATCCACGCGCGTGGCGATCTCCTGGCGCGGCATGCCGCGCAGCTTAAGGCCAAACGCCATGTTCTCGCGCACCGTCATGTGCGGATAGAGCGCGTAGTTCTGAAAAACCATGGCGATGTCACGGTCCTTGGGTGGCACGTCGTTGACCACGCGCTCGCCGATGCGGACCGTGCCGGCGGTGATCTCCTCAAGCCCCGCCACCATGCGCAGCATCGTGGATTTGCCGCACCCTGACGGGCCGACCAGCACGACAAACTCGCCATCCGCAATCTCGGCGCTAAATTCTTTTACGGCCGTGACCTTGCCGGGATAGATCTTGCTGACTTTTTCGATAATGACTTTTGCCATCTTTACGCCCTCTATTTAATCCAGCTTTACCGGGCTCTGCCCGTGCGGGGTCTGCTCCCCCAGCCACGTGGCCACGGCGGCGCGCTGGGCATCCGGACCGGAGTCATAGAGCAGCAACATGGTCTTGGCCGAAGGGATCTCATCGGCCAGATACGGATTGCCAAAGGCCGTGATCACCAGGTTCCGGGCGCCAGGCAGCACCGAGTTCCAGAACTGGAACGCCAGGTGACCCACCATCCGGACCGTGCCGGCCAGGCAGTGCGGCACGATCTTCACATTCACGAAAACCGCCTCGTAATCGTCCTTGCGCGCCAGGGACATGTCGTTGCAGGCGTGGTCCACCACCAGCCCGCGCTGGCGCAGCTCATCATCCACCACCGTCAGGTCGCGGTAGCGCTCGCCCTGATCCTGCCCCAAGCCGGTGCCGCTGTCATACTTCAGCGTGATCGTCAGAACCTTGGCGCCCGGCGCTAACCGCAGCGGCACGATCCCGGCCATATTACGCGACAGCGTGGCCGCCTGGTCCGCAATGGCGCGGGAGGCCGCCTGATAGCCGGTCAATTCCTCTGCGGTCACGGCCGGCACCGGCCGCCGCGTTTCCAGCGAACCAAGCCGCGCCTTCATGGTCAACACGCGGCGCACCGCATCATGCAGCCGCTCCTCGGTGATCACCCCCTGCTCCACCGCGCGCTTCAAGGCGGGGAAGTCGCGCCACGGTTCGCAGAAGAGCACTACATCCGAACCCGCGACGACATTCTGCACCGCCAGTTCGTCGGCCTTCACGTGGGAACTGATGCCGATCATGGGGATCGCATCCGAAACCAGACAGCCACGGAAGCCGAGCTCCTGCTTGAGGAAATCAATTTGCAGGCGCCGGCTGAGCGTGGCCGGGATCCCGCCGACAAACCCCTCGCCGGGATCCACGCACGGCAGGGCAATGTGGCCGGCCATGATGCTCATGACATCTTCGCGGATCACGCGCTGCCAAACCTTGCCATAGGTCTTGCGCCACTTGGCCAGGGAGAGCGAATTGACTGAGGTGCAGATGTGCTGATCACGATCGTCGACGCCGTCACCGGGAAAGTGCTTGGCCGTGGCCGCCATCAGGTCGTCGCGCTGCATACCACGGATCACGGCCGCCGCCAGGCGCGCCACGCGCTCCGGATCGTCGCCAAAGGAGCGCACGTTAGTGACGGGGTTCAGGCGGTTGAAGTTGATGTCCGCGACCGGGCTGTAGGTCCACTGTACGCCGACCGCCGCGCCCTGCCGGGCGGCGGCGCGCCCCATGGTTTCGGCGAGCGCCTCGTCATTCGCCGCGCCCACGGCCATCTGGAAGGGGAACTCGATGCCGTCCGGAATGGCCGGCCCCGCGCCATGCTCCAGGTCAGACGAAATCAGCACCGGCACCGGTGTACGCCGGTCGAGTTCCGCGGTCAGCGCGCTAATCTGCGCCGACGACCAGTCATAGACAAAAAGCGAGCCAAGATGGAACTGCTCCGTGGTCTCAACAATGCGCGCCGGCTCATTGCGCAGGGCCGGTGCCAACACATCCCAGCAGAGCAGTTGGCCGATCTTCTCATCCAACGTCATGCGCTGCAGACGAGCCTCCGCCGCGCGCTCGAGTTTCTTCCAGGCCGCTGTGTTCATCTGTTACCCTTCCGCGCTTTACGGGCGGCCAATAATGGCCGCCCTCGGTCACTACGCTGCGGCATTATTGCCGCAGATCTCCTCCACCCACCGGTTCATCTGCAAACACCGCTCCCGCGTAAGCGGCTCCTGGTGCCCAGTATGCACAAACGGCGAGAGTACCAGCAAACGCCCCTGCGCGCAAAGATCGAAGTAGACACCAGGTGGCTTGTATAACGGCGGAAAGCCGCTTGGATTGATGAGGATCAGACTGCCATACTCCTGCCCCATCACCAGCTTGGAAATTTGTTTCTCGCCTGGCGATATAAACGGGGAGACCATCACGGTGCCGCGATGAACTTGATCGAGCACTGCCGTTCCTAGTGCGGCCACCTCCGCGCCTGTTGCTCGCCGCGAAACCTGCACCTGCATGAATTCAGGTTTTTCAAGCAGGTACAGATTCCCAACCCCTGACCAGTTCTCGCCCGGCGGCAGGCGGGCGTTATCCAGGCGGTTCACCCGTACAAACAGCTCCGGGTGCGACTTCCGCACGCAGTAGCGACGGGGATTATCGTGGATATAGCGACGCTCGGCATGCAGCGTCTCCGAGCACATGATGACGCGGTCATGATAACCCTCTTCCCATACATCCAGCGTGGGGTCGTGCATGAGCTTGCGCAACTCGGAAGTGACGCCACTCTTGAAGCCGCGAATCGTATCGCCGACCGGTTTCGGCAACTGCTCTTTGACGTAAACGATGCCATGCAAATGATCCGGCATCACAACCAGAGTGTTCGTCTCGATGGACGGGCGGTGCAGGGGGATCTCGAGCCAACGCCGCTGCACAATCTCGCCCACCGGCGATAGGTCGACGCGGTCGTCGCGGCAAATGCCGAACAACGCACGCCGCGCAGCCGTTACGATCGTGATCATGTAAAAACCCACGCGTGTGTAGTCGTGGGCATACATCCGTTTGTTTGGCATACCTCCCCCACTGTTAATGCGTTGCGGTATGATTGCCGCAGATCCGTTGCTGCACTGCGGCATTATACCTCCCCCACTGTTACTGCGTTGCGGCATTATTGCCGCAGATCCGTTGCTGCACTGCGGCATTATTGCCGCAAATCCTACATAGTCTGCCAGCGAGGTGTTCGGCGCGCTAATCGGCCCCACCACATTGCACTTCGACCAAACCATACCTGGCCGGGCCGAATGCAGGTATACATTACCTCATTCTCTTGATACTCGCGTGTGTCTTGTGCATGCTTCGTTGCTCCTCTGTCTTAACTGTTCTGACAACACCCACAAGCCCAGCCTCACTTCTTTTCTGACACGGCTTTCCAGATCGCCTCAGCAATGGCTGCCATGCCGGCGTCGTTGGGGTGCCCGGCCGCTCCAGAGGTATCCACGCGGGCTGGCGCCAGGTCCACAAACACGCGCTGGCCGGGGTCCTCGGCGCACACCTGCCGCTTGATCTTGTCGATGACCGGATTGGACCCCAGAATGAAACTGGTCACAAAGATGCGGGGATTGCTACTTATTTTGAGTCCCGTCATCAGAGTTTCCAGGGCCACCTTGAACTTTTCCATGTCACCAGGCACCATGTTCTCGCCAAACTGGAGGACGACGATATCCGGCTTGCCGTCGATCTGGCGCTGAATCCGCGCGTTTTCCCAGGTGGCATAATTCCGCTCAAAGATGTCGGCGATGTTAAGGACGTTGGCATCTCCGAGCGCCAACGGCGGGTTGCCGTAGTACCAACGCGGCAAATCGCAGGGCGTCGGGGCGATCCTGAGCGGAGTGCCCGTGTGGGTGGCAAGGGCGCTGGCCAAGAGATGGACATAATCCTTCTCAGGAGCGCTGGCCGCCATGCCACAACCGCCGACCCGCGACCAGGCCACATATGGCCCATGCAACGTAATGCTATTGCCGAGGAAGAGGATCTTCCTGGCAGCCGAGTTGGTTGCGCCGGTCGAAACATCGCCGGCATGGACGAGCGCACTCGCTCCGATGGTAGCCATCATGATCATCCTCCTGATGCTTGAACTTGTCGTGTGCATACCTATTACTCCTCTATCTTTCTCTGTTAGTGGCCTAATCACGGAAAACTCGGAATCATGGAGATCCGGAACTTTGTGCATCCGTATGGAATGAGTGTGATGCGCTCCGCCGGGCTGGTCTTCCCTGCGGACAGACTCGGCAGTCGGGGCACTTTCGGATCAGGTTGCCAATCGATCGGCACCGCATTAACCTGCATCTTCAACGGGGCCGCCAGCGGCCAATCCCACCTGGCTGGCATGGCGGTGCGCTCGATCACCAGATTCGAGTCCTTCGTGTCCAGCGCGAATTTCCAGCGGGCCGACGGATCGGGCGTGTTGGCATCCGTGGTGTCCGGGATGGGCAGCGCGAAGAGCAATGGACCATAGGAGACCGAGGCATAGAGGACGCCATTCGTGTTGTTCGCCTCCGGGATGGTCACTCGGGTGGCCCGATGCTCGGAAGGTCCCGCAGTCGCAACATCCCGTCCGCTCTGCACCTTCGCCGTCATCGGCAGATGCAAGCTCACGGTGTCGCCCGGCTTCCAGCGCCGGCTGATCCGTGCAAACCCCTTGGCGTTGGGCTGCACCGCAAGCACCTTGCCATTCACGCGCAGGGTCGGGCTGGCGCACCAGCCGGGAATATGGAGGTCGAGCGGGAATGACGCCTCCCGCTCCGGGCGCACGGACATCTCGATGGTTTCATTGAACGGATAGTCGGTCTTGCAGGTAATCTCGACCGGCACGTGATCCGCCGCCAGTGCCGTCACTTTGCAGGGTCCGTAACACGTGGCGGCCAAACCGTTGTCATACGTGGCCATCCACATGTGCGTGACATACCACGGCACGATGCGGTTAAGTGCCGCAGTGCAACAGAGCGGTCCGTGGGTTTTTTGATAGGTGCCGCCTTTCGCTGCCGGTCCATGCGGAAAGTTCGGCGACAGGTTGGCGAACCGATTGGGGCTTTGGAAATAGACATGCGTCTTGAAATCGCGGGAAACCGTGGCCGGGCCCGCATTAAAGAACGCACGTTCCGCCCGATCCGCCATGCGGCCTTCGCCGGTCACCGACAGCAAGCTGAGCTGGCTCCACACGTACCCGGCCACATCGCAGGTCTCGGTGCCCCGGAACGCGCTTGTGGGAAAGTACCATTCGTCGGCCACGGGGACACCGTGCGGCTGCATGGCAATCTTCTCCAATAGATCATGCCAGCCGACCGCCGCCTGCAGATATTCCGCCCGGCCGGTCCACAAATAGCCGACCGCCCACGGTATCGTGCTCTCAATGAATTCGACGACGTGCGCGTTATCCACCGTGGCCCCCGGCTTCAGGCTTGGCGCCTGACGGTAGCGGTACACATTTGGCAGGAGCGCCGCGTTCCCTTCCTTGAACACGGCATCGAGTGCGGCCGCGATACCCGGGTTGCCGGTCCATGTGTAGGTGTCATACGCCGGCCACGGATTCGAGAGGTTGCCGGTGATCCAGCGCAGGCCGTCGGGATCGGAGCCATAGGCTTTTTCGAGTGCCTCCAGAGTATGCTTGTCGCCTGACCCGGCATAGTATCCGGTCATGGCACGCCCCAGCAGTCCACACGCCCACAGCGGCCACCCATCCAGAGCCGCGGTAACCGCCTTCCGGTCGGCGGGGTTGTTCCGGTCGAGCCACCAGAGGAAGAGCAGGCCATTGGTGTTCATGTTGTCAGCCACCGTATAGAGCCGACGCTTCGCCTGCGCGATCAGCGCTTCGTCATGTAGCGCGTAGCCCAGACGGGCCAGCCCGTCGAACCAGTAGCCGCCGCCTTCGTAGGGCCAGGCGCCTTTGTTCCAAAGCAGCCCCTCCCCGGTCATCTTGTGGTTGGGTGCCCAGGCCCGCTGGAACTCCGCGTCATACTCATCCATGTGGCCGGTGTACCCGTCACGCGCCGCCAGGCACCAGTCGCGCAGCCAGCCGGCCGGTTCCACGGCACCGGGCGGCAACGGAAGCAACGCCGGACGCGTAGGCTTCTCGAACGGCCGTGCGTAGTTGGCTTGCTCCGGCTTGCCGGGCGCCGGATCCGCCGCCCCGGCCTCGCCCGCCAAGGCGGCCGCACCTGCTCCGATTGTCGCTATCATGATCAGTCTCCTGATACTTGAACTTGTTGTGTGCATAATCATCCTTCCGTCTGCGTTATTCGTCGTCAATTTTCGCAATAGTTTGCGCCCACGCATTCAGCGTCAGGCACTGTTCACGCGTGATCGTGCACTTCTGCCGATGATAAGGGAAAGGCGCAACCATCAGCAGACGTCCGCTGGCACAAGCCTCGAAGTAGCGCCCCGCATGCTTGTACAGAGGCGCGAAGCCGTTTTCCAGCAGCACGATCAGCGGCCGCCCCGCTTCCAGCGCAGCCCTGGCGATCTCCTTCTCGCCAGGGCTGATGCAGGGCGAGACCAGAACCGCGCCATGCTCGGCGGCGTAGAGAAGCTCAATGTAGAACGACGGGGCGCAGTAGTCGTGCGTCCAGCAGCGCTGCATCATACCGGCCGTGCTCATACACTGTGGCCCCTCACTCCGCGTAAATGCTCTTCATCGTCCAGGCGTCGAACTGCTTCAACACCGCGTCGCTCCCCTGGGCGCGCAGCGACACGCCTAGGCTGTCCGCACGGCCGGGGTAAACGCGGGCCGCGACGCACTGGCGGCCGTTGACAAAGACCTCAATCACGCTCTTGTCGATGAACACGCGCAGCTTGAGCGGCTTGTCCGGATCAAACCAGAACGGCGCAGTCTCGGGCGAACGCAAGGTGACATCCGGCAGCGTTGAGGAATAGGCGGTGTCGAGAGAGATCAGGCTGTCGCACGTCCGATACCAGTTGTTTTTCCAGTCGACATTGCGCGCCCAGTTCTGGAGACCGCACTGTTTGAACAGGACAATGCGCGTATACTCCTCTTTGCCGGATGAGCGCAGGACATTCAGCTCGATCATGCGCGCTTTGCCGGGATCGATTTCGGCGACCATCTCAAGCGCATTACCCTGCACGCCCGCGAGCACCACCTCTTTATTGGCCGGCAGCGATACGCCTGCAAGATGCCGGTTGGTGCCGCGCAGCGACTCGATATGGCCAGCAGGCTCAACCCCCAGCTCATCCTTGCCGATCAGTGTCAGGCGCCGCGGCAAGCTCATGATCTGGTCCCAGCCCGGCGTGGTCTTGCCTGGATTCATGTTGAAGATCGTAATTACGCCCCCCTTGCCGTCCGGCGTGGCCGACGGCGCATGCACACCCGAGGGCGCCACCGCCCCGAAATTAAAACGGCCGCCCTGGGTAGCCACGAACTTGTCGCGCGCCGTATTGTAGTCACCCAGCAGGAACGATCCGCCACCGATATGGCTGAAGCTCAGCAGGATGTACCGGTTGCCGATCGGCCAGAAGTAGGGGCAGGCGCCATCCTCGCCGGTATAGCCGAAGAGATCGCCTTCCACAAACGGATGCAGGTACTGCCACGTCTTCAAGTCCGCCGAACGGAACAGGAATTCGGCGCGATGGCTATTGGGGGCCGTAAAGGCCGGCAGGGCACCCCCGGAGAGCGCGTAGTACATGCCGTCCTTCTGCCAGATGCAGGGATCAAACACCGGGCAGGGCGCGCCCGCCAACGGGATGACGGCTTTCCCGGTCAACTTCTCCCAGTCTAACAGCAAGGGGTCGCTGGCGATGGCCACCATGTTCCCCTGCCCCGTGCCGTGGTACATGGCGATGACGCGGTTGGACTCGACCAGCGTCGAACCCGAATAGCAGGCGTTTTCAGGCCCCGGCTTGATCGCGTACGGCAGATCGCGCCAGTGAATCAAATCGTCGCTGACTGTATGGCCCCAGTGCTGGTTAGAGTTCTCCGGCGGATAGGCCTGGTAGAACAGGTGCCAGCGCCCGTTCCAGAAGCAGAGCCCGTTCGGGTCGTTCAGCGTGCTTTCGGGGCTGACGAAATGGTAGAGCGGCCGGTACGGGTCCGCCGCCAGCTTCCGTCGCGACTCAGCAAAACGGCGCAACAACGGGTGATCGCGCAGCTTCGCCTCCTGCGCCGCCAGCGCTGCGTCTTTCACCCCGGCCGCCTGTTGCACCAGGGCCACCGCCGCATTGGTTGCACCGGACCCAGCATCACCGGCCAACGCAGCAGCACTCGCTCCGATGGTCGCCATGATGATCATCCCCCTGATACTTGAACCTGTCGTGTGCATAATCATCCTTCCTTCTGCGTTATTCATGCTGCAGCAGATCGCGGTTGCCGATAACCGGGCAGGCGAGCTCGGGCCCGGTGGCAGGAGCACCCCCTTGCTCCTGCACCGCAGCATGCCCGTTGTGCTCATCCGCAATTTTCCCTGCTAACGGCCCCCAAACACATTCTTCACGGCGCGCAGGTAGCCATACCCCCAGCGCATGTCGGGCAGCAGGTAGCTCCCCTCGGTCCATTCGTTCCAGCTGTTGATCGTGACCAGCGGCGCCTGGTTGGGACGCGCGTCGAGCCAGGCCTTGGCTCGCCAGAGGCAGGCTTCAAAGGCGTCCGGGGTCGCATTCTTCACCACGCAGTGGTCCGAGAACGACGGGTTGCGGTGCGTGTTGTCCCAGCCGATAGAGGCATGCGGATAGTAGGCACCGTAGGTGTTCTCATACCCCTGCCAGCGGGAGATGGCGTTGTTCGCCCAGACAGGATAATCGCCGATTTCGCCGCAGTCCTGGCAGTATTGGTAGGCCGTGGCGCTGTCAAAGGCCAGATCGCGCGCCGTCTGCTGTTCGCTCCCCGCCTCCAGCTTGGCGCCTGCTTCCACGCCGGCGCCGCTCTTGGCAATAGCCTGAATGTCGAGCCCAGGCAGACCATGCGCCATGCAGCGCTGGCGCATCCAATTAAAGGCGTCACAGGTCGGCGCAACCCCGCCCAGACCGGTTACCAGATTAGCGTAGTCGAAGATCGAAAAGACCGGCTTGCCGTTGATGCGATAGTAACTGTCGAGGGTGAGATACTTCTCGATGATCCGATCGAACATCGGCTCCAGTTCAGCCCGATTGACCTGTCCGCTCCAGATCGCCTGGGTCGGCTTGTGCCAGTAGGTATCGACATGCATGTTCCAAAGATCATTCACGTCGTGATTGGCCCACATCAGGTAGAACTTGCAGTCAGTGCCTTTGAGTGCCGGGATCAAACCCTCGTTCAACTGCCGCTCGAAACAGGGGGCATTCAGGTACCAGTACCAATCCACGATGAACACGTTGACGCCGTGCGCCATGGCGAGTTCGACATGCTGGCGCATCACCTTGGGGTCGGCCTCGTCCTGGTAGCCCAGCAGCGGGATGCGCGGCATATCATGCCCCGGAAAGCGCGGCGTACCACGGCGGACCGTGTACCACTCCCCATCCTTCTCCGGCCAGAAATTTTCCACCCGCGGTTCATGGTGATAAGAAGGCCAGATATAGGCGGCTACATCGTATTGCTTCGTCTTCTGTTGCATCTTCGGCTGCTCCTTGTGCGTTGTTCGTTTTGTGTATGACAAGAAACCTGAAACCTGCTCACCAAACCATAGCCTACGGTGCGGATTCGTGCTATAACGATTGCGTCAATTTGTTGGAGAAAAACGACAAAAGGGCTATACGCATGAAAGCAGCCGAGCTGAATCCGACGGCGGCCCGCACACATTGGGGGGAAGACGATGTCTTCCTTGATCCGGTCTGTCCGGTGCAGGTCTTGATACAGGCGCAGTCGAACACGGCGCTTCACCGCCACCAATTCACGGAATTGGTCGTTATTACGGCGGGCACGGGGATCCACCGGGTGGAGGGCTTGGGGTATGCCTTGGCACCAGGCGATTGCTTTGTGCTAGAAGGCGCTTGGAGCCACGCCTATCTAGAAACAGTTGGCCTGCAACTTGTTAACGTGCTGATCCGCAGGCCTTGCCTGCAGCGGCTGCGCCCGGCGATCCGGGCGTTGGCCGGATATGACACGCTTTTTCAACAGAGGGGGGCGGGTGTCACGCCGTTTAAGCGTCCCCGGACGCTAACGCCACAGGCCTTAGGCGAGTGCCTGCACCTGATCGAGGCGCTCCGCGACGAAGCGGACCACAGCACGGACGGCAGGGCGGCTATGCAGGAGGCGTTGTTACAAGTGTTGCTCATCACCCTGTGCCGGCACGTGGCTGGCAAGACCATCGACCTGCCCAAGACGCACGCACCCATTGCCAAGGTAATTCGCTATCTGGAAACGCACTTCAGTGATGAGGTCTCCCTGCTGGAGATCGAGCAGATCGGCGGGATGTCGGCGCGGACGCTGCAGCGCAACTTCCGCACGGCCACAGGCGTCACACCGATCCGCTACCTGCTACGCTTACGCATCGCCCATGCCGTGCGACTGCTAAGCGAGACGACACTCAGCGCGACGGAGATCAGCGCACAATGCGGCATCCCGGACAGCGCGTACTTTTCGCGCCTCTTTCATCAAGCCACCGGCCTCTGCCCCTCTATCTGGCGTAAGCGCGCGTCGGGTACCGCGTAGCGGGTGAACAACATGAACATGCGCGTAACACCTGGGCCCCGCTTAGGCGGCCTCACCAGGCCGGCCTGACGGCGCTTACCGCCCCCAGCTCACCTCAACCTGGCCGCAGCCGGCGTTGGTTCCGCGCCCGCGCCCGATGGCCGTTTCCAGTAACCGACTGCTGACCGGATTATCACTCGGCTCCGCCAACAGGTGCAGCACCACGCCCTTGTCATCCAGCTCCACATAAAACCGGACCACGGCCGGCAGGGTGGTTGCCAAACCCGGCGGCAGGTCGAAACGGAATCCACTGCGCTGCAGCGTCGGCGAAAGGGTCACCGCCAGAGCGTTCGTCGCCAGCGCCACGCCCGTCAGCACCGCCGCCACCGGGCGCAGCGCCAGATTGGCCACGACAGGCGCGGGGGCACGCAGCGGCGCGAGGCTCCACGGGGACACGGCGCGTGCCCCCGTATACTCCGGTGACGGCAGGGTGCGCACCACCACCGGATCGCGCTCCGGCAGCGCCGTGGTCCGCGGTCCGGGCCAGGGGTTGCCCAACGGATTGCCCGACACGCCCGGCGCGCTCCCATCCAGGAGCACGTACGAAGCGGTGGCCTCCGGCAGGCTCGCGCGCTTCGGCACGCTCCGCCATTCGTGCGGCCACAACACCAACAACAGTAGCGTCAGCACCAGCACGGCCACCGACGGCAGCCAGAAGGCCGCGGCGGAGCGCGCCGGCCTCAGCCAATCAGGCCGCCCCGCCGGCGACGCGGCCGCGTTCATAGAAGAAAGGTCCTGCATCAGAACCGTATGTTAGCGGCAGACGCTAGGGCACGGCTATCACAAACTTCTGCTTGTAAGACGGACACGCCCGCCCTATCTTTCATACCTCCCGCCGCCACCCCTAACCATCGTAGCACCCGCACTACAGGCAGGCCCAAGCTATGCAACCATGGACGAATTTCCACTGTCACACCCACGTCGACTCGTGCTGCCCGGCCGAGTTGACGCCGGCGTACTATGCCGGGGTGCTGGGGGAGACCATGCGCCGGGCCGTCATCACCAATCACGGCTTTGTCCACTACTTCCAGAACAGCCCGGAGATCAGTTGGGAAGTGATCTGGAAGGGGCAGTTCATGGAGGACCCCCAGTGGTTTGACCGCGCGCGGGAGATCGGCCAGGCGCGCCTCCAGACGGAAATGCAAACGATTCGCGCCCTGAATAACCCCAACATCTTCTTCGGCATTGAAACCGATATGATGTGCGATGGCCGCCTGACCCACGACCCGCAATTCACCGAGCTCTTCGACGTCATCCTCTGCGGCCCGCATTTCATGCCCTGGATTGAGAAGCTGAATACTCTGAAAGCGCGCGAGAAGGCCTGGCTGGACTATATGGACCAGCTCCTCGACAAGCCCGAGATTGACGTCCTTTCGCACCCCTTCCGCCGCATTGCCGATCTAACCGGTGTGGTTTCGAATGAAACGGTGGATGGCCTGCTGCGGTGGGTGGCGGCCCGCGGCGTGACCCTGGAGCTGAACTCCAACGCCAATACCCCGGAGACGGCGGAAGTCCGCATGCTGCGCTATGCGGCGGAGCACGGTATCCCGCTGGTGGTGGGGACCGATTCACACGCTTTTGAGCAGACCACGAACTTCACGATTGCTGAACAGCGCATCAAGTTGGCGGGGTTGACGCCGGAGGATCTCAACATCCAGGAGGTCGAAACCTTCCTGGCGCGCAAAGGACAGCGCCACACCGCCGCCTCACGGCCACGGGCAGGGCGCGCCGGGGAGAAGGTGGTAGGTGTGAGGTGCTAGGTTTGGGCTGGGAGGGCGGGGCCGCCGGGGAGAAGGTGGTAGGTGTGAGGTGCTAGGTTTGGGGCTGGGAGGGCGGGGCCGCCGGACCCGCCGCAGCCGACGGCAGGTGACGGAGATACGCGTTGCCGCATGGCCCGATGAGCTATTCGCAACCAAAACCCGCGTGTAAGCCGGTGGTGTACGTGTAGCCGTGTAAGCGAGGGTGGATGTGTGG
>CAIOST010000253.1 GCA_903861045.1 uncultured bacterium | reverse complement strand
GGGGTTCTGGCGTGAAAACAGCGAAATCTGGCAGGAACGCTACGACTACCGCGAGGCGGCGCCGCACCTCATCCTGCAGGCGTTTTTACAGCGGGTGATCAACGGCGGCGGGCAGCTTGTGCGCGAATATGCGCTGGGGCGCCAACGCCTCGATCTGCTGGTCTGCTGGCAGGCGCAGCGCTACGCGCTGGAGCTCAAGCTCAAGACGCAGTACCGCAAGCCCGAGCTCGCGCAGGACCAGTTATTCGGCTATCTCGACCGGTTGGGGCTGAGCGAAGGGTGGCTGGCGGTCTTCGATCGCGACCCGGCCGTGAGCTGGGAGGCCAAGCTGACCTGGCAAACGCTCACGCGGGATGGCAAGACCATCCATGTGGTGGGCCTCTAAATTAATGTTATCAGGAGCATGCGCATGCCGAGATTTTTCAATGTGGCCGGGCCCTGCGTGCCGGCGGAGCACTATCTGGTGCCGGCGCTGGCGCGCCTGCCGCAGATCCCCGGGCTGATCGCCCATAAACAGTTTTTCGTGATCCATGCGGCGCGGCAGTCGGGTAAGACCACACTGCTCAATGCGCTGGAAAAGGAGTTGAATGCTGCGGGGACGCATGTTGCGCTCTATTGCTCGCTGGAGATGGGACAGGGCATTCCCGATGCGACACAGGGGGTTCCAGCCATCCTCCGGTCACTGGCGTCCTCGCTGGAGTTCAGTCCGTTCTGGTCGTCGTTGTCGCTGCCGCCACCAGACTTGGCCGACACGACGGCCGGGGTCAAGCGCTTCCTGGCACACCTCGCACATAAGGCCAGTAAGCCGCTGGTGGTGTTGTTCGACGAGGCCGATTGCCTCAGCGGCCAGACGCTGATCTCCTTCTTACGTCAACTGCGCGATGGCTATGTGAATCGCAGCCGTGCGCCCTTCCCGGTTTCCGTGGCGCTGGTTGGCATGCGCAACATCCGCGACTATAAGGCCAGCGTGCGCCCGCAGAGCGAGACGCTCGGCTCGGCTAGTCCCTTCAATATCGCGACCAAGGCGTTGACGCTGACGAATTTCACACGCCCGGAGATCGCGGCGCTCTACGGGCAGCACACGGCCGATACCGGGCAGCTCTTCGAAGAGGCAGCGATTGACCGCGCGGCCTACTGGAGCGGTGGCCAGCCGTGGCTGGTGAACGCGCTGGCCCGTGAGTGCGTCGAAGAGATTCTGAATAACGAGACCGACCGGCCGGTAACCGCGGAACACATGGACCAGGCCGCCGAGGCCCTGCTGCGCCGGCGCGATACGCATCTCGATAGCCTGCTCGAACGGCTTAAGGAACCGCGTGTACAGCGCATCGTTGAGCCGGTGATCCTGGGGCAGGCCGAAGGGGTCGAGCGCCTTTCCGATGATTGCCAGTATGTATTTGACCTTGGGATCATGAAACCGGAGCAGGGGGCGATTGTGCCATCCAATCCGATCTATGCGGAAGTAATTCTGCGCACGCTGGCGTACGAGACGCAGGAGGACATGAAGGTGGCCATTCCCCAGTCCCCCTGGATCATCGGTGACCAGCTTGACATGACGGGGCTACTGCGCGCCTTTCAGGGGTTCTGGCGTGAAAACAGCGAAATCTGGCAGGAACGCTACGACTACCGCGAGGCGGCGCCGCACCTCATCCTGCAGGCGTTTTTACAGCGGGTGATCAACGGCGGCGGGCAGCTTGTGCGCGAATATGCGCTGGGGCG
>CAIOST010000252.1 GCA_903861045.1 uncultured bacterium | reverse complement strand
GTGTCCTGATCATAGCCACCTTGGATCGCGCTGCCCACGGCCCGAGGCGGGCCGGGGCTACTGTCGGCAGCATGCGCCATGCGCTGGATAGCCGAAGAAGGCGGCGAGGTAGTTGCTATTTACGATTACTGGCTATGCCGTTAACTCAACCTGCCACAACATCTTGGACTTAATGATTGTGGCTCAGTGAAAGACAAGGTAGAAAGATGAAGAGGAAAGACAATGTAGGGTGCGACAGCCATACTTCGTCTTTCCTCTTCATCTTTCTACTTTGTCTGTTCAGCACGCCTCGCCTCCAGACTTCCATAATGAGAATCGCTGCAGGTTGAGTCAACGGCATAGCCAGTTTACGATTTTATGGGGCACGCGCAGCCCTAGCGCGGGGTGGCGTCGTTGCTGGATACAGCTTCAATGGGGCCGCACCAATTAAGGCGCGGAAACGCCGGTCGCGCTTGATCTTTCCGGTTTTGTCTCGACAGTCATGGCGGACACGCGCGTGGTTCGCCGATGTGCATATGGTGTGAAAGACGCTCCGGCAGAAGCCGATGCAGATCCCCCTTTTCGTTTCTGCAGAACGAAATCAGTTTCTTGCCGGCCTGCTGGTAAAGCTTCTTCTTTTCCAGCATTCCGATCTGGTAATCGAGGGTGTCCATACCCCAGTACTCAATGTAGAGATCGTATTCCGGCAGGTAGAAATCCGGGCGGATGGCATACCCTTTGATGATACGAAAGCGGTTATCGTAGCGATAGGCAATGTGATTGGCAGACAACCACTCGGCGATCCTGCGTTCGCCATCGGATTGCACAAGTGTGCCATCGGCAGCCTCGATGGTTTTATGGAGTTCAACCTGGGTTTCCCAGTTGCGCCGTTCCAGATAGACACTGTCGAAGCAATGGTCGCAGTACGTACGCTGAAACGCCTGCTGCGATCGCGTGTGTTCGTCTGGTGCCACATCGCGGTGGCACTTGATGCAGCGTTGCACGCTCGAGTCTTGCGCTTCGGCGACCGCGGCCTCGATGGCAGTCTTGCACGAGAGTGCTGCCTGCCGCACGTAATCTTTCTGGTTGGGGTTGTTCGCCAGATCTGTCAGATCGTGCAGGTGCGCAGCCGCCGCCACGCCAAACCCCTTGAGCGCCTTGAGGGCATACTGTTGCGCCTGCGGATGCGGGTCGTGCAAGGCTACCGGCACGAGAGCGGCCACGGCGGCCCGAGCATCCACGCCAAAGCCCGAAAGTTTGCCGATGGCCGAGGCCACCAACCGCCGTACCTCGGCGGAGGGGTACGCTAGGAGCTCAATCAGTTCCGGCAGTCCTGCGGGGTCTGTCGCGCGGCCCAGGTGCAGCGCGCGCTGCACCGCCGCATGGTGCTGCCCGCGATCCGCAAAACTCTGCATGAAGAGACTCCTTTCCTGACTGCCTCGCTGCGCTTGCCGATGCGTGTAGCGGCGTCGACGAACGCAGTGAGTCAGATGGGGGTGGAAGGGGTGAAGTACAGCCTTGCGTTACTGGAATAGCATTACGAAGAATAATATCGGATACCGGACGAACAAACAACATGCGCGTCGAGCAGACTTGCAACCGTGCGATACCCTGCCGGTGTTTCCCAATCATGCGTGTTCATGGAAGCGATTTTCACTTCCCGACAAAAAAACATGTTCTTCTGCCTTCATGCGGTCCCGGCAGGTTGTTCCCGGCGTTTGACAGGATCCGGCGCTAATCAGCGCTGACCGCCAACCAAGCCACAAACTGCTGCATCTGCGGCGAGGGGCTCCCCCGGTGAATCAGCACCACCACCGGCTCCGGCCCCGGGGCGACGGGGGCGGCGTTGAACCCCGCCTGGGCGTAGTCCACATAGACCAGCCCGGTGGCCGTTGATACGTAGACCCACTCTCACCTTGAACCCTGCCCCCCTCGGGCCCCCACTGGGCTCAGTCGTAGGACGGGCTATCGCGGGTGATCTTGCCGCGGAAAAGACGGTAAACCCAGAGCTGATAGAGGATCACGATCGGCACCATCACTAGCGCCACGCCCAACATAATGCCCAGGGTCTTGGGCGTGGAGGCCGCATTGAAAGCCGTCTTGCTGAAGGCGGCATCCAGGCTGGAGGGGAAGATGTTGGGAAAGAGCCCGGCGACGCCAAAAAAGGTCGCACTGACAATGGTCAAGGCCGAACACCCCCAGGCCGCCCCCCAGTTCTGACGGGCCAGAAAAAACCGGCACAGCAGCAACCCGACGACCGCCAGCACGGGAAAGCTCCAGAGGACCGGCATGGCGAAGCAGTTGCGATAGAGTGGCGTCGCAAACCAACTGGCCACGAGGAAGATGACGGCTACCACGACCAGCGCGGGCCAGAGCCCGGTCGCGACGCGTGCGGCCCGCGCATTGAGTTCCGCGGTCGTGCGCCAAGCGCCCCAGATGGCTCCGTGCAGCAGGAAGAGCAGCACGAACAGGGCGCCACCTAAAAGCCCATACGGGTTAAGAAAGGTCAGGAGATTTCCCTGCAGCACGCCGTCGCCATCAAACGGGACACCGGCAAAGATATTGGCAAAGGCCACCCCCAGCAACAGCATCGGCAGCGCACTCCCCACCACAAAAAGGTGGTCCCAGCGCCGCCGGGCCGCGGGGTCCTCCACCTTGCCCCGGTATTCAAAGGCGATGCCGCGGAAGATCAGGGCGAAGAGCAGGAGCATTAGCGGCGTATACATCACGCTGAACATGGTGGCATAGGCGGCCGGGAAGGCCGCGAAAGTGGCGCCGCCGGCTGTGAGCAGCCAAACCTCATTGCCGTTCCAGAATGGCCCCATACTCGCGTAGAGCATCCGCCGGTCGGTCTCATCCTTGGACAGCAAGGGCAGCAGCGTTCCCAAGCCCAGATCAAAGCCGTCGAGCATGAAATAGATGGCCCAGAGGAGGCCCCACAATATGAACCAGATGGTTTCCAGCATGACGATCTTCTCCTTCTTTCGGGCCGTGACTTATTCCGCGACCGGCCCCTTGCGGGCAAAGCGGACCAGCAAAGAAACGGCAGCAAAACCGAGTAGCGAATAGACGGTGACAAATCCGACCAGACTGGTGGCAACCTGCCCGGTGCTCAGCCGCGATACCGCGTCCGAGGTTTTCATCACGCCGTATACAATCCAGGGTTGCCGGCCGACCTCCGCCAGGATCCAACCGGACTCGATGGCGATCCACGGCAGCGGTAGCGCCAGGAGAATGGCTTGCAGCAGGATCGGCTTGGCCGCGGCAGGGTTACGGCGGATATACCAGGCCAGCATGGCGGTCAGCATGATCAACCCGCCGCTCGCCAACATGATCTTAAAGGAGATCCAGGTGAGGAAGACCGGCGGGCGCTCGCTGGCCGGAAAGGCCTTGAGCCCTTGCACCTCGGCCTGGGGGTCGTGGAAGGCCAGCATACTCAGCGCGCCGGGCACGGGCAACGCCTGGATCGCATTGCGCTCCTGCTTGGCATCCGGCCATTGCAGCAGATACATCGGCGCAGACCGCGTGGTTTCCCAATGCGATTCCATGGCCGCCAACTTGGCCGGTTGCGCGGCGGCAACTTCCGAGCCGCTCAGATGCCCCAGCCCCATGACTACCAGCGCCGCCACGAGCGTGAAGTTGGCGGCCAGATGGAAGGACTTGCTAAAGAAGGCGGTCTCGTGGCCACGCAGCAGGTGCCAGGCGCTGATGGCCAGCACAAAGAAGCCCGCCAGCACATAGGCGCCGCTGACGGTGTGCACGAAGGTCACCACCGCAAACGGCTGGGTAATCACGGCCAGGAAGTCGGTGACTTCCGCGCGCCCATTGCGCAGCGCGTACCCGACCGGGTGTTGCATCCAGGCGTTGGCTGTGAGAATCCAATACGCCGACAGGTTCGAGGCCAGCGCCACCAGCCAAATCGCCATGACATGCAGCTGGGGCGAGAGCTTTTTCCACCCCAAGGCCCAGACCGCAATAAAGGTCGACTCCATAAAGAACGTAACGGTGGCTTCAATGGCGAGCAGCGCGCCAAAGACGTCCCCCACATAGGTGGAGTAGCGCGACCAGTTGGTGCCGAACTGGAATTCCAGCGTGATGCCGGTTACCACGCCGATGGCAAAGTTGATCAGGAAGAGCTGCCCCCAAAACCGGGCCATGCGGCGATACGCAGCATCGCCGGTCCGGACAAATTGGGTCTCCATCAGAGCGATCAGCACGGAAAGCCCAAGCGTCAGCGGCACGAACAGAAAGTGAAAAAGGGTGGCGGTGGCAAATTGCAACCGCGAGAGCATCAGGACGTCCATGCTGATTTCCTTGTGCGGGTGGGCGGCTTTTCCTGGGCCGCGAGTTGGTCGAAGGTTACGTGGGCCAGCGTGGCGCGCAGTTGGCGGCGGGCCTTGGCCCAGACGCGGTGTGCGGGGCAGGCGGGTGAGCGGGGGCAGGCCTGCGGTTTTGCGGCGCAGGGCTGGAGTACTAGCTCTCCGTCCGCGGCCTCCACGACAGCCAGCAAGGTGATCTGGCTCGCCGGTTGGCACAGGGCATAGCCGCCACGCGCCCCGGCCTGGATCCGGATCAGGCCGGCGTGCGCCAGGCGCTGGGCCAGCTTGGCCAGAAAGGGGGCGGGAATCGCCCGCGCCTGTGCGATCTCCCGGCGCGCAACAACGGCACCGGCGGTCGCACCGGCCAGGTGCAACACGCAGCGTACCGCATATTCCGTTGCCACAGTGAGCTGCATGCCAAAAGCTCCGCCACGCTAATATCGGACCATTTTAGTCCGATATGGCGCCACTATACCGGCGCAGCGGTGCCACGTCAAGGCGGGAAAACCCGTGTCTGGTCCGGCGGCAGCCTTAACAGCTTCCCCCCTATCTGACACTCTTGCCGTAAAGCAATGAACGAGCATTGGGGTCGTATTTGTAATATAGTCGCGGTAGGGACACCCGTCGCCGGGTGCCCCCCGCACAGATCCGTACTTGCAGAACTATTGCATACGGCTCTTACCTCGAGTATCTGGCGTCAAAACGAACACTGGGGTATGGATGAACGAGGCGCGGGCGCGGCAACCACTGCTGTTGCAG
>CAIOST010000251.1 GCA_903861045.1 uncultured bacterium | reverse complement strand
GCGCATGTGCCTATTTATATCAATTACCAATTGATAAAATCAAGCAGAAAAATCGCCGCGTTGTCCTTTTCTTTTCGAGTAATTTCTACGCCTCGTACTTTAACTCTCGCAGAACGGGGCGCCCCATTGCCGGTTGATTTTTCGTTAGGCTCTGTGCCATAATTACCCCTACGTAGTCCTACGTGCAGTCCACAGGAGGTACAGCGATGCAGCGGATTCCCAAGATCGGGCGGCAGATGGTGCAATTTCTCGCGGTGGCGGCGCTGGTGGCGCTGGTGGCGCCGGCGGCGGTGGCCGAAGAGGTGATTAGCGGCCCGCCGGGGAGCGGCGCGTTCGGCACGCTGGTCACCAACCTCCCCAACGGCAAGCTCGTGATCACCGATCCGGGCTTTAGCAATAGCCGCGGCGCGGTCTATCTCTATGACACCAACGACCTAAGTAACCCGCTCAGCACCATCACGGGCAGCGCTACCAATGACCAGGTCGGTTCGGGCGGAATTACCGTGCTGGCCAATGGCAACTATCTGATCCATAGTCCCTATTGGTCGACGAACCGGGGTGCGGTCACCTGGGTCAATGCCACCAATGGCATGTTGGCGGACGGCGCGCTGGGCGGCGTGGTGGCGGCTACTAACTCGCTGGTGGGGGCCACGACGAATATCCCAGGAGGGACAGCCACAGGCAAGCAGGGGGACCTGGTTGGTTACAAATGTACAGGAGTGGATCGTTTTACGAAAATGGTGACCGCGCTCCCCAATGGGCACTATGTGGTGGCTAGCCCGAACTTCGGCCGTTTTTCAGCTACTTATTCCTACGCTCGAGGTGCGGTCACATGGTGCGATGGAACCAAGGGCGCGACCGGGGTGGTCTCGACGGTCAATTCGCTGGTGGGTGTCGCCTCATCTAGTTACGGGGATGAGATTGGGTATGATGGGATCGTCGTGCTCAACAACGCCGACTGCAACTATGTTGTGCAAAGTACCAAGGTTAAGAATGGCAGCAGTGGCGCCGGTGCGGCCACGTGGTGCCGCGGCACGAACGCCTTCCCGATTGGCACAGTGGCTAAGACCAACTCCCTGATGGGTACGAGCGGAGGTGATTATGTCGGCCTCTACGTCACGGCGCTGTCGAATGGCCACTATGTGGTAGCAAGTCCTAACTGGAATAACGGAACCAAATGGAACGCCGGTGCGGTGACCTGGTGCGACGGTGCCACGGGGCGGACCGGGGCGGTCTCGACGGTGAACTCGCTGGTGGGGAGCACGGCCTACGACTACGTTGGACTTCGGGCCGGCTATGTTTCAGGCGATGCAAGCCAAGGAACGTGTGGCGTCATGCCCCTGCCCAGTGGTAATTATCTGGTGGCTAGCTATAGGTGGGCCAGCGGTAAGGGTGCGGTGACCTGGTGCAACGGTACGACCGGGCGGGTCGGGACGGTTACGGCGGATAATTCGCTGGTGGGGAGTACGGACTCTGACATGGCTTACCAAAGCGAGAGTAGTGTCGGCGTCTTCGTCCTGCCCAACGGCCACTATGTGGTGGTCTGCCCATATTGGGACAACGGCGGGGTGGCCGATGCCGGCGCGGTGACCTGGGGGGATGGCACATGCGGCGTGACCGGGGCGATTTCGGTGGCTAATTCGCTGGTGGGGAGCACGGGGGATGACAACGTTGGCGCCAGCGTCTGCGTTCTGTCCAACGGCAACTATGTGGTGGCCAGCCCTTACTGGGACAACGGCGGGGCCGCCGATGTCGGCGCAGTGACCTGGTGCAACGGTACGAGCGGCCTGGCGGGAGAGATTTCGGCGGACAATTCACTGGTGGGGAGCACGCTAAATGACTCTGTGGGCTACGGCGGCGTCTGCGCCCTGGCCAATGGCAACTATGTGGTATCCAGCGTGTCTTGGAGCTACGGCGAGACAGGCGGTGCCGGCGCGGTGACTTGGTGTGACGGCGCCCAAGGCTTGACCGGCGCGGTTTCGACGGCCAATTCGCTGGTGGGGAGCACGGCGGGTGACAGTGTTGGCGCCGTCTACGCCTTGTCCAACGGCAACTATGTGGTGGCGAGCCCTTATTGGGACAACGGCGAGGCCACGGATGCCGGCGCCGTGACCTGGTGCAACGGCACGACCGGACGGTTCGGCACGATTTCGACGAACAATTCGCTGCTGGGGAGCAATGCTTGGGACCTGGTTGGCTACGGCGGCGTCTTCGCGCTGGCCAATGGCAACTATGTGGTGGCGAGCCCTACTTGGTGCAACGGCGAGGCCTACAGTGCCGGCGCGGTGACCTGGGGCAACGGCACCTTGGGCGTGACCGGCGTGGTCTCGGCCGCCAATTCGCTGGTCGGCTCACATGCGAATGATCAAGTCGGCATTTATGACGGCGGCACTAGCTTTGGTGTTTGCGCCCTGGCCAACGGCAACTATGTGGTGCTCAGCCCTAGGTGGACGAGTACATGGGACGCAGATAATAGTATGTGGCACGGCCTCGGTGCGGCAACGTGGGGCGATGGCAGCCAAGGCGTGGTTGGGGAGGTTGCTGCGGCCAATTCGCTGGTGGGCAGCACGGTAGATGATTTCAGCGCCTACACGCTTTCCGCCCAGCCGGATGGGAACTATGTGGTGGTCTGCAGATATTGGGACGATGCGGACGCCGTAGTTGTGGATGCGGGCGCGGTGACACCGGCGTCTGGGCAGCGCGGTGCCAAAGGGCGGTTTACCTCGGTGAATAGTGTGCGGGGCGCGGCGGCGAGCCAGGGCACCAACCTCGTGGTGGTCTACGATGCCAGCCAGGCGCGGGTGTTGGTGGGCGAACCGGGCAGGAATCAGGTCACCCTGCGGAGTGTGCCGGTGGCGCTGGATCTGGATCCGCCCGGTGTCGAGAACGTGGCGGTTACGGCGGTCTTGACCAACGGCGCGACCTGCCGCGGCATGCTGGTCACTATCGGGGGCGCGGCTACGGCCGTCGGCTTGCTCTGGGGGACGCACGATGGCGGGACGGAGCTCGCGGCCTGGGCCCACACGAATTGGTTCAACCACGGCGACGTGAATCCCGCCTGGACGGCTGACACACCCTTTAGCACCAACCTGACGGACCTGGCCGATGGCATTTTGCCCAACCAGATCTACTACTACACCTGGGTGGCCGTAAACGCGGGGGGGACGGCGGTCGCCCCTTCGTCCAGGTTCTTCCTCACCGGCGAAGTGACGGTGAACGCGATCGATGCGCTGGCGCAATACCCGTTAAATACCGCTACGTTCCGCATCAGCCGCCCCGACAGTTGCACCAACGCGGCGATCACCGTCCCCTTCGTGCTGACGGGCAGTGCGGCGTATGGCATCGATTATGTGGCCGTGCCGAGCAACGTGACGCTGGCGGCCGGCGTCACCAACGCCGACGTGGTCATTACGCCATTCTACGATACGGACACGACCAATGAGCAGGTGGTGCTGACTTTAGCTGCCGGCAACGGGGTCTACCCCTACGGCACGCCCGCCAATGCCGCGACGCTGGTGATCGCGAACTACGATCATACGCCGGTAGCGATCGCGACGGTGCAGGCGGGTAACTGGACCAACCCGGCGACTTGGGGCGGCGGCCTGCCGGAGGCCGGCGACGATGTGACGCTCACGAATAACGTGACGCTGGATGTGAGCATGCCGTTTACGTACAACAGCGTCTCCAACAGCGCGAGCGCGACGTTGACGTTCCAGGGGACGAACACCATCCTGCGCGCCACCACGCTGCTGGTCGCCGGCACGCTCACGCATGACGCGCAGAGCGATGCGAGTTCCGTAGGCGGGTGGACGCCTGACCACCGGATCTGGCTCCAGTGCACCAACCTGACCGTGCTGGAGGGTGGCAAGATCGATGCCAAGGGCAAGGGGTAT
>CAIOST010000250.1 GCA_903861045.1 uncultured bacterium | reverse complement strand
TTGTGATTTATGTGCCTTTTGTGGCCAACATGAATGGTCTGCACCGATCCTGCCCGTGTCCAAATCCTCTGCCAACCAACACCTCGCCACTGATAGAATACACAAAAGCGGCTTCTGCAGTTACCACAAAGCCCTTGCTACAGCCAGCCTGCGTTAGGTGGCGCTTCAGGAAAAGACCATGGGCAATCTGCCACTTTCCGGTTGCGTACGCGTGCTTGTTTTCGGTAGATTTAGCCGCTTCCCTGCGCCAAGCCACAAGGTGCCGCGCAGATTCATCACGAGAACACGCACGAGGAGAATAAGATGGCGATGCCCACAAAAAATCAGAAGCTGCTGGCCTGGGTTGACGAAGTAGTCAAACTGTGCGAGCCGGAAAAGGTCTATTGGTGCGACGGGTCGCAGCAGGAGTACGACACGCTCTGCCAGCAGATGGTGGCATCCGGCACGTTCACGGCCTTGAATCCGGCCAAGCGCCCGGGTTGCTATCTGGCGCGCTCGCATGCCTCGGATGTGGCTCGCGTGGAAGACCGCACCTATATTTGCACGCCGCGCCGCGAGGATGCCGGCCCGACCAATAACTGGCGCGCGCCCGAGGAGCTGAAGACCGAGATGCGCGCCCTCTATAAGGGTTGCATGCACGGCCGGACCCTCTACGTGATCCCGTTCTCCATGGGCCCGATCGGCTCGCCGGTGGCCAAGATCGGCGTGGAAATCTCCGATTCCGCCTACGTGGTGGTCAACATGCGCATCATGACGCGCATGGGCCAGGCCGCGCTGGACGCCTTGGGTGAGCACGGCGACTTCATCCCCTGTCTGCACTCGGTCGGCGCGCCGCTGGCCAAGGGGCAGAAGGATGTGGCGTGGCCCTGCGTGCCGGATCCGGCCAAGAAGTACATTGCGCACTTCCCGCAGGATGGCATGATCTGGTCGTTCGGCTCCGGCTACGGCGGCAACGCGCTGCTGGGCAAGAAGTGCCTGGCACTGCGCATCGCCTCCTACCTCGCCCGTGCGGAAGGGTGGATGGCCGAGCACATGTTGATCCTCAAGCTCACGTCGCCTGAGCAGAAGGCCTACTATGTGGGCGCCGCTTTCCCGAGCGCCTGCGGCAAGACCAACCTCGCCATGATGCAGCCCACGCTGCCGGGTTGGAAGGTTGAATGCATCGGCGACGATATCAACTGGATGCGCATCGGCGACGATGGCCGCCTGTACGCGGTCAATCCGGAAAACGGCTTCTTCGGCGTAGCGCCTGGCACCAGCCGCAGCAGCAACCCCAACGCGATGGATTCCATCACGCGCAACACCATCTTCTCCAACGTCGCGCTGACGGATGATGGCGATGTCTGGTGGGAAGATATGGGCGTGCCCGCGCCGGCGCATGCCATTGACTGGAAGGGCGAGGAGTGGACCCCGGCCAAGAAGGATGCGGATGGCAAGACTGCCAAGGCGGCGCACCCGAACGCCCGCTTCACCGCGCCGGCGTCGCAGTGCCCGGTGATCGCCGCCGAGTGGGAGAACCCCGCTGGCGTGCCGATCGATGCCTTCCTCTTCGGCGGGCGTCGCCCGAGCACCATTCCGCTGGTCAACCAGGCCTATAGCTGGAACCACGGCGTGTTCATGGGTGCGGCCGCTGGTTCGGAGACGACTGCCGCGGCGCTGGGTCAGGCCGGCGTGCTGCGTCGCGATCCGTTCGCCATGCTGCCGTTCTGCGGCTACCACATGGGCGATTACTTCATGCACTGGCTGAGCTTTGGTCTGCGGACCAACCCGGCCAAGCTGCCGAAGGTTTTCTTCGTCAACTGGTTCCGCAAGACGGCCGAAGGCAAGTGGCTCTGGCCGGGCTACGGCGAGAACAGCCGCGTGCTGCGCTGGGTCTGCGAGCGCATCGAGGGCAAGGGCCAGGCCGTCGAAACCCCGATCGGCATCCTCCCCACGGCCGACGCCATCGACGTCGCCGGTACAGGCGTCACGGCCGCGGATATGCAGGAGCTGCTGCGCGTGGACGTGGAAGGGTGGAAGAAGGAACTCGCCAGCATTGAGGAGTCGTACAAGCCGTACGGCGCCCGCCTCCCCTACGCACTGCGCGCGGAAGTCGATGCGCTCAAGGCCCGCTTGGCCAAGGCCTAAGGTTTACCGGTTGGTAAAAGCGAAGGCTAGTGGAGAGCCGGCGGGCAACCGCCGGCTCTCTGCTTTTGTGGTGGCCGGTAGGCCGGGGCCGCTCTTTTTTTGGCACGGTCAGTAGCCCCGGCCCGCCCCCGGGCCGCGGGCGGATTGCTATCCAGGACCGTTAACGGTGCGGAGTAACGGTAAAGAGTCGCTATTTGCCGCTGATCCGGGCCGGGTCTATCTGCTCGGACGGCTGAAGGAAGGGGGCGCATCCTTGTTTAATTACAGAGTTGCGTTCAGTAGGCCGGAACTCCGGTTCCGGCCATGGAATGGGCCGCAACCGGAGTTGCGGCCTACAACACTACAACGCAAAGCAAGGGGAACAGGGATGCGCCCAAGGAAAGTGCGGAGCAAAAACAATTTTGCTTTCGCCGGGTTGGTCGGTGTATGGTCTGGGTGTGATCCGCTCGGTGGTCTTTGGCGTCCCTTCGCGGTTCCGCACCTTCACCCCCCGTGCCTTCTTCTGTCCATCCACGCGGCGCCAGCAACCCCAACACCTGCCACCTTTCGCTTCCCCCATCCGCCGGCGCCAGCAACCAAGAACCAAGCACAAAGAACCAAGAACACCTATCACCTTTCTCTTCGTGGCCATTAGCGTGCATTTGCGGCTCCGCACCTTCACCCCCGGTATGGGGGGGGCTCATAATTAGAATTGCTGGCGCTGACGGAATCTGGGTTGTCAGGCAACAAGCCGGGGTATATACTGTCTCCCGTCAAAGGGGTTGCAACGATGAGGCGATATACAGCGGTTGTGGAGCATTGCCAGGAAACCCAGCTATACGTGGGATACGTGCCGGGGTTTGCTGGTGCACACGCGCAAGGGGAAACGCTGGACGAACTGGCCCGGAACCTGCAGGAAGTCGTGGCCATGTTGTTGGAAGACGGTGAGCCACAGATGGACGCCGAATTCGTTGGAACCCAATGTGTGGTGGTGGCGTAACCATGGGCAATGTTCCCGTCCTGAAACCGCGTGAAGTCGTTGATATCTTAGGGGGATTGGGCTTCATTGAGGTACGCCAGCGTGGTTCGCACAAGCAATTTCGTCATGCTGACGGGCGCTGCACTACCGTCCCCTTCCATCCAGGGCGCGACCTCTCGCCGATCCTCCTGCGTCAGATCGCCAAGGATATCGATATGACCATGGACAACTTTCTGCGTTTTCGGCGATGAAGATCGGCTTGGCATGTCCCGTGTCCGCCGTCCAGTGTTAGACGTATGTCACAGCCCGTAGCCTCGGCCGAGGGCGGCATGATCCAGAGCCGCAGTGATGTTGGGCGCTATGGTGCGTTTCAGCGAACAGTTTACGGACGAACGCCTTATTGGCCAGTTCAATCTGTACTACAGATGTTATGCAGCCACCTACCACCTGCCACCTTTCACCTTTCTCTTCGCGGCCATTGCTTTCATTCGCGGTTCCGCACCTTCCCCCCCCCGTGCGGGTGCGAGCCGGCGCGGCGTTATGTAGCCAGTTGCGTAAACTGCCCCAACGCCACAACTCTGACGCGGTCTTGCATAGCGTCGTGGCGAAAATTGAAAAGCGTCTGGACAGAAAACAGCGCCAGCAGCCGTAAAACTAACGTTTAAGGTCTGACCCCTCGGTGGCCTCTCCGGAATATCGGGACCGAAATCGCTATCGCTATCGGGATCGAACAGATGGTTGGCCCGGCCACTGGCGCGTGGCTGGCCACAATCCCCGTCCGCTGGCTTGTGCTGCTACCGTCGGTCCCGATCCCGATTTCGATAGCGATTGCGATGACAGAATGAGGCGTTGGAATTTCGATCTCGGCGCAGCCCGGCGATCAGTTCGTGCTTGGCGCAACGCTCATAAAAGGTGATGATCCACGCGAACCAAGCGATGCACCAGCGGCAGGCGCATAGTTTGGGGTCTGTCCAAGGTGCAGACCGCTGGTGATCGCCAACGTTCGTCAGAGAGAAATATTAATGAGAATAGAATTCATGTGCATCAATCTCTGCCTATTCATTACGGCATGTGGATTTGCGCAAACTAATGGCCATGCGAAGGCAGACTTGGGAAGGACTCCGCAGTTCATCTCGACTGGATCCAACACAGAGATCAGTTGCGTTCTCAAATCGAGACCGTGCATAATAATGGGCGACAGCATTCATCATGTCTTTGTTCCACTCTTGGTAGTTAACGGAGAACAACTCTGCGAGGATATCAAACAACACCAGCAACTATTCTACGATGAGATTGGGCGTGCATCTGCAAGTTCTTCCTGGCCGCTAAAGAAGCGCAAATACGTTCCAACCCAGCAGGACATCGAGGAGACTCGCGTCTTGATTCTGCAGCACATGCGCACCTTTGTGGCATCGCGAAAACCGAGGGGCAAAATCCATGAGTTTGTGTTTGACGAATTTGTCCCGGGTGACAAGCTTACCTACGAGTGGATACAAAACCACCGAAGCACGAACGAGAACCTATTTGTCGAACAACCTCGTGTATCTGGGTGCAACGACATTCATTTGAAAACAAAAACTCAAGTCGAACCAACGGATGCAGCCGCTGCTAGCTTTGGGCCATAGGAGCAGTGTACAATAGCCGCCGAGGCAGAGCCGATACGTTGGGGCAGCATGAGATTGATGGCATTAAAAAAATCGTATGTGCGCGCTGGCGCTGCCACCATAGCCGCGCTTATATTGCTGTTATTTGTAGGCCATCGCTACGGCGAAAGGTTACATGCTGATCGTTCTGCCGTGTCTGCCATCGGACCAGGAATGGCGCGTTCAAACGTAGTGCAACGGCTTGGTGTCATGTATGACGACTCGGCACGCGGAGAATATGCCGATTCAGATAAAGTGCTTGCTGGCATGCAAGGAAGAGATTCCATCACTCACCTGTGTTGCTGGCGCATTCGTAACTCCAGAGACGTGTTTTGGGTTGGACTCGACGACAAGGATAATGTGATTTCGGTCATATTGCAGAAGAGATGACAAGGCCCCAACAATCGGTTTCAGGGTACGCTCCACAACGTGTCGCGTCCCCTGAAACGTAACGTTGGGCCTCAAAAGTCGCCGGAATATCGGGACCGAAATCGCTATCGCTATCGGGATCGAACAGCTGGTGGGCCCGGCCACTGGCGCGTGGCTGGCCACAATCCCCGGTCCGCTGGCTTGTGCTGCTACCGTCGGTCCCGATCCCGATTTCGATAGCGATTTCGAAGACAGAATGAGGCGGTGGAATTTCGATCTCGGCGCACCACGGCGATCAGTGTGCTTGGCGCAACGCGTAAAAAAGTCCATAAACCTAGCGAACCAAGCGATGCATTGCGGCCTTGCGGCAGATTCATGCGCACGCCTTTGGCAACGGCGGGTCCGGCGCCCCCACCGAAGAGAGGGAGCCGCCTTCATTTCAGTGTGGGGAAGATCGTCGTCATGCGGCCGATGTTGGTGGTGGCAGCGGCATAGTAATCTGTGATGTTGGCGGTCAGGTCGTTGGTAAACCAGGCCTGGTAGGTGGCTTCGCTGATCAGCACCTTGAGGATGGGGACATTGGACGTGCGCACGTTGAGGTTGTAGGGATCATCCCCGTGGTCAAGGTAGAGCCGTTCGGTTGGGAAGCAGGCCAGCTCATGCCCGGCCACCCAGATCGGCCGGACGGGGATGTTGGCGGCCCGCAGCACACCATTCAGGAAGCCCACGCTGCCGTGGCACCCGGCGGTAAAGTGATTGGTTCCCAGAAATGGGTAGTTTGTGTCCACGGTTCCCCCGATCATCCGTGAGATGGGCGGGTATCCTGCGTATTGCCAGACGGCTTTGCTGGTGCCAAAGGTTTCCGCCCCGTAGAAGTGGTAGAGATTCAGCCGCATCCATTGCAGCAGGTTGCCAATGGTCTCCAGGCGCGTGGCGCCCATGAGGTTGGTGCTGGTCAGGAATTGATACACCCAGCGAGGCGGCGCGAAGGGGGTGCGGGGCAGATTGTCGATGGCCTTGATCCCGCGGGAGACCCCCGTGGCACTGGATCCGATGTAGAAACGATCACTGGAGATGGATAGCCATCCCATGGCGGCGCTGTCCAGGAGAATGTGCAGCTGGTCGTCCGAATAGGTGGTGATGCTCCAGGGGAGTTGCGCGCTGGTTTCCAGCGCCAGGCAGAAGGCAACATGGTTTACGTAGAGCGACCACATGTAGTTCGTGCTGAACGATTCGCTTGTTTCTTGTGAGTCGGCCGGGTTGAACCAGAGCGCATAGACATTGGTGGGCGCGTCAGTCAGGCCGCAGTCATTGGTCGTCACGCCTGGCATGCCGTTGGTAAGCCAGGTGCAGTAGTTGGTAAAGGCCGTTTGGAGGGCCAGCTTGCGGCCGGCGTCCCAGTTTGACCAGGCCAGTTTGACGTTATCGCCGGGTGCGATATACGCATTGGTGGTGCATGCCGGTTGCACCTGCCATTGGATGGCGGCGGCCACCCGGGGGTGGTTGGTGAGCCAGGTGTCCAGACTGCCGGGCACGCGCAGGGCGCGGAAGAAGCGCTGCGTGGTGCCGGTGGCGTCCTGCCAGAGCAGGTTCTCCGACTGCAGCATGGCGTTGGTCTGCTCCCGCCAGACCATGTTGGTGTCGAGCGTATCGGCGTATTGCACGGCAATCTGCGTCAGGGGTTCACTCTTGATAGCGACCCATGGGGTGGTCGCCGGGGCGATGGTCAGGGTGGGAGTGCGCGAGGGGGCACGGATGACCACGGTGGGTGGCGTCGTATAGCCTGCTCCGCCTTGCAGCACGGAGACCTGGCAGACCTGACCGCTGCTCAAGGTGGCGCAGGCCATGGCGCCCGTGCCGCCACCCCCGGTCAGCGTGACGGACGGGGTGATCACATAGCCGTCGCCTTGGTTCGTCACCACGATGCCGACTACGCTGCCGTTCGCCACGCTCGCTGTGGCCATGGCCGTGTACTGTGCCTCGGCGGGATGGGCGGCAAGCAACAGCAGCGCCAGAGCGCCGGATAGGAGATACGGAAGACCGCCGTTTCGCAGGGGGGCGGCTGGTCTGCCCGGTTCAGCTGGCCCGGTTGTACGCATAGCACTCGTCCCCATTTCTGTGGGTAATTCTAGCAGCAGAAGGGGCTATCGTCGAGTGCCTAGTGCCGCCCAAGGAAGTGCGGGAAGTAGCCCTGTTTTGCTGAATGGCCGCGCGCAGGGGAAAGGTGGTAGGTGTTAGGTGTGAGGTGGTAGGCTGGGAACCGTGAATGCACGCGAATGCGATTGCCCGAAGGGTCAGACCTTAAATATTAGAAACTGGTTACATGCGTGGCAGTCGACGGGCGAGCATGGGATGCAGAGCAAGGAAAGTGCGTGTGGCGTATCCGGGGCGATCTATCATCTGACGGTAAGGGCCAATGGTGGGGCCGAACTGTTTGATGATGACGACCGCCGGTATCTGCTGGGGCGGATCGCGGCGGCGGCGTCCACTGCGAAGTCTGCGACACAGACTTTGGGGAATACTACGGAATCGTCGGCGAAGGGTTATTTTGATCCGTCAGGCGGCTACAGGCGTCTGGATTCCTGGGTGATCATCGTCCAGTTTTCGAATTTACGTTTTTTGCGAGAAGTTTATCACACGCGCGATTGACCCGACCGGTCGCCAGTACGACCAGATGACCCAGGCCGCGCGTTCTGGCAAGGTGAACATCGTTGAGGGTTCTGCCCGCGCCAGCACATCCAAAGAAACCGAAATGAAACTGACGGATGTCGCCCGTGCGAGTCTCGCGGAACTCCACAGCGACTACGAAGACTGGTTGTTGCGGAAAGATCTCGTGCCGTGGCGCAAGGACTCACCGCAAGTCCAAGCGGTTTATGCGATGCGACTGGATAAGCCGGAGTATGGCAAATATATGAAGCGCCGCACGGCCAAGTCCGGTTCTAACGCAGGCCACGATTTCTGGGGCTGCACCGGTTACCCGGACTGCAAAGGCGTGCGGAAGATTGAACGACCGGATTCGACTGGAACGACAGGTGGCGACACCAACACCAACCACTAACCCCTACCCATGACCTTCCTCATCGCTGAAACCTTCACCGACAGCCTCGCCCGTCTCACGGGCGAGCATGGGATGCAGGGCAAGGAAAGTGCGAGTGGCGTATCCGGGGGAGATCAATCATCTGACGGTAAGGGCCAATGGTGGGGCAGAACTGTTTGAGGATGACGACCGCCGGTATCTGCTGCGGCGGAGCGCGGCGGCGGCGTCCACGTACCAGGTGCGCGTGTATCTGTTCAGTATAGGGTGTGGACGGCGGCGTGAAAGTGTAGCGAAAGGGCGCTTCCGGGTTTGTGGGGGGATTTTTCATTGAAGGTGAAGCGGGGCCAGGCTCAAGCCGCCGAACTGGAAGAGCCTGCAAAGTGTACGACGAAGCGTAGACGACAAAGTGTGCGACG
>CAIOST010000249.1 GCA_903861045.1 uncultured bacterium | reverse complement strand
GCGGCTGACAAGGCGCATGCCGTCAAAATGGCCTACGAGCACCGGGCGGAACTGGGGTTGCCGGACGTGCCGGCGGCAAGGCTGATTGCTGAAATTGTTGGGGTTTCTGATCACTTCGCCACTGATCAACTGCGCACCGTGCGCAGTTGGAACGAGGCCACGGCCCGCACCGGGGCAGATGGAAGGACGCGGGAATTGCCGCCGGTGCCGACCCGCCGGCCGGCTGCGGTGGCGGGCATGACGGGCACGGCGATGGCGGGGGAAGCAACGGGAATGGGCTGCGACGGAGTTGCGGCGGGTCCGGCGGCCCCGCCCTACCGGAGGGCGATGGGCGTAGGGCCGGAGAGCAGGGGTGTGGCAGAGGGGATGGCGGTCAATGGGCTGGCCGGCGACGGGGTTACGGCGGGTCCGGCGGCCCCGCCCTACCGGAGAGCGACGGAACTGCCGCCGGTGCCGGTACGCCGGCCTGCCGCGCAAGCGGCGACGCCGGTAGGGGCAGCGGGAGCGCTGGATGAGCGCGGCAGGCACATTCCGGCGGAACTGCTGCCAGTCTGGCACCGCCGGCAAGAGGTGCAGGATGCTGCGACGGCCATCAGTCGCGTGCGCTCGGCGCTGCGCGCGGCGCAGGACGGGAGTGACCCGCTGTGGAGCGAGATCAACTACTCGTCGGTACTGAACTTTCTGGATCGGGCCTACACCGAGATTAGCTCGGTCAAACCGTGGTGTGTCTGCCCGATGTGTCAGGGGATCGGGTGCCGGGCCTGCAAGAACCTCGGGTTGATGGGCAAGTATCGGTTCGACAACGCCATTGCACCGGAGTTCAAGCGATAGAGGCGCTGGCAACCCCCCCGGTTTGCCAGCGGAGGGTTCAGGGTTCATGGTTCGGGGTTCAGGGTTTAGGAATCGTTTCCGGACTAATCGCTGGCATCCTGAACCTTGACGCCCGGCGTATCCACGGGTTTTGCCAGTGATAGTCAGAAGGCGGATGAAGTAACGGATAGCGCGGAGCGGCGCGGATTGCGAGGGTTGTCATGGAGTTACGACCATACCAAAACCAGGCAGTGGATTCGGTCCTCCGCGAATGGAAGGAGCGCAGTAGCACCCTGTTGGTTCTGCCAACAGGGTGCGGCAAGACGGTCTGCTTTGCTGATCTGATCCGGCGCATTCAGCCAAAGCGCGTAATGGTGTTGGCCCACCGCGAGGAGTTGATCTTTCAGGCGCAGCGGAAGATCGCAGCCGTAACCGGGCTGGACGTGCAGGTGGAGATGGCCGGGTTCCGGGCGGATCTGGATGGGCTGAGCGGTGCGCCGCCGGTGGTGGTTTCGACGATCCAGACGCACTGTTCCGGCGGCGATGGCGGCGGGCGCATGACGAAGTTTGACCCGATGGTTTTTGGTGCCCTGGTGATCGACGAGGCGCACCATGCCACGGCGAACTCCTACCGGCGTGTGATCGACTGGTATCGGCGCAATCCGGAGCTGCGGGTGTTGGGCGTAACCGCCACGCCGGATCGCGCGGATGAGGAGGCGCTGGGGCAGGTCTATGAGTCGGTGGCATTCGCGTACGAGACCCTGGACGCGATCGAGGGCGGCTGGCTGGTGCCGATCGAGCAGCAGATGGTGCAGGTCGAGGGGCTGGATTATTCGGGCGTACGGACCACGGCCGGCGACCTGAACGGCGCGGATCTGGCGGAGATCATGGAGTTTGAGAAGAACCTCCACGGGATTGCCGACCCGGCGATCCAGATTTGCGGGGAGCGGCGTGCGCTGATCTTCGCCACGTCCGTGGTACAGGCGGAACGGTTGGCGGAGATCTTGAACCGGCACCGCACCGGGTGTGCGGCCTGGGTATGTGGCAAGACGGACAAGGATGAGCGGCGCCAGATGTTGTCCAGCTTTGCGGCCGGCAAGTTGCAGTATGTGGTCAATGTCGGGTGCCTGACGGAAGGGTTCGATGATGCGGGCGTGGAGGTGATTGTGATGGGGCGGCCGACCAAGAGCCGGAGCCTCTACGCGCAGATGGTAGGGCGCGCCACGCGGCCGGCTGCGGAGATCGCGCATACGCTGAACGACGCACCGCACGATGAGGCGCGCCGCAGGATGATCGCGCAGAGCCGGAAGCCGAAGTGCCTGGTGGTGGACTTTGTGGGGAACTCGGGCAAGCACAAGTTGTGCACCACGGCCGATATCCTGGGCGGCAACGTGAGCGAGGAGGCCGCGGCGCTGGCCCTCAAGAAGGCGCGCGACGGGGGCGCACCGGTGGATATGGCGCAGGAGTTGGCAGCGGCGGAGGCGGAACTCGCGCGACGCCGTCAGGAAGAGGCCGCACGCCGCGCGGCACTGGTGGCAAAGGCCAGCTACCGTGTGGCGCAGGTTTCGCCGTTTGATGTGTTCGACATTACGCCCAGCCGGGAGCACGGCTGGGACCGCGGCAAACAGCTATCCGGGAAGCAGCGCGACTTGCTGATGAAAAACGGGGTCGATGCCGATGCCCTACCCTATCACGAGGCCAAGCAGGTGCTGGACGAGATGTTCCGGCGGTGGAACAACGGGTTGTCCACCTTTGGGCAGGCGAAGCTGCTCAAGCGGGCTGGGTTCGTGGCGCCGATGCGCCGGAACGAGGCCAGCAAGGCTATTGACCAGATCGCGCAGCGCGCGGGGTGGGCCAGGAAGACGGCCAGTTAGCCGGGCAGCGTGGGCGCTGAAGCGTGGGTTTAGGGGCACAGGGTTTGTCAGGATGCGGGGGTGTGCGATGCAGCCGAGGTCATGGTTGAGAGTGTCGCGGCAGGTGCCTTGCGCGATCTGTCAGAAGCCGGACTGGTGCACGGCGACCAGTGATGGGCAGTTGGCGTGCTGCATGCGCGTGCAGAGCGAACGTCAGGCACGCAACGGCGGCTGGTTGCACCGGCTCAGTGGGTGCGGCGGGTCCAGCGCCCATGCCCTACCCTTGCCTCCGCCGTGTGATCGGAAACTGGCGCTCGACTGCGGCGCGTATCATGGCGCGCTGCGTCGGCATTGGGACTGGCGCTGGTGTGATGGGCTGGCGCTGGAGTTGGGCGTGGACATGGACGCGCTGGAGGCGCTGCAGCCGGCCTACGATGGCGTAAATGGGGC
>CAIOST010000248.1 GCA_903861045.1 uncultured bacterium | reverse complement strand
TTCTCTACTCTCTGCCGATTTTAATCGGCGCTTTCGACACGACCCCAAGTGCCTCCTGGAAAAGCCAATGATTGCGGGGTTCTGGGTTAGTTAGACAAATTTACAAAATGTCTATTGTCTAATTACGACCCCTGGGGAATTCCCGACCCAAACAGTGCCAACCTTCCGAAAGACTGCCAGCATACGCGGCCCGCCCGCGCGCCAAACTAGCCTGGCGTCGCCATAAACCAGCCAATTTAGCGGCCACGGCGCACGCACGCAGCAGCCATAGTTAATACCATGGCGCCCGCCACCACCAGCTACGCGGCCTGCGCTTTTGCCCAGAAGTGCGCACAAAAAGAAGCATGGCCGAAGAATGGTGCACACGTCGATATGCAGGCAGGCAGGCAGGCAGTACGATTCAACAACCAACGCCCAACATCCAACGCCCAACGTCCAAGGCGTTGGGTGTTGGATGTTGAGCGTCCCTACCACCTGCCACCTAACACCTGCCGCCCCCCTTCGCGAACCTTCGCGTCCCTCGCGGTGAAAGCATGCCACATTGACATCGCCTCCGGCGTGTAACATAATTGTCCACATGAAGACCGCAACCATCCGCCAACTGCGCAATGACTTTGGCTCCGTGCTGCACTGGATCGATTGCGGCGAAGAAGTCACGGTCACGCGCCGCAAGCGCCCCGTGGCCATGATCGTCCCCCCGCGGCCGGAGCGCCACCCGCCGGCACCCCTGCCCGACTTTGCGGCCCGGTTGCACGCCACCTACGGCAACCGGCTGGTTGAACAGGCGACGGTGAACGCGGTGCTGGCCGAAAACCGGGGCGCGACATGAGCGTCTGCGCCGACTCTAGTTTCCTCGTGGCACTCTACGTGCGCCAGTCGCATTCGCCCGCCGCCGTTACCAGCCTGAAACGGTTACGCGCGCGGTTGCCCGTCACGGCGCTGAACCTGTTCGAAACGCGCAACGCCTTCAGCCTGCTCGCCTTCCGCCAGGCCATCAGCCACCTGGAACACGAAATGGCCCAGAGTCAATTGACCAGTGATGTGACCAGCGGCGTTTTCGTTGAGACCCGTGTGGTGTGGGAGACCGTGTTCGCGCACGCCGACCGTCTACGCGCGGAGCACACCGCGACACTCGGTGTCCGCAGCCTCGACATCCTGCATGTAGCCATCGCCCTGTCACTGGGCGCGCGCACGTTTCTGTCCTTCGATGATCGCCAGCGCACCCTGGCCGAGCAGGTCGGCTTGACCGTCGGACCGTAACCGCGTACTGCCATTCATAGATATTGCGATGAATGCGCAAGAGCACCCGCCCCCGGCGGCCTCGTGCCGCCGGAGCGCAGAGTTCCGCTGCAGGCGGAAGATACCGAGAAGGAAAATCAGTGCGAGGTATGGCCGTACCGGCGCTCCTCGCGCTATCGCGCTTTCGTGCAGCGGCTTCTGCCGCAGAACTCTCCCGTCCGGCGGGTAAACCCGCCGGGGCGGCGCGAGGAGCAGTCGCAACGGCGTCACCTCGCGCTGTTGCCTCTTCTCTTTCTACGGTTCGGTGGACGACTATGTGGCACCTAACACCTACCACCTATCACCTCCCCCGCCC
>CAIOST010000247.1 GCA_903861045.1 uncultured bacterium | reverse complement strand
GGGCGAGGCTCCCGCCGAGCCGGACACGCGTTCATTCAACAACCGACACCCAACAGCCAACGCCCAAAGTCCAAGTCGGACGACGATTACGGTCGACGCGTACGCGCGACGAGTGGGGCGAGGCTCCCGCCGAGCCGGACACGCGTTCATTCAACAACCAACGCCCAACAACCAACGCCCAACGTCCAAGTCGGACGACGATTACGGTCGACGCGTACGCGCGACGAGTGGGCGAGGCTCCCGCCGAGCCGGACACGCATTCATTCAATAACCGACGCCCAACAGCCAACGGCCAACGTCCAAGTCGGACGACGATCTTCCCCACCTTGAAATGAAGGCGGGGCCCTCTCTTCTTCGCGGCTCGTCTGTACCTTGGACATTCTGTCGCAGTGTACGACGCGGGAGTCCGGATGAGGAAGACGGCCCCATCGGGCAAAGGGAAGGGACCCAGTCGCGCTGCATCAATATAGGATTGCGCGGCAGCAAGTGTCGCATCGCTGTGCCGCGTCACCCGGCGATCCGCTCCCGGTAGAACGGCACAAACTCATCGAGAAAGTAGTCGATGTATTCCGGCGCAAAAGCGGTCGCATGCGGTAGCAACAACAGATTGGGAGCCGCGCGCAGCGGGGAATCCGCCAGCAGCGGCTCCTGCGCATAAACATCCAGACACGCGCCGCCCAACTTGCCCCGGGCGAGGGCCGTCGCCAGCGCCGCTTCATCCAGACAGTTGCCACGGCCCACGTTGTAGAGCCAGGCCGAGGAAGGCAGCAAAGCCAGGCGGCGGGCGTCCACCAGCCGATCCGTCCCCGCGTCACCGGGCAAGATGACCACCAAGTGGTCCACCGTCGGCAAGATGCAATCCAGCTCGTCCACCAACACCAGGCGATCCTCCGGCCCGAAGAAGGCCGGCGCGGGCACGCGCGTGCGCTTGATGCCGGTAATCCGACAGCCAAAGGGTTTCGCCAGCCGCGCCACATGCTCACCGATATGCCCGAAGCCGAGAATGGCCACATGCGAGCCGCGCAGCAACCGGCCAGCGGCGACGAGCGCATCGCGCGGCCACGGATCGTGAGCCTGCCGCAAGGCGCCCAGCACCACGCCGCGCGCCCCGCCCAGCATCATCGCCAGCACCGACTCCCCCATGATGCGTCCATGGAACGAACCGTAAAACTGATCGACACCCGTCGGCGGCACGACCTGAAAATAGTCCCGGCCGGCCGCCGGCGTCACCAACCAGCGCAAGCGCGGGGCCTCCGCAAACCACGCCTGCTGAAAATGCCAGACCATGGCCAATTCCGCTCGTGGCAACGCGGCGCGGAACTCCGCCTCCGTCGCGCACAGGGTCACACGCAGCTCAGGCGCCTCGCGCCGCAACCGCTCGCGATGCAGCGCGGTGAAGCGAAAGCACTCCACCCCCAAGCTCGTGAGCCAAACCACCGTCTCCATACCCGCGCGCCCTCTCCACGAACAACCCGGAAAAACAAACCGGCACCATGGTCAAACACGTCGGGAGTCTACTACGCCGCCTGGTGCGAGGCGAACATGAAGTTGCCCGGTCTGGCGGCCTGGGCGCATCCCCAGATCCGCCTTGCACCCTCCCCGCGGGCCCCGTACCATATACCTATGGATTTGAGCTTTGCCTATTCCCCCTGCCCCAACGACACCTTTACCTTTGGCGCCATCGCAGCGCGCCATGTGACGCTCCCCGCACATACCATTAGCGTCTGCCACCATGACATCGAGACCCTGAACCAGGCCGCCCTGCGCGGCCAGTATGCCATCACCAAGCTCTCCTTCCACACCTGGCTCCTCTGTCAGGAGCGCTACCGCCTGCTGCGCGCCGGTAACGCGCTCGGTCACCACTGCGGGCCGGTGCTGGTCGCCCGTCAACCGGTCTTGCCGGAAGATCTCGCCGGCCTGCGCATCGTCCTCCCCGGCGAACACACCACCGCGCACCTCCTCTTGCGCCTCTACTGCCCGGCAGCCAAAAATCGTCTTTTCACCACCTATGACCGCATCTTCTCCGAGATCCTGGCTGGCCGCGCCGACGCCGGCGTGGTGATTCACGAAGGGCGCTTTCGCTATGCGCAGGCCGGACTGCACCGCGTCTGCGACCTCGGCCAGTGGTGGGAGGAGACCACGCACACCCCGATCCCGCTGGGCGCCATTGCCGTGCGCAGCGACGTGCCACCGGAGCTCGATGCGGCCCTGGCAGACCTGATCCGCCGCAGCCTGCGGCTCGCGCAGGCCGACCCCGCCACCGTCTGGGACGAAGTGCGCCACCGCGCCTGCGAGCAGGATGACGCCGTGCTGCACCAACAGATCGCGGCCTTTGTCACCGACTACACCATGGAGCTTGGCGAGCGCGGCCTGGCTGCCATTGCGCAATTGCGGCAGCGCGCCGTCGCGGCCGGGGTGGTGCCGTAGCCGGCGGCAGTCCCAGTAGCGCGGGCGCGCCCTCGCGCCCAGCGCATAAGGCGCGTACGAGCCCAAAGCCCCGCCGCCCTCGGCCCGGGGCGGGCCGGGGCTACTGGCTTTGCGATT
>CAIOST010000246.1 GCA_903861045.1 uncultured bacterium | reverse complement strand
CCGAGCATCCAGAAGATGATGGGCGGCATGCGGTCGCCGGCAAAGAAGACCAGCAGCATCAGGAAGCTGGAGAGCATGGAGCTGACCACCACGCCGCTGAGGATCAGGCCATAGGTGGAGATCACGCCGGCGCGCGAGGCCAGCCAGTAGACCAGACAGAGGGTGCCGAGCGCCATGGCAAACGCGCTGGCGGGCAGCGCCAGTATATGCACGGTGTGCCAGCCGAGGAAGATGGCCAGCGCCGCACCCAGGGCACCGCCGCCGCTGACGCCCAGCACGTAGGGGTCGGCCAGCGGATTGCGCAGCAGTGCCTGCAGCACCACGCCCGCGCAGGCCAGGCCGGCACCCACCAGAAAGCCGGCTGCCATCCGGTAGAGGCGCAACTGCAGCACGACCTGGCTGGTGGGCGTAGTGATGTCCGGCAAACCAAAGCCAGTCGGGCCCGCGAGCACGCAGGCCACTAGGACGGCCGGCGCGAAGAGGTAGAGCAGGGGTTGAAGGAGTGGCTTGCGCATGAAAAAGCTGACATGTGTTGGGCTCCATTGTAGTGGATGCGCCTGCGGATGCGCAATAAACACCACGAATTATTCGATGCGCGAAAGAGGCAAACTGGTGATCCTGCCGCCTTGCGCATGCTGGCGGCCGCCCCGAAGTGTATAGACTTGGTCTTCTTCGCCGACCATCGGCCGAACGAGGGTATTGGTGGTGGCAGGGGGCGCTGTTGCAATCACCTGGCGCAACTGCTCGATGCCATCCAGCACGCGCGGGCCAGGGCGCAGGATGGTATCAATCGTGAAGTCGCTATAGACTCGGCCAGCCTGGACGGCGCGCAGTGCCGCCCAGCCGAGTTTTTTGTTGGTGGCAGCGTATTGCGTGCGCAGGGCGCCGGGGTAGAGGCAGATGATGAGGTCCGGTTCGCGCTGCAGCAGCCATTCGGTGGAGACGGTGACGTAGTCTTGCGTCAATTCATCGCCGAGGTTGCGTCCGCCGGCCAGCGTGACCAACTCGGCGACGAAGGAGTTGCGGCCGGCGGTCATGTCCCAGCGAAAAGGGGTCGTATTGGGACAATAGACATTTAGATTGGTGTGATATCAAAGACGATAAACATGGCCGTCGGTGTACGCCATAGATCCTTTCTAGCCGAGAGCAAGCTTGACGCTGGACAAATGTTACTGACTTGTCGCCACCGCGCCGGTCAAACCTCCGACTGGCCACCGCAGCCACCATCAATATTGGCTGGTCGCCCGTTGGTTGAAAATTCCGAAACGTTTCGGAATTTTTCGAGCAGGGATAGCAGCGCGCGGTAGCGTCTGGCAGCACTGCCGGGCTAAGTTCCACAAGTCGGGCATTCAACCTCTAGCCTGCACTGGCGCGGGTACCCACCGGTTCCGAACGCACTAGTACCGCAACGAATACGCCCAGGATCGGATGCTCGCTGACTGACCTGTCAATCGTGACGCCCGCGCGTGCGGGGTTGTCGGATACGAAATGCCAGTGCGTGGCGCTGTCTGCCTGGTAGCGCTTGGCCGCACATACACCTGTGCTATCGCCAGTAGCAAAGTCGCCGACAATCACGATCTGGCCGTCCTGGCGCGGTGTGCGGTGGTACTCGAAGATGGCCAGGTCGCCGACGCGCAGCGTGGGTTCCATGCTGTCAGCGGTGATGCGCACCAGGAAGCGGCGCTCTTTGGCCAACGGCCGGGGTACGCGGAACCAATCGAATTCAGACCAAGCATCAATGTTGCCGGCCGCAAAACCGGCCGCCAGCGGTCCGGCGGCCAGTTCGGCCACCAGGGGGAGGGCTGTGGTAAATGGTTCGCCGTGGGCCAGGTCACAGAAAGCGACGGGGTGGCTGCTAGTCAGGTCACACGCAGGTTTCGGGTTCATTGGTTGCTTCACAACCACACCGCCTAGGTTCGCTTCCCAGCGGAGCACCCCGCGCTGGATCGCCACCATCTCTGTCGCATCCAAAAGCGCGGCAAACGCCGGCGCCTCCCACTGCGTGTCAGGTGCGTTCCGGCCCAGCAGCGTCCGGCTGATCTCGACGTCGAACCGGAACGGTTCGGCCCGCCGGGTCTCCTGCCAGTAGCGGATCACACGCTCTTCGGCCGCGCGCAGCGTGTCGCGGGTGACAATCCGGTCGCTCTTCTGTCCATTGACCTTGGCGTCCGCAGGCAACAGATTCCACAATTCATTGTTGTGCCAGAGGGAGAAGGGGATCACATGATCCACCACAAACCCTTTGCCCGTGGCAAGCTTCGGTATGAGGGGCTTGGCGGTCCATACGCAGGCGAGATCCGGCAGCGTGGCGTACAGTTTCTGTACCATGCTCACGTCCCGCTGCGATTCCGGCCGGATCAATAACTTCTCCAGAATAGCGGCTGTCGAGATGGACTGCTGGGCAAAACCGCGGCTTAATTCGGCCCAGCGCAGCAGTATCGCCTCGCCGATCCAATGACCGACCAGACACAACTCGCGCCAGATCGCCGCACGGAAGTGCACGCGCCCCAGGCTATTGACCAGTCCCTGCGCGGAAAAGCACTTGCCACGCGCGGTCTTGCGTCCGGTGTGCGTGAAGAAACCGGCCGCATCCTCGAGGGCGCCGCCGGCATGCGTTACGGGCCCCACCACGATCGTATTCGCAATGCTGTTGAGTGTGGCATCCGTAAGCTGGCGCTGGCGGGGCGTGAGTTGGTTGCGGAGATAGGCCGTGTGAAAGGCATCCAGTCCGCCAAT
>CAIOST010000245.1 GCA_903861045.1 uncultured bacterium | reverse complement strand
GTTGTCAAAGCGTTCGATATCCGCAGAAGATTCAACGATTTCGACGCGCAACTTGGTCTTCTTCATTGATGTCTGCCTTTCGGAGGCGATCTTTGCGCCCCACACATAGCAGACCAAAAAACGGGCTAATTGTCTACCCCAAAGTCATATGCCTGTCTTGTAAGCAGTTGGGAAAGTGGAAGAGAAGATCATGTTGGAACCGCTGGGACGCGCGGCGTCGCCTTGACCTCGGTGCGTTTCACTGCTAAAAGAGAACGCGCCATGCGCCTTGGCGCACGGCGGTCCTGGCACACGGCAACCGCATGGCAGGATTAGACGCTGTATAGGGTCATTCCCCTTTGTGGAGGCTGCTTTGAAACCATTGCTGTTGGAAGGTGGCGCGGCGCTTTCGCCGTTCCGGCTGGAATCGTTGTCGGCCCTATTGGCGGCGCATAACCCGGCGCTGGCCAAGGTGGTCATTGAGACGACCTTTGTGTATCTGCTCGATCTGGCCCAGCCGTTGGCGCCGGCGTCCGTGCTACGGGTGCACGCGCTGCTGAATGCACGGGAGGTGACGGCGCTGGCCGGTGGTTTCTATGTCACACCGCGTAAGGGGACCATCTCGCCCTGGTCTTCCAAGGCGACGGATATCTTCCACAACTGCGGCTTGGCCGAGGTACAGCGGGTGGAGCGCGGCATGCATGTGCAGGTGCGCCACGCGTCCGGCCGGTTGGTGCCCTTGGACGAGCTGGGTCTGGCGCTGACGGCGCTATATGACCGCATGACGGAAGGGGTGTATGCGGATCTCGGCGATTTCTTTGCGCACCGTCCCCCTGCGCCGGGGCGGGTGTTTGATGTGTTGGGCCAGGGGCTGGCGGCCATCCAGGAGGCCAATCGCAGCATGGGGTTGGCATTGAGCGACGAGGAGATGCAGTACCTCTGCGAGGCCTATACCCAGTCGCGCCGGAATCCCACGGACACGGAGCTGGTCATGTTCGGCCAGGTCAACTCGGAGCATTGCCGCCATAAGATCTTCAATGCCTCGTGGCGGGTGGATGGCCTGCCACAGGAGCAGTCGCTATTCAAGATGATTAAGCATACGCATGCCATGCATCCGGCCGGGACGCTGGTGGCGTATAGCGACAACTCCAGCGTGGTGGAGGGGTATCCGGCGCAGATTTTTGCCGTGGATCCTGCCACCCAGCGCTACACCTTTGCGCCTGAGCAGATTGACCTGATCATGAAGGTCGAGACGCACAACCACCCCACGGCGATTTCGCCGGCACCGGGGGCGGCGACCGGGGTCGGGGGCGAGATCCGCGACGAAGCCGCCACCGGCACGGGGAGCAAGACCAAGGCCGGCCTGTCCGGCTTCATGGTTTCGAATTTGCGCATCCCCGGCTATCTCCAGCCGTGGGAACAGGACTATGCGCCTTTCCCGCGCCGGCTGGCCGCACCGCTCGCCATCATGCTGGAAGGGCCCATCGGCGGCGCCAGCTTCGGCAATGAGTTTGGCCGGCCGCAACTCTGCGGTTTCTTCCGTACGTATGAGGAGCAGGTGGCGGGCAAGTATCGTGGCTACCACAAGCCGATCATGCTGGCCGGCGGCATGGGGAGCATCCGGCGCGGGCAGGTGCATAAAAAGGATGTGCCGCCGGGCGCCTGGATTGTGCAGCTTGGCGGTCCAGCCCTGCGCATCGGCCTGGGGGGCGGCGCCGCCTCTTCCATGGCCACGGGGAGCAATGACGAGGCGCTGGATTTCAACTCCGTGCAGCGCGGCAATGCCGAGATGGAACGCCGCTGCCAGGAGGTGATCGACACCTGTACGGCCATGGGCGCCGACAGCCCCATCCTGAGCATTCATGACATTGGCGCCGGCGGTCTTTCCAACGGTTGCCCGGAGCTCGTCGAGAAAACCGGGGCGGTCTTTCAGTTGCGCGCGGTGCCGAACGAGGAGACCTCCATGAGCCCCATGGAGATCTGGTGCTGCGAGGCGCAGGAGCGCTATGTGCTCGCCATTGCGCCGGCTGACCGCGAACCGTTTGCCGCTATTTGCCGGCGCGAGCGCTGCCCCGTGGCCTTTATTGGTGTGGCCTCTAATGACGGCCGTCTGGTGCTGGAGGATGCGCATTTTGCCGATCGGCCGATTGACATGGATATCCGCGTGCTGCTCGGCAAGCCGCCGCGCATGCTGCGCGACGTGCAGCGCGATGCGACGCGCCCGGCACCACTCGCCCTGCATGGTATTGTGCCGGCCGAAGCGCTGGCCCGCGTGTTGCAACTGCCGGCCGTGGCGGATAAGACCTTCCTGATCAGCATTACCGACCGTTCCGTGACCGGTCTCGTCCACCGCGATCAGATGGCCGGCCCGTATCAACTGCCGGTGTCGGATTGCGCGGTAACCTGTACCGGCTATAGCGCCACTACCGGTGAGGTCATGGCTACCGGGGAGCGCACACCGCTGGCGCTGATTAACGCCCCCGCCGCCGGACGCATGGCCGTGGGCGAGGCCTTGACCAATCTCGCCGCTGCGGATGTCGGGGCCATCGGCCGCGTCAAACTCTCCGCCAACTGGATGTGCGCCTGTGGCGAACCGGGCGAGGACGCCCGTCTGTTCGATACCGTGGCTGCGGTGGCGCTGGAGCTCTGCCCCAAACTGGGTGTTTCCATCCCCGTGGGCAAGGATTCACTCTCGATGCGCACCGTGTGGCAGGACGATGGCGGCGCGGCGCATCGTCAGACCGCCCCCTTGAGCCTGATTGTGAGCGGGTTTGCACCGGTCGATGACGTGCGCAAGACCGTCACGCCGGATCTCAAGCCCGAGGAGTCGGTGTTGTTGCTGGTGGACCTGGGGCTGGGGCAGAACCGCCTGGGCGGCAGCGCGCTGGCCCAGGTGTATAACCAGGTGGGCGATCAGGCACCGGATCTGGACGACCCGGCGCGCTTTACCCGTTTCTTTGCCGCCATGCGCTTGCTGGTAGAACGCCAGTTGCTGCTGGCCTACCACGACCGCTCCGATGGCGGGGTCGCCGTGACCTTGATTGAAATGGCCATGGCCGGTGGTCGCGGTGTGGACGTAAACCTGTGCGGGTCCCCCGAGGCCGCGCTGGCGCCGCTCTTTGCCGAGGAACTCGGGGCGGTGTTGCAGGTGTCGCGCCAGAAGCTGAACGAGGTCGTCGCAATTCTAGCCGAGCATGATCTGAAGGAGACCGTCAGCGTGATCGGCGGCCTGCGCACGGACAAGCAGGTGCGCCTCGCGGTGGCCGGGCAGACCGTCATTGATAGCTCTATTTCCCAGTTGCGGCGGCTCTGGTCGGCCCTGACCTGCCGCATGCAGTCGCTGCGCGATAATCCCGTCTGTGCCCAGCAGGAATATGACCACGCGCTGGACGAGACCGATCCGGGGATGAGCTTCCACCTGACGTATGACCCGGACGCCGCGGTCGCCGACACCAGTATCTCCATGCGGCAGCCGCCGCGTATGGCGATTTTGCGCGAGCAGGGCGTGAATGGCCATGTCGAGATGGCGGCCGCCTTTGCGCTGGCGGGCTTTGAAGCTGTGGATGTGCACATGACCGACCTGCATGCCGGTCGCGTGGACCTGGCCACCTTCCGCGGCCTGGTGGCCTGTGGCGGGTTCTCCTACGGCGATGTGCTGGGCGCTGGTTCCGGCTGGGCCCGCTCGGTGTTGTACAATGCGCGCCTGGCCGAGATGTTTGCGACCTTTTTCAAGCGGCCGGAAACCTTTACGCTGGGGGTTTGCAACGGCTGCCAGATGGTTTCGCAGTTGCGCGAGATCATCCCCGGCGCCGCGCATTGGCCGCTCTTCCACCGCAATGTGTGCGAACAGTTCGAGGCGCGCTATGCCACGGTGGAGATCCTGCCGTCGCCTTCCATTCTGCTGGCTGGCATGGCCGGCTCGCGCGTGCCGATTGCCGTGGCGCATGGCGAGGGGTTGGCGGTCTTTGACCAGCCGCAGGACCGCGCCGCCATCGTGGCAGGTGGTCTGGCAACCCTGCGCTTCGTGGATGGGCGCGGACAGGCCACGGAGCAGTACCCCTGGAACCCCAACGGCTCGGCGGGCGGCCTGACTGGCTTTACCTCCACGGACGGGCGCGCCACCATCATGATGCCGCATCCGGAACGTGGATTCCGTAGCTTGCAGCTCTCCTATCGCCCGGCGCAGCTCTTCACTGGCGAGGCCGGTCCCTGGCTGCGCATGTTCCGTAATGCCCATGCGTTTGCGGCCAGGAGCTGATATGCAAATTGATAACCTAACCATTCGTGGCACGTGGCGGGAGGTGGCCGATGCGGCCCGCACGACCATTGGGTTGGAAAAAGGGGAACGCGAGCCGTCGTCGGCCTGGAAGCGGCGCATGCTGCTGGCGGAGCATTCGCCGATCCGCTTGTTGAGTGTGCAATGGAAGTGGCGCGCCTTGAAATACTGGGTAAGCGTGCATTTTGTGCGCCATAAGATCGGCATTGAGCACTTTGTCCGCACGCAGCGCACGGATCGCACCGGGCAGGACCGCGATCAAATCACGCAGTCCGCCACGGTGGATCATGAGTGCCTGGCCAATGCCCAGGCGGTGATCAACATCTCCCGTAAGCGTCTCTGCCGGCAGGCCTCGCCGGAGACCACGCAGGCCTGGCAAGCCTTGCTAGCGGCGCTGGCCACCACGGAACCGGAGCTGGCCAGCGTCTGTGTGGCGGAGTGCGTCTACCGCGGCTTCTGCCCGGAGATCAAGTGCTGCGGCTACTGCCAGGCGAATGAGTTCCAGGCGGCCGTAGCGCGCTATCGGCAGGGGTGAGCGGCAGCGCAGGCCGCCCCGGCGGGCTCGCCCGGCGCGTGCCACTTGAAATCGAACATAGCCACTATCTCGCCGCTTTCTTCGGCTATCCAGCGCTTGGCGCTTGCCGCAGCCAGTAGCCCCGGCCCGCCTCGGGCCGCGGGCCGCGCGATCAAAGGTGGCTATGGATGTGGCGTGAAAGTGGCGGCAGCGCAGAATTACATGCGCGTCGTCCGGGCCACAAAAAAATCGCAAACGTTTGCGATTTTTTTGCCGGCTTGGATCCCAACGTGTTTCGCGGCTGCGTGTACCGGCGTCGGATACCGAGCTGGAGAAGTGGCCCGTTTCATTGGCGTACGGCATATCAGGCGGGTTTGGACGGCCGCGGCCGCAGGCGGTGCTCCCCGGTGGGCTGGCCCCAACGGAAGCAAAGTTCCGCGAGAGAAAGGAAGCAGCGCAATTTGACAAGCAAAAGGAATGGCGCGAGGTCAGGCCGCAGCGGTCACGCCTCGCGCCGCACCTTTTTCTTTGATTTTCTCGCTTTTTCGCGGCTCACTCTGATCTTCCCGTTCCGGCGGCACAAGGCCGCCGGGGACGGCAGGTAGAGGCGCCTGGTAAAGCGGTGCCGCCCTGCGGTTGTCACCGCACTGCCGTGTCGTGGGACGTTGCATGTTGCATCGGTTCGACTACCACAACAGCTTTAACCCGTGCGGCGCGTATATCTGTAAGGCGGTATCAGCCGATACGAGTGTTTTGCGATGCCGGATGGCCTGGTGAACCAACATGCGGTCAAAGGGATCTTTGTGCCCCAAAGCCGACGGCAAGGGGGTGCCCGGCGGTAATCTCAGCCAGTACCGAGGAGAAATTGGTTTTCAGTTCGCCCACCGCTAGGGTTTTCATAAGCATCCGTCCTCCTGCTTTCCACCATGACGATAGCAGGGCGTATCTGCGTGTTAAGTAGTCATGCAAGGCTCCCATGTGAGTGGCGATCGTGCAGAGGCGATTCTGGAATTGGCCCCGGAGCGGTCGCTTGCATTGCTGCGGCCGCGGCGGGGAAAGTGGGTCGGCCAGATGTGGTTGGCCAAGGACGAGACGCATGGAGCCGGAACTGCCGCCGGCGTTCGGCCAGCCTTCGCTGGCGAGCCTGCTGGCGGCCGTGCGGCAGGCGCACCCTTCCCTCGATGAAGCTCTGGTGCGCCGGCACGGGCAATTGCGGCGGCTCTACGCGAGGGCCGTGCAGCAATCAAGGGTGGCGTGTACGGGTAAGTGTGGCATTGGCCACGCGGATCACGACACTTGCACCCACACATACACCCATTCTTACACGGCTACACGTACACCACCCGCTTACACGCGGGTTTTGGTTGCGATCTTTGTCAGACGATGATCGCGACAACGATCACGATCAAGGTGGCGTGGCAGGCTAGGAATCGTAGGAGACTGCATGTTTCCTTACTTTCCCCCTCTTTCCACGCATCCGCTCCCCCAATCTTCCGCAGTTCTGGGCGCGGTCTCCCGCTTGCGCTGCGCGCGCCCTATGCGCTAAGATATTAGCAATGAAGCGCTGTCATTCTTTAGCCCCAGCTATGATGCGCCGGTTGGTTTGTGCGGGCGTAGTGGCATGGGGTGGGCTCGTGTCCGTCAGGGCGGCGGGCTTGGCGCCGGCGAGCGTAAGCTACACGGCGGCGGGCGCGGCGGTGTCGGTCCATTTCGACTTGCCAGAGGTCCGGCGGCAGGCGGATGGTTTGCTGGAAGTCGTTTTGCCCCATGCCTTAGCGGCGGAGCAGGCCGGTCAGCCGGTTTTGCCTGAGGCGGTTGTGGCCATACCCTTGCCGGAGGGGGCGCAGATTGCCGGCTGCGTGGTGACGCCGTCTGAATGCGTGGTGCTGGCGCTGGATGGAGTGATCCGGCATGGCCAGTGCGCCTTTTCCTATGCCATGGGTCCGGACGAACCGGTGGCGCCAGACCCAGCCATTTACGCGCTGGATCGGCCATACCCGGAGGAGGTCTCGGCCGGTTGGTCGGTGGAACAGCGCGGCCCACAACGTATCGCCATCGTACGCTTGACACCGGTGCAATATGTGCCGGCCGACGGAGTGTTACTGGCACATCAGCGCCTGCATGTGGCGCTCACGTGGGGGCCACCGACGGTCAGTTCAGTAGGGGCGGCGATCATCAAGGCGTCGTCGCCGGCACTCCGCGCGCCTGCCAGTGCGGCGCAGGCTAGCCCGGGGCGGTTTGATTATGTGGTGATCACCGCGCCGGACCTGCTGGCGACGGCCGGCCCTTACAATTTTCAGGCCTTGTGTGCGGCGCGCACGCGGGGCGGGTTGATGGCCACCAATGTCACGACCGAGTGGATTTACGCCAACTATGCCGGCACCCGGCCGGATGGCGGTGTGGATAATCCTACACGGATCCGGAATTTCATCCGGGATGCGTATGATAACTGGGGTACCCGATTTGTGCTGCTGGGTGGTACAGCGGCGCGCCTGCCAACCAGGGGTCTGTATGGCAGTGTGCTCACAGGGGGCGGGGCGCTCGTGGATACCATCGCCTCGGATATGTATTACGGCTGTTTGGATGGCACCTTTGATGGCAATGCCAATGGGGTGTATGGCGAGGCCACGGATGGGGAGGGGGGGCAGGATGTGGATCTGGTGGCCGAGGTCTATGTCGGGCGTTTCCCGGTGGACACGGCTACCGAGGTGGCGTGGATGGTGCGCAAAACCCTGGCGTACGAACAGGCGACGCCGGAGCAGTTGCGCAAGGTGAGCCATCTGGGTGAATTTCTCGGTTTTGGCGGTATCAGCGATTATGCGACCGCGGCCATGGAGCAACTCCGACTGGGTGGTACTTACGATGGGTATGCCACCAAGGGCTTCGGTAATGCCGTTCAGGCGTCGCAATTTGATGCGACCGATGGCCTGTATGATCGGGCAGGGTACACGTGGGGCAATGGGGAAGTTCTGCGCCGGTTTCAGTCGAATGGGCATGTTTTCAACCATCTCGGACATGGCAACTATGGGTATTGCTTCCGGCTGAACACCGGCAGTTCGAGCGATCAACATGCCATGGCCAGCCTGACGAATGCCTCGTATTTTATGGCCTATTCGCAGGCCTGCGAGGCGGGCCGGTTTGACGATCGGGCCGACTGTCTGGCAGAGACGCTGGTGACGGTTTCCAACGGACCGGCGGCGCTGATCATGAACAGCCGTGATGGCTGGGGGCTGGGCTATTCCACGGACGGTCCATCGCAGCGCTTTCACCGCTATTTCTGGCATGAGTTGCTGGGCGGGGGGAGCTACCGGCTCGGCGAGGCCAACCAGAAATCCAAGGAAGATGTGCGGTTTGCCGTGAATTATTACGGTGGTGCCATGCGCTGGTGCTATTATGAGCTGACGTTGTTTGGTGATCCGGCTTTGGCGTTCGGCGCCACGATTTCGCCCCTGCCACCCACTATTGAACATATTCCGCTGCAGAACCAATTGGCCACGGACACGGCCTACCGCGTGGTGGCGACCTTCGGTCCGGTCGGGTTGTACGAACCGGATGCGGCGGAAATGATCTGGACGTCCACACTTCTACCGGATCAGGTCAATACCACCCGGTTTGCGCAGGTGGCGGGGAGTTGCTATGAGGCTTGGTTGCCGGCGGCCGCCTGCGGTGCGACGTATACGTATACCATCCGGCTGGCTTCGCGCGCTGGCTTGACTGTGGTGTCGCCGGCGACGGGAGCGGTCCGCTTCGCGGTAACGCCGGTGTTTGCCCTGCAGGTGACGGGGTCGCCGCAGGAACAAGGCGTGGTAACGCCGGCCTATGGTGTCAGTCAAGTGGCTTCCGGTAATTGGATACAGGCCCGCGCGCCTTGGCGCGTGCCGTGGGGGATCGGCTGTGGGTGGCGCTGTGATGGCTGGTCGGGCAGCGGCAGTGTGCCGGCGAGCGGTGCGAGCAATACTGTGGCGTTCCAGATGACCGGTGCGTCCGGTCTGACATGGCTTTGGACGGAGGAGTATGCGCTGGCGCAAGCCACCTGGCCGGCGGGCATCTTCGTGACCAACCGCTGGTGTGATGCGGGCGCTACCACGGAAACCGTGGTGGCACCCGACCGTGCCGTACAGGGGGGCACCAATTATCAGTTTGCCGGTTGGTATCTGGATGGGCAGCGTTGGCCGGAGGTTGGGCGCGCGACCCATGCGGTGCCACTGATTCTTATGGATCGGCCGCGCGCGGCGGTTGCCCGCTATGTACCTGCGACGCTGGATGCGGATGCGGACGGCGTGCCGGACTGGTGGGAACTCTATTACTACGGGGATACGGACCGCGGGGCGGCAGACGACACGGATGGCGATGGCGCCGGTTTGCGGCTGGAATATTTGGCGCTGAGCGATCCGCTGGATCGCTTGAGTTTCCCCTTGCCCCCGGCCATTACGGTGACGCCGCTGGCGGCGGTACAGACGGTGCCGCCGCCGTTTAACGTGGCGGTGACGATTGCGGGGAGCGCGCCGCTGGAGGTCACGCAGCTTGTCTGGCAGCGGAATCAGGGCGTAACACAGCGCAGTCCGCTGGTGCGGGTGGCCGGGGGTACCAACCAGTATGCAGGCACGCTGGCGGGCGAGGCTGCCGCGGGTGATCTCTTTGCCTATTGGGTGCAGGCGACCGGACGTGATGGGTTGTCAGCGCAGAGTGCCGTTTATACGACACGCCTGCAGTACGCGGTGATGTCGTTGGTGCCGCCGTTGTCTCGCACCTATCATCCCGACGACGCCGGGTGGGTGGGGGACGTCCTGGCCATCACCAATAGCGGTACCGCGGCGTTGACGTGGCAGGCCTGTGCGGGTTTTGGCGAATATGCCGATGATACGCCGCAGGGTTGGAACCTGGCCGCACTGGGTACGCCATGGACCAGAAGCACGGCGCGCAGCCTTTCCGCGCCGGCCGCCCTGCGTGCGACCATCACATCCCCCTTCGTGCCGACCGGACGCAGTCAGCATGCGGCCATGACGTCGCCAGCGATTACCTTGGGAGACCAGGCGATCTTAGCCTTTCGTTACTGGATCAATGCGGAGCTCGATATGATGCGGGCCGGCTATTGTTGGGATGGCGGGATCGTGGAAATCTCGACCAATGGCGGGGTGAGTTATGTGCAGTTGTCTGGCCCCTATACGCATACGATCAGTGGCTGGTCGGCGTCGGCGTGGCCAGAGGGCACGCGCTGTTTAGCGGGCGCGGGCGAGGGGTGGCGTGAAGCCACTTTTGATCTGTCCGCTTTTGCGGGCGCAGCGGTGATCATCCGGTTTCATTATGGCGCGGATGATAATACCGATCGGGAAGGGTGGTATGTGGACAATATCCGTGTGGCCCCTTTGCTGCCGGGGGCTGACGGGGTTACCTTGTCTCCGCCGCAAGGCGTGGTAACGCCGGGCAGTGCGGCTAACCTCGCTGTCAGCGTGGACACCACGGCCTTGCCCCGGCGTTGGGTGCGCCTGCCGGTGCTGGTGCGGGGCAGTGATCCGATTACACCGACGGCCTGGTACGACCTAACGATTGATAACCGTTTCCCGCATGTACTTACCCTGGTTGGCACCAATGGGGCCGTAATCGGTTCGGCGAATCGCGCCAGCACGACGAATGGCACGGATTTCGGGGCCTGGCTGGTCGGCGCGGGGTCGCACACCAATCTATTCAGCCTCGTAAACTGGAGCGATGAGCCTCTGAACATCAGCTTTGTGGGGCTTGCGGGCCCGGACATCACGGCCTTTGCTTTGGGTAATCTACCTGCCACGCTTGCCGCCCACACCACGAACACCATTGCCATCGTCTTTACGCCGCAGGGCGGTCATCAGGAAGCACGGTTTGATTTCGTCCATAGTGGCACAAACTCGCCGTTCGTTTTACGCGTGGCCGGCTTTGGCATTCGTGGTGGTCTCCAGCTTGCCACCGACAGCGTTTTTTTTGCGGCGCATTACCAAGGTGCCGCGCCGCCCGCACAAACGGTCGGCTTGGCCAATATCGGTGGCAGTGCCTTCACGTATACCAATTGGATCAGTTATGGCGCGGGCGCCTCCGGTTGGCTGCACTGCTCCACGGGGCAGGTCGCGGCAGGCTGCGCCGCCTTACTGACGAATGTGGTGGACCCGCGCGGGCTGGCTGCCGGGGTCTATGTGGCCACCAACGTGATTGGTTCGGCCAATGCCTCAAATTCGCCGCAAGCCTATGTGGTGACCTTGACGGTGACGAAGGCGCCACAAACGATTTCTTGCCCGGCCTTGGGCCGCGTAGCGGTGACCAATGTGGTGGCCTTGCTGGCCACGGCCTCGTCTGCGCTGCCGGTTGATTTTGCCATTCTAGATGGCCCGGCGGTGCTGCGTAATCAGACGGAGATGTCCTTCCAGCAGGCGGGTCATGTACGCGTGTGCGCTACGCAAGCGGGCGATGAAAACTGGTTGCCGGCCATGGTCACAAACGGGGTGGACGTGGTGGGTGTGATCACCAACGTGACGCCGGATGTCGGGACCATCTACGGAGGGACGCCGGTGACGATCTGCGGCCTCTGGCTGGGCAACGGTACCGATATCACACAAGTCACGCTATGCGATATTCCCGCCACGATCATCTCCCAGAGTGTGCACACTGTATCGGTGCTGGCGGGCGCTTCCTGCGTGGCCACCAATGGGGCGGTGCGGCTATCTTCGGACGGCTTTGGGCTGGTTGTGTTGCCGTGCGGCTTTACCTATCAGCCGGTGCCGCCACCGCCGCTGGCGCTTTCGGCCGTTGACATGATGACCAACCGGTTTACCGCAAGATGGCAGGCGGCGGAAAGCGCGACCAACTATCTGCTGGATGTGTCGACGTTGCGTTCGTTTGTCAGCAAACTCAGCGGGTATGACAGCCGCGCCGTGGGCGATGTGACCGCCTGTCTGGTAACCGGGTTGACCGCCCAGGCAACTTATTATTATCGCGTGCGGGCGGTCAATGGCTACGGCAGCAGTACGTACTCCGACACCATGCCCGTGACGGTGGGTACGAATGGGCTCTATCTGCTGTATGAACCGCCTGCTGGGGTTGGCAGCGCCGCCGCCGTGGATGTGATTGACCTGTCGCGACTCGTCCACGGTGTCAACATGCGTTACGCCGTAATGGACAACACACAAACCGGGCTGGTAAGCGCGGCGTTCGCCGGTACCAATCTGATTCTCAGGTATGCGGCAGGCACCACGGGCGGCACGGCCCGGATCACCGTGCGCGTCACGTCGGCGGATGGTTCCTGCTTGGATACGGTGGTGATGGTGACGGTCGTGCCGGCGCCCGCACTGGTCATGGGGCCTGTGGCGCTGAATCGGCAGACGGGATTGTATGAACAGTCGGTGCTGGTTTCGAATGTCTCCCCGACGCTGGCCGCCCAAGCGGTGGCACTGACGGTGACCAATCTGGCGGCAAATTTTTCGCTCTACAATGCTACCGGACGCGACCTAGCTGGCAATCCGGAGATTTACTGGACGGGCACGCTGCCCGCGCAGTCGGCCATGAGTTTTCTACTGCAGTACTATACGGCCACGCGGGGGACGCTGCCTGCCCCAACGGTGCGCGCTTCCCTGCGTCTGGTGGCGCCGATTCGAAATATGGCGGGCCCGTTGTCGGCGATCGGCCGCATTCGTTCCCTGGGTGGCCCAGCGCAGTCGGTGATGCTCGAGTTCGCCGCGATACCGGGGCACGTATATTACATTCAGTACACGGATGCACTGACCAACGGCTGGAAGACGGTCTATCCCGGTATCGAAGCGCTGGTGAACCGCCTGCAGTGGCTGGATGCGGGACCACCGGCAACAACCTGCCTGCCCGGTATGGTGCCGGCGCGTTTTTACCGTTTGATTGAGGAGTAGTCCGTCGTGGCATGTTATGGATAAGACCGGCAAGATGGTTCTGATGCTCGTCGCGGCAGGCTGGTTGGCCGGCCTGGCGCGGGCGGAGTTTGGCATCAGTGCCGACGCGACCCGCTATCGTGCGAAATTTAATTCGCCCGTTGCGCCGGTACCATGGGCCCATGATCCCGGCGCCCCGCTCGCGGGCATCGATCATTTCTACGAGGACGGCTACAACCGGGTCGATAGTTCAGCAAATTACGACGGCATGACGTCGTATTGGGGGTATCAGGATCGTTCGCAGTATGACCCGCGCGGGGATGGCACGATCACGATGAACAGTTCGCGGACCATCCTGGAGGCGGGGCATTCGGCGGCCTGGCAGGATGTTCCGCAGACCGGCCTGGCGGCCTACTGGCAGCAGGAGTTGGCCGGCGAGCACGCCTGTGTGCTGGGCTGGCGCACGACCCTGCGCTGGCAGCGATTTGAGCTGGATGAGCGGGCCTCCTATGGCACCTCTATTACGACCATTTCTGATCGGTATTCATTGGGCGGAGGCATGCCTGTGCTTGACCCTCCTTTTGACGGAAGCTTCACCGGGCCGAACTGTTTTCTGGATGATGATCCGCTGCGGACGGAAGGCACGGCGCCCGGTCCGTCCATGTTGGTGAGCCGCGCGATGTCCGGCGATCTGGTGGCGTTGGACGTGGGGCCCACGCTGTCGGTGGGTCTAGCCGATCGCCTGCGCGCTGTGTTTTTGCTGGGTGTAACCACGGCCTGGGTGCAAAGTCGCTTCGCGTATCGTGATGGCACCTTTGCCAGTGGTCGCGTGACGGATCAGCAGTGGCTGGTGGGTGGGGTCGCCGGGGTGGATCTGCAGTATCGACTGGGCGAGCATTGGGGTATTTTCGGCGGCGCGGCGGCTACGGTCTTGCAAGATTTTGAGCAGCAGCTCAATGGACATACGGCGGCGCTGCAGTTCGACAAAAGCCTGAGTGTGCGCACCGGGCTGTTCTTTCAGTGATGAGGCGCATGCAAACCCTCCGGTTTTGCAAGCGGAGGGTTCAGGGTTCGGGGTTCAGGTGACGTTTCCGGCTTGGCTCCTAACGGGTATTGCCGATGATTCTAACGCTAAGGCGCTAAGGCGCGAAGGGGGGGGCGTAGGGACATCAACGCCCAACGCTCAACATCCAACGCCCAACGGAACTTCGTGTGGCTGAT
>CAIOST010000244.1 GCA_903861045.1 uncultured bacterium | reverse complement strand
TCACGGCGTCTGCGTAGTCGCACGCCGCTACGCCAGCGCTCTGAATCTTCTACTTGGAAAGAAAAAACATCCCACTCTCTGCGCGTCCAGTGGCTCCATTTAACTGAGCACGGGCGGCTCCATTTTGGTGAGCGCCATAGCCGAAAAGAGGGGCCGCCGCGAGCAGGTGCCGGTCGTTCGAATAGATATCCCGGAAGGCGTGTTCGGCAGCGCAGGCGAGATGGAGAGCATCGGCGGCTCGCAGAAAAGCCGTTGGCGGCGCTTTTTGGAAGACGTGTTGCAGACGTTGCTGAACACCAGCCGTGAGCGGTTGCCAATCGAAAAGGCCAATCTCGCTATCTTGACGAAACTGTGCCAGCACCGCCTGATAGGCAGACTGTTCCATCCGGTGCTCTCGCGCTGCCCGATGCAAGGCCGCCACGACCTCGGCTTGGGCATGCCACGAAGCCGCAATCGTACAGCTTTTTCCGGCAAGTTCACGCACAACTTCAAAACCGGCATCCTCAAGATAGAAGCGAACCAGATAGCATGTGTCGAAGAATGGTGTTTTAGCGCGCATCGCGATCCTCGGAAATCTGTTCTGTTATGTCGCGAAGTCCTTTGGAGGGGCGGAAAGCACCGGCCTTCATGGCTCTAACAAATCCTGGCAACAGTTTTCGCCGCTCGCGGAATGATTTCCCCACCTCGGCGGTCGCAGTTGGAAACTCCAGTTCCCGACTCAACGAAATGAGCACGAGATGCTTGAGGGTCTGACCGGTCTCCACCGCACGGATCTTAGCTTGCTTATAAAGAGGCTCAGGTATGTCGATCGTCGTTTTCATGTCTATATATTGCCGTCAATACGGTTTCCCGTCAATCCGTCTTTTCGAGTCGCATGGGATGCGCCCATGGGATGCCAGTATAGCGGGAACACTTTAAAAAATTGTGGGGGGGAGTTGGTCAGCCGGTACGGGATCATCCTGCAGGCCCTGGGTCTTGGCAAGGCCTGCGCGTGCCCCTTAAAATCGAACATAGCAATTTCGGCTCTTCATGCTCAATATTCATTTGGCAGATCCGCAGAAAGACATCCTTAATACGCTCCTGGGAGTCTTCGCGTACCGCCAAAGTTCGTCAGCGGTACATTTGCGTGCGCGCACAGCCTCTCGCAACGCTTCGATCGCAACATCGAGTCCGATCTTGTTTCGATACTTGAAGCAGTCGGCCACCGTCTTGGCCGCATTGTAGATACGCACCTGAACTCCCGCGATGGCATGTTCCCCAATGCCATCGGTGCGGGATTTACCTGAGAATCGCACCACTTTCAGATTCGGGTAGGTTACGCGTGCAGGCTGATCCCGTACCGGCTGACCAACTCCCTAAACAATTCGCCAAAGTGGGCCGCCCCGCGCGAGGAAACGTTCGACGAGTAGCCGGTCACTCCCGCTTGAGCGCCTGTATGGGGTCCATGTTGGCGGCGCGGCGTGCGGGCCAGTAGCCGGCCAGCCAGGCGATGACTGTCGCGCCCAGTAGCAGCAGCACCATGAACGCCCAGTCGATCGTAAAGAGGGAGTCCGGTAGCCGCAGGAGATCCTCGCCTTCCATCTCCCGTTTCGCCAGCTCGATGCCCCATCGGCTGATGTACCAGGCCAACGCCCAGCCGATCAGGATGCCGGTGATCGTGCCAAGCCACCCCAGCAGCACCGTCTCGCTCAGGAACAACTGCCGCACATCGCGCTGGGTCGCTCCCAGGGCCCGGAACAGTCCGATGTCTGCGCGGCTGTCGGAAACGATGCGTGAAGTGGTGCTCCAGAGCAGCGCAGCCGCGATGGCCAGAATGGCGGCGCCGATGGCATACGCAATTCGTTTTACCATGCGCAAACCGCTGTCGAAATCCTGGATCATCGACTCGAACGCGCTCGTACGCGTGGAGGCCGTGAAACCGAGTTTGCGCAGTCGCGCGGCCACGGCCTCGATATCCGTGCCAGGCTTGACGACCATCAGGCCTTCGGGAAATTCGCCGGGTCGCGGCGTGTGCCGGCCGCGTGCGGTATAATCGGCGTGGACGGCGTCAGGGGGTGGTGTCAACACGGAGAGCGCCCGCCGTTGCGTAATCCACTGGTCGCACAGCATCACCGTCTCCAGCGGCGCCAGCACGCGGTTGCCGGGGCAGATCCCGACGACGCGGCCGCGCAGCGTCAAGCGCATGTTGAAGACCGTCGGATCGTAGGCGCCCGGGTTGTTACGCTCTGCGGCCGCGCGCTGCTGGGCAAGCTCCGTCGCGCTGATTTCCACCCACTGTTTGTTCTCATAGTCGTGCGTGAAACGCGACAGGCCGGCATATGGATCGCCCAGGTGCAGCAGAACCTCACGCCCGAGCCACGCTTGCGCTTCCGCCGCGCTGGCGCGCTCGAAGCACTTTGTGGCCGGGTTGAATCGTAGGCGGGCATACCGTTCGCCGACGACGAGCGGGATGGCGTTGGTGGCGCGGGCGAGCCCGGCGGGGTTGGCCACGTACGCGTGCAGCAGGGCCGCGGGCACGCCGGTCAGTTGACTCACGGCGCCTGGCTGGTTCGTGAACGCATCGATCCCGACTTCGCTTGCCATGACCGGGCGCGCCACCGCCGCAACCTCCGGCCAGGCGCGCCATTCGGTAAACAGCGCCTCGTTCATGAACTGCACGCGCTTGGCCTGCTTTTCCTGCTTTTCCCTGTGGCTGGCGTATTCATAGGGGCTGTCGACGGCATACACGCGGATGACATTGGGGTCCAGGTCATCGCTGAAGTTTGTACGGATCGCCAACTCGCGTGCGCTGCGCGCAAGGGAGTTGATGACGACGACTGCCACGACGCCCAGCGCGACCGAAGTGACCGAAAAGAACGCCCGTTTCTTTCGCAGCCGCAGCTTCTGTACGCTCAGGCGAATCTGGTCCATGCGGCGGATCATGCCAGTTCTCCCTTTTCGATCCGGATGATCCGTTCAGCCACGCGCGCGGCTTTTTCATCGTGCGTCACCAGGACCACCGTCACGCCGCGTGTGCGATTGACCTGCTGGAGCAGTTCCAGCACGTGCCCCCCGTTTACACGGTCGAGGTTGCCGGTGGGTTCGTCCGCAAGAATGACCTTGGGGTTGTTGATCAGCGCCCGCGCAATGGCCACGCGCTGCGCCTCACCGCCGCTGAGTTGGTCCGGCTTGTGCTGTTCGCGATCCGATAGATCAAATTCCGCCAGCAGGGACTGAGCCCGCTTGTGCCGCTCCGCTTCAGGGACACCGGCAAAGACGAGCGGCAAAGCCACTTGGTCTACGGCCGTATAGTAACTGGGCAGGTGAAACGACTGGAAAACGAAGCCGATGGTTCGATTCCGGAATTCTGACATGGCCCGATCATTGAGCCCATGCAGATCATGACCGGACACCGTGATTTCGCCGCTGGTCGGCGTGAGTAGTCCGGCCACCAATTGGATGAGCGTGGTCTTGCCGGATCCGCTCGGGCCCATGATCGCCACGAAACTTCCCGCAGCGATCTCCAGGCTCACGTTCCGCAGGGCCGCCACGCGTGTGCCCGTCAGTCGATACTCCATGCTGACATGGTTGAGTCGTATCATGTGTCCGTTATTTCCGGCGTAGGAGGGTTTTTTCGATGCCCACGTTGCCGTCTTCATCCGTTGCGCGGACGGCCAAGGTGTGCGGACCGGGATCGAGCGTCAGCCGCAAGGCAAACGCTTCGTCCCGGTCATCCAGCACGCCGTCCAGCGGCGCAAAAATGGTCCACTCGCCACCGTCGAGCGCGAACTCCAGCAGGCGAATTAGGCCGAGGTTGGCATGCACACGGCCGGTTAGCGTGCTACTGGCGGCGTCAAATGCCAGTTGCAGCACGTCGGGGCGCCGGTTGTTCACGCGCAGCGGATCGCTGAGCTTTTCGTCGCGCAGCGCCTCACCCGCCGGATTAGCTTCCTCGTCGCTGGCCACGACTTTCACGCGGTACCAGCCGTCCGGCACCGATTCGGTGTCCCAGTTGTACTCGCGCTTTCGCAACGGCTGCTTGTTCCGCGACATCGGCAGCCACACGTCGTCGCCCTCGGCCAGGTAAGACAACCGATACACCAGCGCATCCCCATCCTTGTCGCTTGCGTGCCAGCGGATCTGTTTGATGGTCGTAGCTTGTTTGGGGTGCGTTTCCTCCGGTTTCGCCGTGAGTGCCCCCGCTACGCCGATGATCGCGTCCTCCGCTTCCGTTGCACCGGGCTTGGCTTCGGCGGCGGCGGCGATGGCGTCGGCCTTGGACTTTTCCGGGGCCGGGTGCGGCTTGTCGCCGAACTCGATGGCCGTGACTTCCGGCTTCTGGTTTTGCGTTTGTGCATAGAGCGTAAACGACTGCAAGCGTGCGTTGCCGGCGCGTGAAAGCTGCGCGCGGACCTGGATAAACCGTGCGTTCGGGCTGCTTACCTTTGCAGTTGCGGCGCGCAGCGGGTCTGACCAGGCCGACCAGGTTGTGTCAGGCAGTGCGGTGTTGCCGGAGCGTGTGGCGATCGGGATTTCGCCTGTTCCCTGCCAGAGCAGGTTGCCCCACGTGGTCAGAAACTTTGCATCGTGGACTTCGCTGGTATATTCGCCGTTACTGGCCAATTGCGCGTCCACGAGATAGCCGGCGCCGACGTTGCCCGTGCCGATGAAGGCCAGGTTTCCGGCCCGGACCGCGAGGGTGCCGGCCTGTTGCTCGTCGAGGTCGAAGAGCAGTTCCCAGTGCTGATTGTCCGGCACCCGGTAGACGCGTCCCTGGCCGGCCATGGCGACGAGGACGCGCCCAGCACCGTCGACCGTCAGGTGCAGGATGGATTCATGCTCCCAGCCGGACAAGCGATCCAGGCGTCCGTTGGCACTGCGTTGATACAGGGCACCGGCCAGCGCGTTGCCGCTGCGCATGGCGGCGGGTGTTTCACGCGCATGGCGGTCGTCATCCTCCATGGGCGGGGCGCCAAACTGCCGGTCGAGACGTTGCGTCAGCTTCTCGAACTCGGCGGCCTGTGCCTGGCGGCCACTGGCATTGCGCGGGCGGCGCGCCTTCAACTTGTTGACGCCGACCAGGAGCTGCCCGCCGCTGACGACCAGCGACTTTACTTCGTCCTCGGCAAACTCGTGGAGCACCACCGCCTTGCCTTTGCCGGTCACGCGGTACAGCAAGCCGCGGTCGCCGCTGCCGGCAAAGAGCGAGCCATCGGGGTCGAATGCGAGGCTGACGATGTTGGCGTCCTCGGCATCGTACCACTCCTCCGCCCTGCCGTCGGGGGTGATGCGATAGATCTTGCCGTCCGGCCCGGTGGCGGCAAAGAGCGCGTTGTCCTTGTCCACGACTAGGGCCCAAATGTAAGGCGCCGGCAACCGGCAGAACTCCGTGCCGGCCTGCTTGGCGCCGGGGGTGATCTTGAATATCTTTCCGCCGGACAACGTGGCAGCGAACACACTGCCGTGTGGGTCGGCTGCCAGTGCGGTGACGGCAACCGCCTCGGTCTGAAAGATCTTGGCCGGTTGGTTATTGGTGCCGATGGCATACACATCGGCGGGCGAGCCGGTGCCGAACCAGATGGTCCCGTCCCCGGTCACGGTGCTGCTCCAGACTTCCTTCGCGAAGTCGCCGAGGCGTGTGACGCCATAGCCGGGCTGGATGCCAGTGTCGCTGGTCAGCGTGAGGAGCTGCAGTTTGCCGCGCTGAAAATCGGCGGGGGCTTTCACCTCCCAGCGCTCGGTGTTGACGGCCAGGGCCGGACGGCAGAGCAAGAGGAGCAGCAAGAGCAGGCGGGCGTTCGGCATGGTGTTTACTCCTGTCGGATCGGGATGCGGGCTGCGGCTTGTCCGCCAAGGACCCATTCGGTTGGCACAACAATTTGTTGCACATCGGGTTGGCCGGAGGCCGCCGTGGCGGATTCGTCGCTGAGAACGGTGATGGCGCTGGGTGGCAGTTGTTTCAGCAGCTTGCCGCGATGCGCCAGCCCCTGGCTGGACTGTGGCACGAGCAGGACGAGCTCCGTGCCGCGATGCTGTTTTTCCAGGGCGTCAAAAAAATCGTTCTGGCTGTCTGGCGGCGCGATGTCTGGGGGGGCGTCAGTTCCGGCCAGAACTGCAACCGTAAGCTGGCGCTGGCTGTCGGTTCCGGCCGGCACGGGAACCGCGATGGTCAGGGTGACTTCGGGGCGGTTGTAGGGCTTGAGCACGACGGAAAGTTGCGCCGCTTCGCCGCGGTTGGCTTGCGCCTTGCGGAAAAACGCCCGCGTGATCTCAGCGGTGCGTCGTTGCAGTACGGCCTCAATCTGCACGTCGATACGTCGCACGACCGGGTGGCCGAACGGCGTTGTGAAGAACGCGTTGACCGGCTCGATCGCGGGCGCAGCCAGTAAGCCGCCGCCGGCGTTGAACACGGTGTCGGTGAGGCGCACGGTGCGGTCGTTCAGCTCGGCGGTGAGGGCGATCCGGACGGTGGTATCCTGTGAGGAAGCGGAGGCGGCACTGACGCCCTCGGCAATCGCCATTTGGACGAGACGCGCGCTGAGAGCCTCGTTTTCAATGACCTCCACCGCGTACCGCGCGCGGTGGCCGGTGTCGCGGTTGTGCACGGCCATGGTGACCGGTATCATCCGGGCGCGACGCCGGGTGTCGGCGACAATGCAGCTCTGCCAGTCCCCGATCAGGGCGCCGGCTTCACCGGCGGCAGAGGCCAGCTTAAAGGAGCGCGCGACACTGGACATGATGGCGTGAACTTCGCCCTGCACGACCGGCGCCTCAATGCGGCCGGCCTGAAAAAACGGATGTCCGAAGGCCAGCACCCGATTGTTCCCGACCCAGGTGACGGTGCCGATCGCCACGGCGTTCAGGTCGCCGCGGATCAGCTCGACGCCCATGGCGCTCCCCGGTTCGAGCCGGGCCGTGATTCCGGTGGTGGCGCCGTGGCTGCCGGCGGCGGTCGGCAGAAATCCGAACGGGGCGAGTTCCTCGGCGGCGCGCGCGATCAAGCGCGGGCTGAACCCGCCCAGCGCCAGCGGCGTGAGCAGCGGAAACGGCGCAGCCTCGTTCCCTTTGCCGGCCGCGACGGGGGGCGAGGCGCTGGCAACCGCGTTGGTGTCGGCGTGATCGAGCTCGGCGAGCATGTTGTGAATCGGGGTGACCCCGGCCAGGGGCTCATTCTCGAAACCCCAGCCGTAGGCGAGGGCCCCGATGAGCTTTCCACTGATATAGATCGGGCTGCCGCTCATGCCGGCAATAACTTTATGCTTCTCAAGATTGGCGCCGCTGAGGCGTATGAGGATCAGGTCCTGCCTGGGAAAAGCATTCGAGAGGACGCCGAGCACTTCGACCTCAAAGCGCTCGGGCTTTGTGCCTTTGAAGACCGAAAGGCCGTAGCCTTTCATGCCGGACTTGAGTTGGTCGGGGCGCATGGTCTCGGGCGCGTCCGCGGCCTGGCTGTGCCACAGCAGTAACAGCAGACCAAGGGTGGCCCATGCAAGACGGTGGATGCGTCTTTGTGCAGCAGGATGCTTCATAAGCCCGCAACCTCATTTCGCCCTTCGCCAGTGCAAATTAAGCTCATGTAAAGAAAGTCGTGCCCTCGGCCCGGGGCGGGCCGGGGCTACCCGCCATTCGCATTATGGCGCGGAATGGCGCGACTTTCCGCCCCAATCTCCCGTCCCCACGACCCAGGGTCGCGGGGGACGGCGCCGTACACATCCCGGCGACCATCCGTGGTTCACCGGGCAGGCTCAGCCGAGCCCGCCCGTCCACCAGGCGATCCCTTCCCGAGCGGAGACGGCCTCATAGTACGACTTTCGGAGAGCAAAAAGCAACGCCACCATCACAAAATGGTCGGCCGACCTCCTGCCTACCCGGCCCCGGCCACTCCCGCCCCGCTAGGAAACTTTACATGTAACTGCCGATTTTAATCGGCGCTTTCAATACGACCCCTTTTAGCCCCAGGTATATGCGCGAATCGGGGCAAATCTTACAGCCATACGAGGTAATAGTTTGTGCGTGGGCTGTGCTGGGCGGGTCTTGCGGTGCCAATTTGGCGTCTAAAGAAACTCGGCGCCGAGCACGCAGAGCCCCCAGATGGCGGCGGTTTCGGTGCGGAGCACCTGACGCCCACAGGAGACCGGGATGGCGCCGGCTTCGAGCAGCAGGCGCAGTTCGTCCGGCGTGAAGTCCCCTTCCGGTCCTACAAACCAGCCGACCGTGGCAGGTGGCGGGTGGGGTGCGCGCAGACCAGCCAGCACCTGCCGCAGCGGTTGGGCGGTCGGCGTGAGTGCCGCCACGAAGACCGGCGCACAGGCCCGCACGACCGGCAGCGCCGCAGGGAGCGACTGCGGCACGTCCATAGTTGGCAGCCACACGGCGCCGCTCTGGCGGGCCGCCTCCACGGCGACGCGCAGCCAGCGGTCGGCCTTGCCATCCGCCCCCTCTTCATCGAGCCGCACGATGGTGCGCTCGGAAAGGACGGGAATGATCCGGCTGACGCCCAGCTCCACGCTCTTCTCGATGGTCCAATCCATGCGCTTCCCCTTGCTGACGCAGGCGAAGAGCAGCAGTTGGCAGGCCGGTGGGGCGTGGCAGGTGGGCGGGGCTGCCAACGCGAGATGCAACCCATGCCGGCCGGTCACAGTGACCAGTGCCCGGGCAGTGCGCCCCTGGCCATCGAACAGTTCCACCAGCTCGCCATCCCGCACGCGCAGCACGGTCTGCAGATGACGCGCTTCGTCGCGGTCCAGCTCAAGCGCGGTCTGCGGGAAGCGTGCCGGTTCAAGGTAGTGACGGTGCATGGCGGCGTCTTGTCAGGTGGCAGGTGGCAGGTGGCAGGTGACAGGTGGTAGGTGCTAGGGGCTAGGGGCTAGGTGTCATGGTTCAGGTGACAGGTGGTAGGTGGCACAGGTTCAGGGAAGATCGTCGCGGCTCTGCTTCGCCGCTACTGTCCATCAACTTTCTGCAGGTCCACGGACGACGAGGCAGTAGCCGTTGGTTCGGCCCAATCATTAGTCTGCTGTTGTTGAATTTGGTGATGCCGATATCTTCTTCAATCGGTGGCCAATCTCTAAAACCAGTGCGTCACAACCAAAGAACAATATGGTCAAACCAAGCAATCGACGAAGAGAAAGGGGGCTGGCCAACAAGTCGATGCCAATAAGCCAAAGCGCTGCTATGTAGACGACTATTCCGGCGGCATGTAATGACAGTCTCAACATGATCGGATGATTCTTGATTTTTGTCATTGTCCTTCTTTCTGCCGACCTGCTGATTCAGCCGCTTTTGCTCGGTCAGATAGATTGCCTCCAAATGCGTGTCCGTTCTGGTGGCGAAATCCGTCCTGAACCCTTCTTTCCTGAACCCTAAACACCTGACACCTGAAACCATCTCCCCTGAACCCTGAACACCTGACACCTGACACCTGAACCCTGAAACCTATACTCTCGCCCCTTACGCTTTGGTGGCGCGGCGCAGCGTATCGCGGCGGGTGAAGAACTCCTCGGCGGTTTTGTGCGTCGTGGCGGCATCGGGGTAGTTGCTGTTGTCGGTGGCAGCGGCGAAATCCTCCAGGAGCTTGCGCTGCTTGCTGGTGATGCGGGTGGGGACTTCGAGGACCACGCGCACATGCAGGTCGCCATGGCCGCGCCCCTCGATGCTGGGTACGCCCTTGTCGCGCAGGCGGAAGACCTTGCCGTTGGGGGTGCCGGGGGGGAGCTTGATCTTGGCAAAGCCGTCTGGCGTGGGGATCTCGATCTCGCCGCCCAAAGCAGCTACGATCGGCGAGACGGGGACGGAGCAGAGCAGGTCGTCGCCCTGGCGTTCGAAGAGGGTGTGTTCGCGCACATGCACCACCACATAGAGGTCGCCGGGTGGTCCGCCGCGACCGCCTCCTTCGCCCTTGCCGGCGAGGCGCAGGCGCGAACCGGTCTCAACGCCACGCGGGACGCGCAGCGAGATGCGCCGGCGGGCGCGGGTGCGGCCAGCGCCGTTGCACTTGTTGCACGGGTTACGGATCATGGTCCCTTCGCCGTTGCAGACCGGGCACCCCTGGCGGACCTGGAAGAAACCGCCTCCGGAGATGACGTAGCCACGGCCACTGCACTGTCGGCAGGTCTCGCGGCCAGCGCCTGCGGCTGCGCCCGTGCCGTGGCAGTTTTCGCACTCTTCCGTGACAGGGAGTTCCACTTCCCGTTCGGCGCCGAAAACCGCCTCCTCAAGGTCAATTTCAATGTCGAAGCGCAGATCATCGCCACGCTGCGGGCCAGTGCGCGAGCGCCGGCGGCCGCCGCCCAGGATGTCGCCAAAACCACCCTCGCCGTTGAGCAGGCTCCCCAGAATGTCCTGCAGGTCGGACATATGCGTGAAGTCGCGCGAGAAATCGAAGCCGCCCGGACCGAAGGAGCTCTTTAACCCGTCGTGCCCGTACTGGTCGTACTGCTGGCGCTTCTTGGGCTCGCTCAGCACTTCATACGCCTCGGAGAGCTCCTTAAACTTTTCCGCGGCCGCCGGATTGTTGGCGTTACGATCCGGATGGTGCTGCATCGCCAGCTTGCGGTAGGATTTCTTGATCTCTTCGGCCGAGGCGCTGCGGCTAACGCCGAGCACCTCGTAATAATCGCGCTTGGTTGCCATGGGGGTGACTTGGGGTGAGAGGTGGAAGGGTGAGTGTGTGGGGGGGTGGGTGTGTGGGTTTGTGGGGGGGAGTGTATTCAGGGGGCCGACAGATCTACGGCTTCATCACACACCGGGCCGGCGGAAGGTGGTTCGGCGGGCTTGGCCGGACCGCTGGAGATCACCACGCGTGCCGGGCGCAGCAGGCGGTTGCCGAGCAGGTAGCCGCCGCGCACTTGGTGCAAAACATGCTGGGCAGGAACCTGATCGCTGGCCAGTTCGGAAACCGCCTCGTGGCGGTTCGTGTCAAACGGTTCGCCGAGCGCGGCGAACGGCTTCAGGTCAAAGCGCGCCAGGGTGGCCATGAACTGGTCAGCCACCATTTGCACACCGGTGGCGAGGGGGGAGGCCTTATCCGGGGCGCTGGTGAGCGCCAACTGCAGATGATCCATGACCGGCAGCAGCTCTTCCATCAACGACTCGGTGGCGCGGCGGGTATAATCTTCGCGTTCGCGCGCCTGGCGCTTGCGGAAGTTGTCAAAGTCCGCCATCAGGCGCAGGTACTTATCCTTCCACGCCGCCACTTCGGACTCCAGCGCCGGGGCGACGGCCGGCGGTTCATTCGGCTCCGGTGCGGGGGTGGCGGGGGTAGCCTCGGCGGCTAAGTCAGCCACGGCTGGCGCAGCCTCGTCGGAGTGGTGCGGATGGTCGTGATTCTTTTTTCGATTCATGGATGACAGACGCTTTCGCTGGAACGGAACCCTTCGTTTGAACAGAGAAGCTACATATTAGATTCATATAGGGGCGGCGTCAATGTGGCGGAACCGATTTCCGGTGACCGGATGGGGCCGGCCGGCACGCCGTCCCCATGCAATACGATGATTCTAACGCCAAGGCGCAAGGGCGCGAAGGCGGGAAGGTGGCGGGGATACCAAGGGTCGGATACGCGCTACGTGCGTGTTACTTCCAGCAGCGTAAACTCCGCCTCGACGCAGCGGCTGGCCTCCAACACAAAGCTTCCCGGCTCCAGGATGCGCCGCCCATCCGCATCAGGATAATTCAGGTGCGCCTGCGGGTCGACCAGCAGCGAGACCTCCCGGCTTTCGCCAGGAGCGAGGTCAATCTTCTCAAAAGCGATAAGCCGGCGGCGAGGCTGGGTGATCGAGGCCTCCGGATCGCGGAGATACCAAAAGATCGTCTCGGCGCCGGCACGCAAGCCCGTGTTGCACACCATCACGGTGGCCGTCATAACATCCACCGCAGAGAGCGTTGCCCGGTTGAGGCGCAGCGCGCCGTATTCAAAGGTCGTATAGTTTAGGCCATGACCGAACCCATAGAGCGGTAGACCTGATCCCCCATATCCGGCCTCCCAGGCGCCTCCCTGAGTAGTTACTATAACCCTTTTGGCCCTCAGGGCTCTGCCGGCCCTGCAACGCTGTCCGCGTCGCTCACCAGACCGTCACAACATGAGGGTAGTCACGGATCAGCTTGTCGGCCGTGACGAGTGCGGCGCCCGTCCTGCGGCTCAGGGCGACAATGATCCGATCCGCCGGGTCGCGATGAAATTCACCGGGAAGACGCGTGCTGGCGATGGCGTCATGGGCCGAAACAGGCTCAACCACCAGATTCGGGTAAGCCCGTGCCTGCCGGAACCAAGCGTCCATGTCCATGGAGAGTTCTAGCTTGCCTAAGGAACTTTTGATAGCAATCTCCCACACCGAGATGACCGACACCAGCATGCCATCCGCCAGTTCTGCCTCGCGAATGGCACGCACCGCCCGTGCGGAAAGCCGCGAGGGATCATGTACCCACCAAAGCCACGCTTGCGTGTCCAGGATGATCATGGGCTTACGCCTTACGCCGGCCGTTAGCCGGCGGTTGCTCCGCACCACCCAAGGCATTCCAAAGATCAGGCATGGGGGTGTCGAAATCATCCGCCACGGTGATGGGGCGGCCCCGTAACGGGTAGCGCGTCTGTGTGTGCGCGTCCGGTGTGACCGGCACGATCATGGCCAGCGGTGCGCCGTAGCGCATCACCATGATTGGTTCCTGGTTGTGTGCCACGCCCTCAATCAGGGCGGGCAGATGCATGCGAACCTCGGATATGTTCAGGGCTTTCATAGCAACTCCTAACTTGTACAACAAGAGTTGCACAATTCTGCGCGCGTGTCAAGGGGTGGTCCGTTGCCCCAAACTGCGAGAGTTCAGCGCGAGGGTCGAAGGACTGCCTCATTTGAGGCGGATAAACCACGTCGAATGCACGAACTGACCCGAAAGAAGGCGCATCGATCGACAATCGGAGGCCCGAGAAGTCCGGCAAGGCTCTA
>CAIOST010000243.1 GCA_903861045.1 uncultured bacterium | reverse complement strand
GCCAGCCATCGCCCTGCGACGGGCCGCCCCGGCGGGCTCGCCCGCCGGACGGCCAAGATCGGCGGCCAGCCGCGCAACTACAGAAAAAGTACCCCGCGCGAGGCGCCGTCGCGCCGGCGTACCTCGCGCATTCCTGCGGATACTTTTTTCTGCGTCCCGCGTCTGGCTGGCTGCCATCTTGCGCCGCCAGCGGCCAAGGCCGCTGGGGGGCGATATTGTTGGCATTTGATGGCGCCGCAGGCGGGTGCGCTTACTAAACCATTGGCGTCCTCGCGCCTTGGCGTTACATGGGCCGTTCTCCGGCGCTGGTCGGTCGACGAGTACGGGCGACGCGTACGGTCGAAGTGGAGGGGCGACGAGTGGGATGGCGAGGCGCCCGCCAAGCCGGACCTATAACCACCTTGGATCGTGCGGCCCGCGGCCCGGGGCGGGCCGGGGCTACTGGCTACGGCCTGCGCTGGACGGCCGGGGTCTTAATCTTGGGTTTTTGTCTTGCCGCTGGACAGATTAAGACCGGAGATTAAGACCTGAGATTAAGACTGAAGATATCCCATTGCCGCTGGCGTCAAATGGTTGCCCAATTTTACCTTCCCACCCCACCCCGTATTTGAGACAATACACCCAAGTTATTGAGAGTCATGCCCGCGAGCTGCCCGGGGGCGTCCTGGAACAGGACGCTCACGCTGGCTCGGGCTTGCTTCTCATCGCAACGACTAGCAGGAGCATGGCCATGCAGCAGCAAACTAGTATCGCGGCTACAGCGTCGAGCAGGCGCCGTTCTGCCAAGCTTCCCGCCCGCCAAACCGCTAGGCTGCGGGCGCTACTTGTCGCCGGGCTGCTGGCGGGCACGGCACCGGCGACGGAGTATTTCGTGGCTACCACCGGGTTGGACAGTAACAGCGGCGCGGACTGGAGCCAGCCGCTGCTCACCATCAGCAACGGCGTTGCCAAGGCGACCTCCGCCGGCGCCGGTTCTACTGTCACCGTCTCCAACGGCACGTACAACATCTCGGCCGAGATCGCGCTCAACCAGTCGATTACCGTGCGCAGTTTTGGCAATGGCGTGTACGGCGGACTGGCCAATGCTGCGGCGACGATCGTGAAGGGCGGCACGGGAAACCAGCACATCTTTAACGTGACCGCGGATGCCACGGTTGATGGATTCACGATGCGTGATGCCGTAAGATCTTCTGGCACGATGCTCGGCGGCGGTGTTTATGTGAACTCCAGCGGCGCGGTGGTCCAAAACTGCATTATGGTGAACAACAACGGCGACACGATGTACGGCTGCGGCGCGTACGTAGTCGCCGGGCTTGTGCGGAACTGCACGATACTGAACAACGGAAACGGCGACCGTATAAATGGCGGCAACGTCTATCTGACAGGCGGAGTTGTATCGAACTGCGTCATCAGTGGCGGCCGGGCGTGGGCGGCGGCGTGTGTTTGGCGGGCGGCACGCTCGAAAACTGCACGATTACCGCAAACAGAGCCGGTGCCAGCGGCGGCGGCGGGATCTACCGCAACGAAGCCAACGCCGGCACGGTCAGGAACTGCATCGTCTTAAACAACACCTCCAGTCACGCAACCTACCAGAACACCTACAGTGGCGATACGGGTTGGACCTACAACTGCACCACCAACCCCGTGGTGGCTGGAGCCGGCGGCTGCATCAGCAGCGATCCGCTATTCCGGGACACCACCGAGGGCAACTACCAACTCCGCACAGGTTCGCCCTGCATCGACACGGGCGACGACGCGGTCGTTACCGGAGCCACGGACCTGGCCGGCAACGCACGCCAGCAGAATATCCCGGGCATCGGGACCGCCTCCGTGGACATGGGCGCCTATGAGTACCATGCCGCGCTCACCTGCGATTTTCTCGCCAGCCCGCGCGCCCTGCTTACGGCACCCTTCACGTGCCAGTCCTTCGGCCCGGCACCGTTCACCGTGCAGTTCACCGGCAGCGCCTACGGCACGAACCTGACCGGGCTGGTCTATCGCTGGGACTTCGACAACGACGGAACCTACGATGACGTGTCGTCGGGTTCCAGCGTCTCCTATACCTACAACACCGTCGGCGTGTATCATCCCAGGCTTCAGGTGGATAATGCCGCGAGTGAAGTGGCCACCAAGAGTAAGACCAACTACGTCTCGGCCGGCACCACCCACTACGTGGTTACCAACAACCCGACGGCCGCGGCCCCCTACACCAGTTGGGCTACGGCCGCCAGCAACAATATCCAGGCCGCCCTGAATGCGGCCACGGTAAACGGCTCGCAGGTCCTTGTCTCCAACGGCATATACAACATCACGAACACGCTTACTCTGGGCAAAATAGTGACCTTGCGCAGTTTCGCCGGCGGTCTGAGCGGCGCCTCGAATACGATCATCCGCCCCCTCGTGAACGGTGGGTACCGCCTGAGCAGCCTGAGCGACGCGAACGCCGTGCTGCAGGGGTTCACGATCCAGGAAGTCTACGTGCTCACAGCGAACTACAACGGTCAAGGCGTATACATGAGCGCCGGCTGGGTGCGGGAGTGCATCATCCGGAACAACGGCTTCTGCGACAACCACTTCGGCAGCGGCGTATACATGAGCGGCGGCACGGTCTCAAACTGCATCATCAGAAACAATGGGGGCGGCGCAAACGTGCAGGGGAGCGGCATCTATGCGACTGGCGGTCAGATCCTCGATTGCCAGATTCTCGACAATGTGCTTAATGGCAACGAGGGCAACAGTGCGGGCGGAGCGGGTATCTACGCGATCGGCGCCCTGATCCGCAACTGCCTGATCGCCCGCAACGCCGTGAACAATCCCGGCGGCGGCGGCGACAAAGCCGGCGGCGGCGTGTACCTGCAAAATGGCACCATCGAGAGTTGTACGATCGTCGGCAACAGTGCCAGCGGCGCGGTCGGCGGCGGCGGGGTGTATCGCACGAGCGGCACCGCCGGCACGATCCTGAACTGCATCGTTTACAGTAACGCGGCTCCGAACAACGCCACGTACAAGAACTTCTACACGACCTCGGCTGCGGGTATCACTTACACCTGCACCACCAACCCCGTGGTAGCAGGCACCGGCTGCATCCCGGACGACCCGCTCTTCGTCAACTTTGCCGGCGGCGACTACAGCCTGAAGCACGCCTCCCTTTGTATTGACGCCGGCGCGAACCAAACATGGATGACCGGTGCCAAGGATGTGGTCGGCAATAACCGGCTGATCAAGGGCAACAAGCCGGGGCCGATCATCGTGGACATCGGTGCCTACGAGACCTACGTGCCGCCCAGCGGCACTGTGTTCATCATGCGCTAGGATGGCGTGGGAGACAAGGGCGAGGTGCCCGCCGCGCCGGCCGGCCACTACGCCAGCCATCGCCCTGCGACGGGCCGCCCCGGCGGGCTCGCCCGCCGGACGGCCAAGATCGGCGGCCAGCCGCGCAACTACAGAAAAAGTACCCCGCGCGAGGCGCCGTCGCGCCGGCGCACCTCGCGCATTCCTGCCGATACTTTTTTCTGCGTCCCGCGTCTGGCTGGCTGCCATCTTGCGCTGCCAGCGGCCAAGGCCGCTGGGGGCGATATTGTTGGCATTTAACGGCGCCGCAGGCGGTTCCGATTGCTGAACCCTTGGCGCCATTGCGCCTTGGCGTTACATGGGCCGTTATCCGGCGCGGGTCGGTCGACGAGTACGGGCGACGCGTACGGTCGAAGTGGAGGGGCGACGAGTGGG
>CAIOST010000242.1 GCA_903861045.1 uncultured bacterium | reverse complement strand
GACACAAAAGAAAGCGGTTTTTTGTGATTTATGTGCCTTTTGTGGCCAACATGAATGGTCTGCACCGATCCTGCCCGTGTCCAAATCCTCTGCCAACCAACACCTCGCACTGCTAGCATACACAAAAGCGGCTTCTGCGGTTACCACAAAGCCCTTGCTACAGCCAGCCTGCGTTAGGTGGCGCTTCAGGAAAAGACCATGGGTCGCCGGGGGAGGCAGAACAGCAAAACCTTAACCTTCAGTGGACGGGCTATGATACAGTCGCGCTAGCTGAAGTAGCTTCGGACTCAAGCTGGCAAGCGCATCATGGGAATGACAGGATCGTTGCGATCTGCGTAAAGACTAGCCGAGCGGTTCGATCCGGGGCCAAGCAAGCTTGCGATGCGACCCATGCGTATATTATCAAAAGCCAGCCTTCGGGCGCACTTGATCGCGGCGATCATCCTGATCACGCTGCCATTGCTGGCCTTGATCTGGCATGGAGCACAACGCCAGTTTGTGCGTGAATCAGAGGCGCTTGAGCAGGAGGTGCAACGGCTCACGACGTTCATCACCGGTGACGTAAATCATCTGATGGAAAATACGCGGCAGATGCTGATCATGGCGGCCAACATCAGTCGCACGACCAGTCCAGAGCAGCGCAATGCCATTCTGGCAGAGCTCGCCAATAGTTGTCCCTATTACTCCAAATTCGTCGTGGTGATCCCTACTGGGGAGACGTATCGCACGGCGTCGCTGGGCCGCGTGCCAGCCGAGACGATCGACGAGGGCCTCCTGAAGGCTGCGACCGCTTCAAAAAAACTCGTAGTCGGGCGGTTCGATGCGAGCGGTTCTGGGAGCAGTTTCGGCGGCAAGGGTATGCTCTGTGTCGCCTATTATGTGGCAGGTGGGATCGACACAAATCGTTCCGCAGTCTCCTTTGTCTGGCTGGACCTGGGGTGGCTGGATGCGCTGCTGGCGGAGAACCGGGTGACTGGCGAACAGTCGCTCTTCCCTCGCGACATGGTCCTCAACATCCTTGACCGGTCTGGCACCGTGCTGACACGGCAGCCGGACACGGCGAAGTGGATTGGCAAACGATTCCCCGATTCATTGGTGTTTAACGAAATCATCAAAAAAGGAGAAGGCCTCGCTGACCTAGTGGGCGTCTCGGGTGTACGGCGCTTGTACGCCTTCAATTCGGTAAAGGCTGTCTCCGGCGACATTATTGTGAGCATCGGGGTTTCCCGGGAAACAGCTTTAGCCGCCGCCAAAAGCGACATGCACCGGAGTATGCTGGGGGTGTCGCTGGTTGGGATCGTGTTGATCTTCGCAGTGTGGTTCGGCACAGGCGTATTCATCGCGAGCCCGGTGTCCGTGCTGGTGAAAGCCACGCAGCGGTTGGGGGCCGGCGATCTCGCCACCCGCACCGGTTTGACCAGTGGCCCACAAGAGATCACCCATTTGGCGGCTGCTTTTGATCGCATGGCGGAAACACTGCAGCAGGATGCGCATGAACGCGAAGCCCTGCAGGCGAAACTTGTGGCATATGATCGTCAGTTGCGTTCCATGGCCGTCGAGACGGCCCTGGCGGAGGAGCAGGATCGCCGACAGGTTGCAGCAGGTCTTCACGATAAGGCCGGACCGTTGCTGGCCACCTGCTTCATGAAGCTCGGTCGCGCCCTTAAGCTGCCAGCCCCTCAAGGTGTGACCACCGCCATCGAGGAGAGTCGCGAGCTGATCGACCAGACCATCGGCGAACTACGCTCTCTAACGTTCGACCTCAGTTCGCCCGCACTCTATACCTTGGGGTTGCCGGCGGCCGTGGATGAGCTATGTCGGGACATGGGTAAGTATCATGCCTTGGACATCTCCTGCCATGACCAGGGCACGCCGCAGGATCTTTCCAGTGACGAACGTGTGGTGCTCTATCGGGCGGCGCGGGAACTACTCATTAATGTGGCGAAGCATGCGGAAGCCACCCGCGTGACTGTCACATGTGGTGGCGATGCAGAAGAGGTGTTCATTTCCGTGGTGGACGATGGGGTTGGGTTTGATGCGGCCGAAGCAGGTTACGGTTTCAGTCGTACGGGCGGCTTTGGCCTGTTCAACCTGCGCGAGCGGATGAAACATCTCGGCGGACGATTTACCGTGAATTCCTCACGTGGCGCAGGCACCCGGGCGACCGTGGCACTGCCAGTCCGCTGCGGGGATGACAAAAAGGAGCAGGCAAATGGCGATCCGGGTATTTCTGGCTGACGATCATAGGATATTCCGCCAAGGTCTGCGCGGTCTCATTACCGAGGAAGCGGATCTGACGATTGTCGGCGAGGCGGAGGATGGGCGGGATGCGATTGCAAAGATCACCGAACTGCGGCCGGATGTGGTCATCATGGATATTGGGATGCCGTCGCTGAACGGCATTGAAGCCACACGGCAGCTCAAGCGGGACTTGCCCAAGACGCATGTGATTGCGCTCTCCATGCACACGGACGAGAAATACGTCGCCGAAATGCTGCGCGCCGGGGCGAACGGTTACCTGTGCAAGAAGTGCGAGGCAGATGAACTCATCCAGGCGATCCGGGTCGTGATGAACGGCCAGACCTATCTCAGTCCGGCGATCGCCGGAACCCTTGTCGAAAACTACGTGCGAAATTCAACCGCTGCCCCGACCTCTGCGTTCTCGCAGTTAACCGACCGGGAACGCGAGATTCTGCAAATGCTGGCGGAAGAGAAATCCGTAAAAGAAATCGCCGCCGATTTGAACCTGAGCATCAAGACGGTCCACTCCCACCGCGAACATCTGATGCAAAAGTTGAATGTTCAGACCATGGCCGGCCTCACCAAATATGCGGTGCGCGAAGGGCTAACCGAGGTTTAGCCGGCCTAAATGGGTTGTTGGGCCCCTACGCAGCCTACCCCCATAACCAGCATACCAGCCGCAAGACATTGAAACATTACTGATTTCATTGTATCTGTTCTTTGGTTGTTCTCGTCAACAGCGTCACCATGACGCGCCAAATGGGTGAAACTCGCATCTTGCCGTTTCACCGTAGCATGAGCATACGGCCGGTCTGTGCGCCGGCGCTATTGGACGATTTCTGCTTTCGGGGGTGAAAAATTCGCGGTGCGGAATCTCCTGCAGAGGGATCCCCTGTAAAGGCGGGTGCACGCGTAGGTCCTACACCGCGAATTCTTCACCCTCCAATACAGAAATCGTCCAATAGCGCTGGAATCATGCTTGGCCTACGCTGAGCTTGTGCTACGGAAACTAGCTTAGGGCGTATGTGCGCGAAAGCACAGGAAGGACTAATTTGGTGGAAACAACGCCACATCCCCAGGGGGAAGCCTGCAGCCAGGCCAGCATGGAGGCCTTGCTGCCGGCTTGGGCGGAACTGGTACGCATAGTTTTGAGGGAGTCGGGCGCGCAATCCTTGGCAAACCTAGCGCGTAAGGTGCCGGACACGACCACCAATGAGGTGGCTATGGCCATTGGATGGCTGGCGCATGCCGGCGACATTCGCTTCAGCAAACGCGAAGGACTTTGGATGATTGAGCTCCTGCCGGTCCGAAACCAGGGCTCATGAAGTTGCCCCACAGGGAGATATGAACCATGTCACGCGCAGCCGAAGAACAGGTAACCAGGGCAAACCTGGAGACACCCATGTGTGTGCGACGAAGAATTTCTAAGGATGATTGCTTCGGCCTAGCCAAGCCCGCACTGGATGTACACATGCTGGGCTATTTTGCGGGTTTACCGCAGACCTGTGCGCTGGTTCGCAAGCACATCAAAGTGGTGGCCGACACCTTTGCCGGGGGCGAACCCCCCCTTGAGATACTGGCGCGACTGGGCGTGGACACCGCGTCCTTGCCGCAGGAACTGGCCAGCGGCGGACCCTTGATCCTTTTGCAGCCATCCAATAATTACAGGAGGTGCTTGATGCCAGTGGTACGCAAAGCACGCGAACAGGTTGAAATTCTGGAAAGTCGACAAACTGTAAAACGCGTGGTCGCGGATTATGAAATGTAATAACGTCATATACCGCCACCTCTGGCTCTACCGCGTGATCATGCGACTCCTGTATTGGGAACCATACGGGAAGCGCTTTCGCCATGTCTGTCAGCAGTTACGCAAGACGGACAGTTTCGTGCTGGAATTATGTTTTGCCGACGTGGTGGTAGCCGACTATTGCCGCCGCCACTCCAGGGCGTGGACCGGCATAGACCAAAGCGATGCATTCGTCGCCTACGCCCGACGCCACCGGTTCGATGCGCGCCAAGCAGATTTGCTGCGACCAGACAAGCTCCCCCTCTGTGACGTGTGCATCATGATGGGATCGCTATACCAATTTAGAGGTGAACTGGAAGATCTGTTCTTCAGAATCAAGGCGTGTTCCGCCCGCTTCATCCTGTCGGAGCCGGTCAACAACTGGACCTGTTCAACGGGGCTACGCCGTATTATGGCCGTCTGGTTGACCCGCACCGAACCCTACGCCGACCCTTTCCGATTTACTGAACTGTCTTTGGTGCAAACTTTGAACGCGATGCAACACGATATAGGTTTCGAATATCGCATTGTGCATACCGCACGCGACATGGTCGTGGAGATCATATGGTTGAAATAAGTGTGGTTGTGCCGGTATACAATAGCGAGCCGTGCCTGCTGGAGCTGGTCCGCCAGACGGCGGCGGCTTTGCATGAGCATGCGCATGAGTTGATTCTGGTTGATGATCAAAGCACCGACGGCAGTTGGGGTGTGATCCGAAGGTTGTGCGAGAACCATCAGAACCTGGTCGGCATCCGTCTGCGTAAGAACGCGGGGCAGGATAGTGCTATTTTGTGCGGCCTACGCCTGGCGCAGGGGCGCTTCATCGTCATTATGGATGATGACCTGCAGCATGCCCCAAGCGATATGCTGGCCCTTTATGCACAGTGTCGCGACCACGAATGGGATGTCTGCTATGCACACTTCCCCGTCCGTAAACACGCCTGGTGGAAACGGTTCGGTAGCTGGCTGAACGGCAAGTTGGCAGAACTTGTAATCGCCAAGCCCAGACAGCTATATTTGTCGCCGTTCAAGATTATCCGGCAGGAGATCGTCAAAGAAGTCGTCAAATACACTGGGGCTTTCCCGTATGTTGACGGCCTGATCCTGGCTGTAACGCACAACATCGGGCAGGCAGATGTCGCGCATCACGATCGCCAGTTGGGACAAAGCGCATACGGCATGGCCAAGTCGGTGGTGGTGTTTATGCGGGTGGCGACCGGTTTCTCGGTCTGGCCCCTGAGGGTAGCCACGTGCAGCGGGATGGTGTGTGCGCTTGGGGCATTCTTCCTGGCGCTCTTCTATCTGGCGCAATATGCCCGGAGCGGCCATCGCGTGGAAGGCTGGATCACGATTGTGATCCTACTATTGCTGCTTGGTGGTCTGCTGCTTACGTCGGTGGGCATGGTCGGCGAATATCTCGGCAGGCTCTATCTGAACAACAACGGCAAGCCGCAGTCGACCGTCAAAGAGGTTTGCGGGCGCTCGCGCATACGGGCGCAGGAGGCGCATGATTCCTTTTAACAAATCGGCTGTGGTGGGCAGGGAGCTCGACTACATTGGGCAGGCCGTTGCCAATGGCAAAACTTCGGGTGACGGGCCTTTCACCCAGAAATGCCAGCGCTATTTCGAGGAACGCTATGGGTTCACAAAATGTCTGTTGACCACGTCCTGCACAGACGCATTGGAAATGGCTGCGATGCTAGCAGACCTGCGGCCGGGGGATGAGGTCATCATGCCGTCTTTCACTTTTGTGTCTACCGCACAGGCCTTTGTGCGGCAGGGGGCGAAAGTCATTTTTGTGGATAGTGGCCGCAACCATCCCAACATGCAGGCGGAACAGATCGAGCCGCTGATTACAGCCCGCACGAAGGTGATTGTGCCGGTGCACTATGGCGGAGTCGCCTGTGATATGCGCCGCATCATGGCGCTGGCCAGCCGCTACCGGTTGCTTGTGGTAGAGGATGCTGCGCAGGCTATCGACGCGTACTATAGCGGCGAGCTGGCTGATCCGGAATATCCCTGGCAGGGGCGCCTGCACCGACAAGACGCCTGCTATCCGCTCGGTGGCATTGCCCACCTGGCCTGTTTCTCTTTTCATGCGACTAAGAACATTCAATGTGGCGAGGGTGGCATGCTGGTAATCAATGCCCCCCGGTTGGTGCAGCGTGCCGAGGTAATTTGGAATCTGGGTACCAATCGGGCGGCGCATGCGCGCGGCGAGGTCACCAAGTATGAGTGGGTGGATGTCGGCTCCTCCTTTCAACCTTCTGAAATCACCGCTGCCTTCCTTTGGGGGCAGCTCGAAAAATTAGAGCTCGTTCAAAGCTTGCGGACATACATATGGCAACGGTATGCGGACGATCTAGCCACCTTGGCGGCGCAGGGGCGATGCACGCTGCCGACGATGCCCCTCCATGCTGCTCACAATGCGCACAGCTTCTATTTGGTGTGTAACGGCGCAGACGAGCGGAATCAACTCATCGCCTTTCTGCTAAAACGTGGCGTTACGGCTGCTTTCCATTATCAGAGTCTCCAGGACTCCCCATTCTATTCGCGCACACCGGCGGCGTGTGACCTGCTGAATTGCCGACGCTTTGCCGACTGCCTGGTGCGCTTGCCCCTGTTCTACGGATTTGGCGCGGGGCAGGTGACTGACATCATCGCGGCGGTTCGCGCCTTCTATGATGCGGTGAGTATCCCGGCCGTGTATGAGGCTGCCGCGCCGGAATGGGTGTTTTGAATAATACGAGTTTTACTTCGATGAGGGGGATATGAAGAAACGTTTACGCGTGGTGGTCCAACCGGTCAGCACCGAGCGCAAACCGGTCAGCACCGAGCGCAAACCGGTCAGATCGTGTCGTTTCCTGACGGGGCGAACCGTCGGGGTCCGCATTTTGTTTGGCGCGCTGCTCATCGGTATGTTGGTTGTCACGCGCTGGCGCTGGATCGACTGCGATGGTGGTACCCCGTCACTGAACGAATATGGCTATTTTGCAACCGATGAAGGTTACTATTGCGGCGGGGGGAAGAATCAATATCTTTTTGGCCAATTTGTAAATGTCTTGCGCAGCTCACCCAATACCTACGGCATTTGCCCCGCCTTGCATGTCCTGACCTGGGGTTCATTTTCGATCTTCGGGCAGACCACGTGGGCGCACCGGGTCTTCCCGCTATTATTTAGCACCCTGGCATGGGTAGCCTTGTTCTTCTTTTTATCGCGCCGCACACTCCCGTGGATTGCTTTTGCGTTGTGTGCCTGCTGTGTGTTGAATCCTTTGCTGATGGTTTACGAAAGAACGGCAAGTAGCGACGTGCTGATGGCCTCGGTGGTGGTCATAGGATATATCGTCGCGCGCCGCAACGGTTTTTTAAGCCCATTCCTGGGCGGTTGTATATTTGGATTTGGACTATGGGTCAAACAATCGATCTGGATACTGGTCGCGCTGGGCCTGGGCGGGGCACTGACAACGCATAACAGCGGTCAGCGTGTGCGCCGGTCGGTATTATTTTCCATGGGCTTCCTGCTCTCTGCCATGGTCAACTGGGGTGGAATCCGGCTTTTACTAGTTGGCGATGCTATCGAACAAGGGACTAGCGTTAAGCAACTCCTGGCATGTTCCAATTCGAGTTATCCGCTCCCCAATGTTTTTGACTGGGCCTCCACGCTGAAGGCGATCTCGGCCTTTCCGCGCTTCCCGACGGACGGCCTGCTAGGCATGTGGGTGCCACTAATCATTGTTTTGCCGACGCTCCTTTTATTGCGGCGGCTAACCGATGCTCCCATGCGGTGGAATGCACGACTGGTACTGTACGCTACGCTGCCACTGTATGCAGCGGGCATTATGATTATGCCTGTGTATTATGCGCACTATTTCATACCAGTGATCGCGTTTATGCCTGTGCTATGGGTTGAGGCACGCCGGGACTTGAAACTATGGTTTGGCATGAGGCGCTGGCTGGCCTGCTTCCTGATGATTGCCGGCCTGGCGTACATCGTTATCACGTTCCAGTCGTTTCGAATTTCGGCAGACGAAGTCGTTGGACTGGAGCAGTTCATGACCTGCGCGTACTGGTTGCCAAATCAGTGCATGTGGCTGGCAAATGGCCTATTCATTCTCAAGGCCACCATCGTGCTTGCACTAATTGGCCTGTGTGCACGGCATAAGCCGCTTACCTTTCTGCCTGTGCTGGGACTCATGCTTGCCGCGTTAGGGGTTGCCGAGATCTGTTATGCGCTATTGCCTTTGGCCGACGCCTCTCGATACAGTCCGACGGTAAAAGATACAATGAAAGAATCGGCGCTCCTGTTGCAGGTCGGATCGATCCTACTTTTCTTTGCTGTATGGTCCATGCCGCAAATCTTTCGGCAGAATGCGCGCTGGGTTTGGTTACTTGTGGGGCTGTTGCTCTTTGGCACGATGGTAAACTCGGTGTGGCGTAAAGGAACGCTTGAGTTGACCCAGCGAAGCTACCTGCACAAAACGGCCGCCGCGGAGCTGGCCAAGCTCGTGCCCCCTAATGCGGTCGTATTTGGCGAGCGCGCCCCCCAAATATTGCTCTCTTTGAAAATGCGGGTTTCAGGGGCTGTCAACGGTAACCCTGTGCCACTTGTCCTAGCTATGTACCGGACCTGTCCGGACCGCCCGTTGTTTGCCTTGCTTGATTTCGAACATAGCTTTCACGCTGGACACTACGCGAATGCGCAAAAAGATATAACCGTGTACGAATCTTGCATGTTGCAGTTGCCGAGTTTTGGCACCGGCCAACCGGTGAATGTGCTGCTCGCGCGCTTGGTTGTAAATCCCGATGGATGCGCCCCCTAAGCAGGTGACCGTTGTCCAAGTGGGGTTGTCGCCGCTCGACGCCGCCCGCCTGGCCTTCTACTGGCATGGGTAGGCGCTAAATCGGATACCGCACAATCAACCACGGCCGCCAGCCGGTGATTTGGTGTTGGGTTTCTGCCGCATGAGAATCCAGGTGTTTGCAGCAGGCCATCGCATCTTCAAACCGATCGATGAGCCCATGCTCATTTGTTTTGATACCTACGGCCTCAACCATCGCACACTCATCCAGATGACGAGATTCCGGACTGTTGAATCCCTGTCCATCTTGACCGATCAAAACTTCGTGGCCAAGCCGCATTCCTCCGGCTTCGAGGGGGTTCGAAATGCGGCAGGCGGCGATATGCATGCCGCAAGCCCCTGTTGGGGCATAGCCGGGGGACGAAGGGGGTGGCGCAGAGGTTCTTGTAAATTCGGTCAGGAAACTCCGGTGCAGGCCCAGGCCCCAAAGTTCAACGTCGCTCGCTTGCTGGAGAAAACGATTTGCAGCCTCGCGCGCGTCTTCCAAGCGGAAAAAGACGTTCCATGCGCCAAAAGCCCGATCAAAAGCGTCATCTGCCCACGCGATTACCCCGGGGAGCTGCTCTTGTCCAATGCCAAAATGCGCTGCTTCGGCGATTCTTGTTTCGTCGTCGTCGTTGCACCACGAAAGCGCCCACGTTCCGGGAAAGAACTTGCGTTGCGAGTGCTCACATGCCATGGTCACGCGCCGAAGCTCGATGCCGGTGCAGTCATGAAATCCGGCATAGCGCGAAAGATAATATCCCGCCGAGACGTATTCGCTCAGGTCCATGTTCATTTGACTGGATGTGAGAAGCGTTACACCGCACCCCGGCTGGCACTGACCCGCACGGGCCAAAGGCGTGCCGAGACCTTATAGGCGATACGTTGCTCTGGATGAAAGCATGGCAGATGCACGGGGCAGTGTCAACTTGAGAGGGCTAATGGGCGAGGCGCTTGCAAAACCTCCGGTTTTGCAAGCGGAGGGTTCAGGGTTCGGGGTTCAGGTGACGTTTCCGGCCTGAACTCTGGCGTCTTGAACCCTGACACGCGGCAAAGAATTCCTGTGCGTGCACGCCGCGTCAAGCCGCGGCGGATGAAAGCGGCGTCAAGCCGCCGCAGTCCAAACCAGAGACATGAGGGCTGGCGGTTTCTCCCTCCCACGCGTAACCCGGCCTCGCACCGCTCTACCAGACCGCAGCGGGGCGAGGCTCCCGCCGCGCCGCAATCGACCATGCTGGCGCGGGGGTCCCAATCTTCCAGCATTCCAGTCTTCCAACTCTCGCAGAACGAGGCGGATAGGAAGCCATGGACAACCGAGCAAGCTAATGCATATCATGCGTGCGTGGAGTGCGTAAATTGTGCATTATGCGCTTGTGTATCTATTGAACAGCCGGACGCCGCCTACCGAAACTAAAAATACAACTTATGAGTAAGAAAAAACCGCCTGTCCCCTCCTTCGCGGTCGGCATCGACACCTTGCTGGAACGCCCGCGTGCCTGGCTCGCCGGGCGGCGGGTGGGGTTGCTGAGCCACCAGGCCGCAGTGGATGCCACGGGGGCCACCTCGGCGCAGCGGCTGCATCGCGAACTCGGCGCCAAGCTGGTGGCGCTCTATGGGCCGGAGCATGGCTTTCTCGGGCAGGCCGGTGCCGGGGAGGCGACCTACACGCGGCGTCACCCGGACTGGGGGATTCCGGTCTATTCCCTGTACGGTGCCTGTCGCAAGCCGACGCCGGAGATGCTGCGCGGGGTCGAGGTAGTGGTGTGCGACCTGCAGGATCTCGGGGCACGCTGCTATACCTATCTGGCTACGTTGCGCAACATGCTCGAAGCGGCGGCGGCGGCCGGCGTGCGTGTGATCGTGGCCGATCGCCCGATTCCCCTACCGCAGGTTGTGGACGGACCGGAATTGGAACTGGCGCACCTCTCCTTTGTGGGGCCGGCGCAGTTGCCGATGGCCACGGGGCTGACGCCGGCGGAGTCCGCGCGCTGGCTGGTGCAGAACGCGGCGATTCCGGTGGAGCTGCAGGTGGCACCCATGCAGGGGTGGGCACGCGACGGGCGACGAGGGTGCGATTGGCCGGAGTTCATCCCCCCTTCGCCGGGGATTCGCACGTGGGAGGCCGGCATGAGCTACCTGGCCACGGTCCATGCTGAAGCATTGCCGGCGCTGGACTGCGGGCGCGGCACGAATCTGGCGTTTCGTACGCTGGGGGCGCGCTGGCTGCGGGCCGAGGCGTTTTGCGCGCAGATGCAGCGCTGCGGCCTGGCCGGCGTGCAGTTCCATCCGCACCGGTATGTGGGCGGTGTCGCGCCCTATGTCGGCCGTGAGCTCGACGGCGTGCGCCTGGTGGTGACTGATCCGACGCGCTTCCAGCCGGTGACGACCGCGGTGTATATGCTGCACACGCTGATGCGGATGTACGGTGCGGCACGGGTCTGGCGGCATGCCGGCGTGCGGCCGGCCTGGTTTGATCAGTTGTATGGCACCTGTCAGGTCCGGCAGGCGTTGCTACGCGGTGTGCCACCGGCGGAGATCGTGGCATCCTGGCAGGCGGGGCAGCAGCGTTATGCCGCCACGCGCCGCCAGGCCTTGCTGTATTGACGTAGGAAGCCAGCAATACTCATTATGGACTTATGGCGGCGGGTCCGGCGGCCCCGCCCTACCAATAACAGTGTGAAATCGACGAGTTTTGGCAGGGCGGGGCCG
>CAIOST010000241.1 GCA_903861045.1 uncultured bacterium | reverse complement strand
GACTGATTACTCTGTGAACGTCTCTTGTGAAACCCAACTACTTATGGGAAGCCGGATGCGGGAAATCTGCACGTCCGGTTTGACGAGGGGCCTGCCCGCACTTGCGGGTAGGCCTACTCTACCGGTTCCTACCACCTACCACCTACCACCTACCACCTGCCCCGCTACTGCACCTCGATCGCCAAGCTCTCGCTATGGCTGTTGAACTCGGGCGCGTACAGGCACTGCACGCTGGCGATGCCACTCTGGTACGCCCCCTTGAGCTGCACCCGCACGCTGTACTCAAAGACGTAGACCCCCTTGGGCAGGTAGTGCATAAAGAAGTGGCTGGCGGTGTCGCGCGTGCTCTCGTAGTACATCAGCCCGTCCTGGTATTTCGCCTGGCTCAGCACATTCACCGGCTCCGTGCCGCTACCGCGCTGGTCCTTCAGGTGCACATATTCCATGTCGCGGTCCACGCGCAGCTCGATGCGACAGACCAGCTCATCGCCCACCGCCAGCGCCCCCTTCACCGGCTCCAGCACCTGCCCCTGCTTGGTCGTCTCCTTGCGATAGAGCGCCTTCTTCACCTTCAGCGGCGTCCCTTCGTACGGCGTGATCTTGGTCATGTCCTCCAGGTACTGCCAGTGTACGCTCCCCCAACTGACCCCTTCGTCGGTCTTCTTAACCGTGATCTGTCCCATCGCGGGCTTGATCTCGCCGCGGGTGAACTTCTGCTCGTAGAACCCGGTGCCGGCCTCGACCTTCTCGGGCTTGATCGTCTCGCCGCCTAGGCTGACCTCCACCAACGCGTCGCTGGCCAGCAGGTTGGTGCCGCGCAGCAGGAGCCCGTACACGGCATCGGCCGTGGCCTTGGTGGTCTTCCAGTCCTGCGTCTGCTTCTGCTTCAGCAGCCAGACCTTGCAATCCTCCACGGCCTGCGCATCACCCATAATCTCGTCAAACGCCTCGATCATCAGCGCCTGCGTCTCGATCGGCGCCCGGTACCACCACCAGCTCAGCTCCGTGTCGCGCCAGAACATCCCCAGCTCCTCGCTGCTGACGCTATGCTCCTTGATCGACTTCATGATATCCAGCGGCGTCTGCGTGTCGCCAAAGCGCTGCAGGGCAATCGCCAAATGCCCCTGCGGCTGCCGCCAGCCGAGCTGCAGCCAGTACTTGCGCGACTGGCCCAGCCAGTAATCCAGCGACTCCGCATGATCCCGGCCAACCGGCTGGTCCTTGAGGAAGAAGCTGCGGCCGTAGAGGTAGAAGGCAATCAGCGGCGAGAGGTGATTCTCGTCCTTATGGCCGGTCCGCAAAATCTCGCGATAGATCCGCTCCATCCATTCATCCAGCGCGTGGAGCGAACGCAGCGCCGGCGCCAAGTCCACGTTCCGCGCGCCGAGGTGGCGCATGCGGCCAAAGCCGGTGGTGATGTAGAGCGTGATGTACTCATCGCCGCGGAAGCCGGGGAACCACGGCCAGAGTCCATCGTTCAGTTGCATCTGGGCGAGCTTGTCGAAGGCGCGCTTGGTTTCGTCATCCAGCCGATTGGCATCGAACAGGATGCCGACATTGCGTCGCGCCTGGCTCTCGTCCTTGGCTTCGCGCAGCCACGGCGTCTCCTCGATCATCACGGACTTCAGCTCCTGGTTCTTCTCCAGCGGGCTGTCCAGGGCCGGCGTATTCTTCCACTGGTCAAAGATCTTGCGGATCTTAGGATCAATATTGGCAATATGACGCGCCAGCGTGTTGGCATAAAGCCGGTTGAAAGTCTGCTCGCTGCACTCGTGCGGGTATTCCATCAGGTACGGCAACGCCATGACCGCGTACCAGGCCGGCTGACTGACCATCTGCACGGTCAGGTTCTCGTGCTTCAGGGTCTTGGACTTGCCGGACTGCAACAGCTTGGTGAACTCGAACGTCTTGGTCTGCTTGCCACGGATCGGCAGCGGCAGCGACTCGATCACCGCGATGCGGCGCGAGAGCACCGGCAGATACCCCTCCTCGCCGTCGCTCAGGCGGTCGGTAGCGCCCACGGCCTTGTACGTCAGGAACTCGCAGCCGTCCGGGATCATGATGCGCCAGGAGAACGACTTCGACTCCTTCGCCGGGATGTCAAACCGGAGATCAGAGGTCAGAGATCGGAGGTCAGCGGTCACATCCTTACCGGTGCGCGCCTCGGCGAACGTCAGGCGCACTTTGCCGGACTGGCGCGCGGCGGACTGGTTGCTGACCTTGACCGTGAACTCGATGGCATCGCCCTCGCGCACAAAGCGTGGCGGGTTCGGCTCGACCATGAGCTCCTTGGCGGTGACGGCCTTGTCCTGCAGATAGCCACTGCGCAGGTTACGGTCGTGGGCAAACCCCATGAACTTCCACTCCGTTAACGCCTCCGGCATGGTGAACGCCATGCGCACCACGCCGTCGGCATCGCTCACCAGTTGCGGGAAGAAGAAGGCCGTCTCGTTGAGGTTCTTGCGCGCCGTGACCTTGTCCAAGTCAGGCGCCGCGGCCGCGCCTACCGGCGGTTCGGCGGGCGCCGAAGCGACTGTTTCCGCCATATCTAAGGCCACATTCGCCTCCGTTGCAGGTGCCTCCGCCGCCGCGGCCATCAGCATCGGCAGGCTGTCCGCCTCCATCGCCACCTCGCCGCCCATGGGAGCTTTCGCCATCATCCTCATCGGTCTTCCGCGAGACGTTCTATGGCCATACATCCAGATATTCGCCGAGATCTCCGCCGGGTAGTGCCGGTAGGTCAGCACCTCGTGGCGATAGGCCTGCGGCCATCCACCCAGCAGATGCAGAAATCCAACCGGTCCATTCTCAAACTGCGGCTGAACATAGCTTTGTTCCTGGCGAAAGACGCTGAAGGCCTGCATCCAGTGGTGCGGGACGTACTGGTCCAGCGAGGCGTCGTAGAGCGTCGCGACCATCTCAGCCACGGCGTGGAGCGGGGAAACGTGGGACGCTGGAGGGGTGGATGAATGGATGGTTGGAGGGTTGTCTGTTCCATTCTTCCCGCCTTCCACACTTCCATCCTTCCGTTCTTCCTTTCTTCCACTCTTCCCATCATCCTCTCTTCCGCTCTTCCCCGCGCTGACCACCGCGGTCCAGGTCTCCTTCTTGCCCGGTTCGAGCTTGGAGGTAAAGTGTTCCCACTTGATATCGAGCTGCTTGTTGGACCACGGCACGTCCACGATGCGGTTCTCCAGGTAGGCGCGGTTCTCGCGCACATACGTGAGGCGCAGCGTAAAGCCGCCGCGCAACTCCTCGCTGACGGACTGCTCGATCAACTCCTGGCGCTTATCCGCGCCGGTCCAGAACGAGCGCAAGATCTTGCCGCGATGCTCAATCTCCACATAGGCCTGGCCGGTCGCGTAGCCGGTCCCCCAAAGGGCCTGGAAGGTCTCGCCGGGCGCCACCGACCAGGTGGGCGCCGCCAGGCGGTGCGCGATGCGCACCGGGTATTGCGCCGCCTTCAGATCCATCACCTGCACGGTCTGGCGCGCGGTCACCGCCTTACCGAAGCGGTCTTTGCTCTCGAGCATGACGCGGTAGATACCAGCCTTGAGCGGCGTCGCGAGCTTCACGCTGCCGGTGGCATCGGTCGTAAACGCCTGCTCCGCGACCACCTCGGCCAGCGCCCAGGTGTCGGGGTTGGCGGGGTCAGGCTTAGGGGCGCCGCCGCGCAAGCGATCGACCCGATCGGCCCGATCCGACAGATCAGCCGGATCAGCCGGATCGCGAAAATAGGACGCCCGGGCCACCGTTGCGGGTTGTTGCAGCGCATAAACCTTGAGCGTCCCCTTGGCGGCCTGTGGCTCGCCGTCGAGCGTGGCGGTGCCGATGGTCCACGCCACGGGCTTAGCCTGCGTCTGCCACTCCTCCGCGTGGATCGTGGCGGCGAGCGCCGTGTAGCCGGCGCGCACGCTCTGGCTGTCGGAGCGCGTTTCGCCGGTGCTATCGGTCACATCGGCATAGACCGTATAGGTAAAGGTCGGCTCAGTCTTTTCGTCGATTTCCCGATCCGGCAAAGCCGTGAAAGTGATGGTAAACGCGCCGTCGTTGCCGGTCGTGGTCGTGCCATGGGCGATATTCTGGCTGTCGCCGCGGCCGGGCACCATCCACCAACGCCCCCACCAGCACCAGTACGGGAATACGACCGTGCGCACCACCCGCCACTTCACCTTGGCTCCGCCGATGGCCGCGCCCGTGTAGGCCGTGGCCTTGCCCGGCACTACCACGTCCGCAGCGAGCTTAGCCGCTTCCTTGGGACGCGCGAGCTCGACCTGGAACTTCGGTCGCTTGTACTCTTCGACACGGAAATTGGCCGACCCACTCGGCCCATCCACGACCAGCAACGTCATATCCCCGCTGACCGTACCACCAGGGGCGGTGAAAGAACCGGCGAACGAGCCGTAGTCATTGGCCTGATGCGTCTGCCGCGCGATCTCCTTGTCGTTGTAATCGCGCAGGATGACTGTCAGCGTCTGCCGGGGCAGTACCGCGTAATCGTTCTTCTCGGTGTCCACGCGGTGGCAGATCCCCTTGTACTGGATGGTCTGCCCGGGGCGGTAGAGCGCGCGATCCGTGAAGAAAACCGTGCTGGCGACGGGGTCCGGCACATGAGCGCGGTTGAGGTAGAACTCGTTATCGCTGGCAATCGTCTGATCGTCCTTCTGCGCCAGCAGCAGTAGTTGCCGCCCGCCGCCGGTCAGGCGGAACATACCGTTGGCATCCGTCGTAGTTTGCGGGCCGGCGATGGGCTTGCCCTGATCATCGCGCGTCCAGGAGCGAATTCTGGCTCCCGCCACGGGTGCGCCGGATTTAGCCTGAAGGACAAAGCCATCGAGCGTCCCCTCGTCATAGCGCTGCCACACGACCAGCGCCAGCTCGCTGACCCAGACGAGCGCCGCAGAGACCTGGTTGTTCGCGCCACGGAACTGCGCATCGTGGCTGGCGAGGATCACGTAGAACCCCGGTTTGAGATCGCCCGGCACCGCGACGTTGCGGGTGCGTTGGCAGAAGTTCGTGGTAGGCGGCAAGGTGGCATCCCAGGTGGCGGCCGGCTGCTTCACCAGCAGGTCAGCAATAAACTGCTCCCGCGCCTTCCCGTCCAAGCCGTTCAAGATGCCGCCGCCATACCCCCAGCGCTGACGGCTGAGATAGCCCTCGAAATCCAACGGCACGGCGCGGAAGAAGGCGTTGGTAATATTCTGGTAGTTGACCGCGATGACCGGCCACGGTTCATTCCAGATGCGCTCGGTGGTGATACTGACCTGCCTGGCTTCGAGTTGCTGGATGAGGTTATAGCACTGCACGCCGCCGGCGCTCTGCGGGAAGGCCTCTGCACCGCGCTTGGCCAGCTTGTACGCATCAACCCGTTCATTTTCGGACTGGAGCACCGTGGCCCAGGCAAAGAGCGCGCGTGCCGAGATCTCGTGGTCGCCCCAGTCGGCCACGAACTTCTGGAGCGCGGCCTTGTACTTTTCGTCCAACTCCGGGCCGACGGCCTGGTTCTTGCCGAACTGCAGGCGCCAGAGGTCGGCATCGATAAAGGCGGTCTGGTTGGTGTCGCCCTGATGGAAGGCCAGAAGGTTCTGGAAGAGGCGGATCGCCTTGAGCAGGCGGGCGTCGGCGTCGGTGGTGGCTGGCGGCCACTTCAGGAAGCGCGGAACCGTGTCGAAAACCGGGGAATCGGCGGGGATCTCGAACTCGTCCTCGGCCTTGGCCGCCCCTTGCTCGCCGGCCTGGTAGAAGGCCAGCGCCTCATGCGCGAGGAAGTCGAAGAGCGTGGGGCGGTAGCTGTCCGGGACCGAGCCTTTCTCGAGCAGGTCATTGAACTGCCCGATGGGGGTGGCCTTCAGAACCTTCTCGTGCGCAAGGGCGACGGTGAAATGCTTGTCGATCTCGGCTAGGAGGCGCGGCAGGTCCCAAGTGGTAAAATCCTTCCCCGGGGGTTCCGCGGTCTGGGTGCGCTGCTGGAAGCGCCAGCGGTTCTGCTGGAAGTAGTGCCAGTACCAGTTGGCCAGGATGGCCTCCATGACCGGTCTCATTTCCGCCGGGGCCTGGGAAATCTCGGTCTCGAGGCGGGTGATCTGCTCCTCGGCCTTGTGCCCTTCGACCTGCCCTTCGAAGGCGATCTTGGTGCAGATCGCCTTGATGGCCTCAGCGTGGCGCTGGTGCTGCACGGCGTCGGCGATGATCGGCTTAAGTTTCTCGATAGCGGTCTTGGGGAGCCCCTTATCGCGGGCCTCGTAGACTTTCTGCCAGCTCATGGCCGAGGCGGTGGTGACCAGTGCGGCGGCGACCGAGATGGCGGCGGCAGCGGACTTCAGTTTGCGCATAAACATAGTAGGTAGAGCTCCTTTCGCGATGAGTAACGAACCCCGACATCAAGGTATGGCATGTTACAACATTTTTGCGCGCTAGGGAATTGTGGAGGTAGCTAGCGTGAAGGTGTCTCAGATCAGGTGCATGAACCACGCTTGGGAGGTAGGGCGGGGCCGCCGGACCCGACGCAGCCGCAGGAACGCGCCAGTGACGAAAACAATAACCAATGGCCAATTACATCGCCCCCCAGCGGCCTTGGCCGCTGGCGGCGCAAGACGGTCCGCCAGCCAGACGCAGGGCAAGATATATATTCCCATCAGGCAAGCGCGAGGAGCGCCGGCACGACCGTTCCTCGCGCTGGGTACTTTTTCTTTGGTGGCGCGGCTGGCTGCGGATCTCAGCCGGCCGGCGGGGCGAGCCCGCCGGCGCGGCCCGTAGCATGATGATTGCTGGCGTAGAGGCCGGCCAGGCCGGGGTGGAGCCGCCGGACCCGCCG
>CAIOST010000240.1 GCA_903861045.1 uncultured bacterium | reverse complement strand
TTTTGTGATTTATGTGCCTTTTGTGGCCAACATGAATGGTCTGCACCGATCCTGCCCGTGTCCAAATCCTCTGCCAACCAACAGCTCGCCACTGCTAGCATACACAAAAGCGGCTTCTGCGGTTACCACAAGCCCTTGCTACAGCCAGCCTGCGTTAGGTGGCGCTTCAGGAAAAGACCATGGGGGGTGGACACTACGATTGAACTTGATCTTGGCCGGCGAATGACTTTTAATCTGAGCTCTTGTTTTTTACGTCATAGGGTAAGCGATTAGGAGATGTTTCATGTCGTCTGAGCTCAAGGACCTCAAGCAGTTGCTGCATACCGCTGCGTACCATCAGGTGGAAATCAACCGGTATCTGGACCCGAAAAATCCAGCCATTCTTGAATTTGACTCCGAGCTGGGCTATCTGCATAGCAATCACTGCATGCAGGACGGTATGGATCGCGCCATTACCGAGGGCTCTTACCATCCCCGCGGTAAGAACCGCCGGATGATCAACTACGCTGATAAGCCGTGCCGCATTAACACCTACGGCGACAGTTACACGCAGTGCGCCCAGGTCAGCGATGGCGAGACCTGGCAGGAGATCCTGGCGGCCAACTTCCGCGAGCCGATCCGCAACTTCGGCGTGGGCGGGTATGGGGTGTACCAGGCGTATCGCCGCGCGATGCGCATGGAAGCAACCAAGGATTTTTCCGCCGAGAATATCATCCTCAACGTCTGGGATGATGACTACATGCGTAATATTGACGCCGCGCGCTGGGTGCGGGTGGCGTGGAAGTGCCGGGAGCTGCCGCGTGGCAAGAAGGATGGCTACCCGGTGCATGGCTTCCCCTGGATGCATCTGCGCTTCGACGTGGACAAGGGGGAGTGGGTGGAGCGTCCCGGCATGTGCAAGAAGGTCGCCGATCTGAATGCCCTCGTCGGCAAGGATAACTTTTATAACGCCTTCAAGGATGACGCCGTGGCGCAGCTCTATTGCCTGCGCGAAGGCGGCGAAGCGCCCGTGGAGCAGTGCGAGCAGTTAGCCGAGGCCTTCGGCATCAAGGTCAACCTGCGCAGCGCGAAGACCCGGCAGAAGGACGCCATCAAGCTGCACATCGCCTATGGCATCCGTTCCACGATGTGGGTCGTCAAGCAGATGCGCACATGGTGCAAAGCTAACAAGCGCAACCTCATGCTGATGCTGAGCTACGACGTGCCGACCGTGCAGACCTATGTCAAGAAGGGGACGCGCTTCGATGCGGAGTTCGTGGACTTCCTGAACAAGGAGAAGTTCGCGTACATTGATACGCTGCCGACTATCTGCGAGGATGCGAAGCTGTACAAGCCCGGCGTGGAGAAGTTCTGCGAGAAGCTCTATGTGGAACGCGCCGGAGCGCAGGTATTTGGTCACTATAATCCGTATGGCAACATGGTATTTGCCATGACGATCCGTAAACCGTTGATTGAGTGGCTCAATCCGCGTCCGCCCGCTTACAGCAGGTAATTGGCATGCCCAGCAAGGTTCGTGACGGGTCCGTGGCGGTGGTGGCGTTTGGCGGGAACGTGATCCTGAAGTCCGGCGAAGCCGGGACGATTCAGGAGCAGCAGGCCAATGCCCGCGAGATGTGCTACCGCCTGATCGCGCTGTTGCAGCGCGGGTACGAGCTTGTCGTGACACACGGGAATGGACCGCAGGTCGGTAATCTGCTGATGCAGAATGAACTGGCACAAGAGCTGGTGCCGACCTTTCCCCTGGATGTACTGGTGGCGCAGACCGAAGGCTCGCTAGGCTATTTGTTGCAGCAGGAACTGCTGAACGAACTGCGCCGGCATGATGTGCGCAAGAGCGTCGTCACCTTGATTACCCAGGTGCTGGTGGATCGTGCGGATCCGGCGTTTCAGCATCCAACCAAGCCGGTGGGACCGTTTTACCCGCCCGCGGCGTTGGCCGCGTTGCGCGCGCGTTTTCCCGACTGGCAGGTGATCGAGGATTCCGGCCGCGGCTACCGGCGCATTGTGCCCAGCCCGATGCCGAAGCGTATCCTGCAGAGCCGGATGATCCGGTCCTTGACGTATTCCGGTAACGTGGTGCTGGCCTTGGGCGGCGGCGGCGTGCCAATCACCATGGACACCGACGGCCAGTACGTGGGCGTGGAAGCCGTCATCGACAAAGATCTTTCCAGCGCGCTATTGGCCGCGGATGTAAAGGCCGATCTGTTTGTGATTCTTACGGGTATCGAGAAGGTCTGCCTGCATTATGGCAAGCCGGAACAGCGCGTCCTGGATGAGGTTACCTACGCGGAGGCGGAGCGCTACATGCAAGAGGGGCATTTCCCGCCCGGCAGCATGGGCCCGAAGATGGCCGCCGCGATGCTCTACCTGAAGTCGGGTGGTCGCTGTGTGTTGATCACGAATCCCGAAAACCTGGAACGGGCCTTGGATGGCGCGACCGGAACGCGGGTCGTTTGGAAATAGCCGGGTGTGCCTGGCATAACGTGTCAATGATTACGACCGGTTGGCCCGGGCGTGAAAACAAGGAATAAGCCATGGAAAATGTTGTTTTTAATGGATGGAACTGCGTGCGGTTGGCCAACAAGGAAGTGGAAGTCATCATCACGTGTGACGTGGGGCCGCGCATCATCCGCTTTGGCTATATGGGCGAAGCCAATATGTTCGCCGAGATCCCGGGGGAGCAGGGGCAGCGCGGTGAGGCGGCGTGGCAGTTGCGTGGCGGTCACCGGTTGTGGGTGGCCCCGGAAGCGAAGCCGTGGAGCTACGAGCTCGATAATGGCCCTTACGAGGCCGTGGAGGCGATTGCCGGCGGCGTGCGCGTGCGGCAGAAGGCCGGGCCGCTGACGCGCATCGCCAAGCAGATGGAGATTCTGCTGGATGACGATCGCAATGTTGTCACGGTGCGCCATACGCTCACTAATAAGGGCGCCAAACCGGTGGAATGCGCCCCCTGGGCGCTGAGCGTCATGGGGCTGAATGGGCAGTCCATCATCCCGCTGCCGGCCAAGATTGCGCATACGGAGCGACTGCTCGCCAATCAGAGCTGGGGGATCTGGGGGTACACGGATTTTAGTGATCCGCGCTGGACCCTAGGCAGTCGCTACCTCTTCTTCCGCCAGGACCCGACACGCGGGCCGAACAAGCTGGGGTTGGCGCACCGCGAGAAGTGGGTCGCTTATCAGCGCGAAAACTTCCTGTTCGTGAAGTACTTTGAGCGCCAGGACGACCAGGTCTATCCGGATGGTGGCTGCAACTACGAGACGTTTGCCTGCGAGCAGATGCTTGAAATTGAAAGCCTGGGGGCGCTGACCACCCTGAAGAAGGGTGGTTCCGCTTCGCACACCGAGACCTGGAAGCTCTTCCGCGACGTGCCGCGCTGCGAGACCGAAGCCGATGTCGACCGCGTGGTGCGGCCGCTGGTGTAGGCGGCACAGCGCGCATCCTGTGCCCCGGCCTCAGGAGCCCTGCGTCCACGGCTTGCCGTTGGGCAGGCTGCGTGGGAAACGCAGGTGGAAGGTGGTGCCCGTGCCGGGGGCGGTGTCCACGCGGATAGTTCCTTTGTGCGCCGTGGTGATGGATTTGACGATGGCTAGGCCCAGGCCGATGCCGCTGGTTTTGCCGGCCGTGGCGAACGGCTCGAAGAGACGTGTGCGCACGGCTGCCGGAATGCCGGGGCCATTGTCTTGCACCGAGAGCACCACCCATGCTTGGTCCGTTGTTGCCTGCATGACGATACGTCCGGTGCCGGCTGGGAGCATTTCGGCCGCGTTGTTGGCCAGGTTTTGCAGCACGCGCAGTATTTTCTGGGTGTCAGCCAGGATCCACGCATCCAAGGGGATGACTTCCAAGGTGATGCGGCTCCGCGCCAGATAGTTTTGGTTGAGGCGTTGGAAACGTTCCTGGATGGTGCGGACATTCGTGGGCACACATTCCATGCGCACGATGCCGCGGCCAAAGTCGAGGATGTCTTCGGCCATGTCGTTCATGCGCTTGACTTGTTCCTCGATGATGGTACCTGAGTCGTGCACGTTCGCATCGCTACTCTGTCGGCGCAGCATGCCCGCCGCGATGTTGACCACGGCCAGGGGGTTGCGGAAGTCGTGGAGGATGGTGTTGAGTGACGCACCGACGGCGGACATGCGGGTGCGCTGAACCAGTTCCTGCACATAGTGTGCATTGCTCGCCCTGATGCCGTTGAGGATATGATGCAGCAATTGCATCACACCGGCTCCGGACATAGACTGGATAGCGTGTAAGAACGGTGCGCGTGGGATCCGTGCCAGGGTAGAATCCACGGCCGCTACGGCGGAGGCGCTGCGCACGCTTCCGTCGAGCACCCCGTATTCGCCAAAGAAACCACCGGCTTCCACGCGCGTCAGCATATAGGGTGGATCGGTGGCCAGCATGGTCTTGAGGATACGGACACTGCCTTCCTGGACTAGGTAGAGACTGTCGGAGGGGTCGCCCTCGTGGAAGATGGCGCTGTCGGCGGGGTAGTGCGCGCGCGTGGCGGTTTCCGCCAGTGCTGGGACCACTTCCGGTGGCAGCAGGGCAAAGAACGGATGATGTCGGATCGGGTCGTTTGAAACCGCGGGCAAACCCATGGTGTTGTCCTTTGCTATGTCCGGTCCGGCAGGGCGGGTGCGGTATCGACAGGTTCAGTGGCCGCACGTTCGGGCGGCGTTTTTAGAAAGACAACCAGGATGGCAATCGCGGCGGCCAGTGCGATGAAGACGGCGTCCGTAGTCAGGTTAGCCTGCGCACAGAGCCAGACGAAGCCTGCCCCGAGCAGCATGCCGAGGTAGTCCACGAAGTTCTGCGAGGCAATGGTCTTGCCGAGGCGGGTCTGATCGCTTTCATGCTGGAGCGAGGCATTCAGGGGGACTAGGAAGAGACCGGCCGCGATCCCCGTGAGGATCAGCAGGCTGTGGATGGTCCAGCGGCCCCCCGTGGCGCCGAGCATGCCCAGGCCTAAGGTGAAGAGTGCCATCAGCCAGCCGTAGGGGCGGGTGCCGCGCAGGTCGCCGGTGCGGTGGCATTGGCCGGCTGCCACACTCCCCAGAATGATGCCGAGGGCCAACCAGACCTTGAGCAGCGCGAGCTGCTCGTTGGTGGGCGCCACCCCGTTGAGCTGTTGCAGGACTTCCATCCCCCAGCTTTGTAGATTGTTTCGTAGCGATGCGCCCAGGAACCAGAAGAGGCCGCAGCCGAGTAAAATGCGCCCCAAGCGTACATGCCGCAGCAGGAGACGCAGGTTGCCGCCAAACTCGCCGAAACTGGATCGGAGGCCGGCCGCTGGGTTGCAATGCGTGCGCGTCATCAGCGCGTTGCATAGCAGGGAAAGGCCGTAGGTGGCGGCGACGAGGAGGTAGCCGACGGTTTGGGGTTGGTGGTCCATCAGGATGCCGCCGGCCAGCAACCCGCCGAGGATCGCCAAGAGGGTCAGCATTTCGACGGTGCCGTTGGCCTTGACCAGTCGATCCGCGGGGACAATTTCGGGCAGGATGCCATATTTGGCGGGCGAGTAACAGCAGGCGCCGATCCCCACGATGAGGTAGCTGAGACCGTGCAGATCTTGGTGCAGCAGCAAGCCGGTGATGCCGAGGCTCGTGCCGAGCAGCTTGATCAGATTGCCGCCGGTTAGCCAGGTGGTCTTGGGGTAGCGGTCGTTTAGAAAACCGGCCAGCGGTGCCAGCAGCACGAACGGGAGGAAGAAGAGCGCGCTGTAGAGGGCGTTGGCGTTGTTGACCGCCTGTTCCGTGATCTGGCCCGTGGCCCGAGCCGCAGTCAGGGCGCTGAGAATGACCATGATCAGTAGATTGTCGCCAAACGCGCTGAGAAATTGACTGGTGAGCAACAACCAGTAATTGCGTCCGGGTTTGACCATGGTCTTCCCCTGTGCGGGCGTGTACGCGTTCCCGCTTACGAGGTGCGCTTCTTGTTCTTGCCGACACGGGCATACCGTGGTGGCAGTTGTTTGGCAGGGGTGCGGCTGTGGCCAGGGACGCTCAGGCCGGGTTGCTCGGGGCGGATGCGCTCCTGAAAGCGCAGACGGATGGGGGCGCCTTCCAGGCCGAAGCGCTCGCGCAGGGAGCGCAGGAGGTAATCTTCGTACGGCTTGGTGATGCGCTTGGGGTCATTAACGAAGAGCCGGATGGAGATCGGCGACACGCCGATCTGGGTGCCGTAGTAGAGTTTGAACCGTTTGCCGCCAATCATGGGTGCGGCCACACGCTCCGTGGCATCGGTCAGGGCGCGGTTGAGCAGTCCGGTGGGTAGTTGGGTGCGCGTCTGCGCCGCAACATGGTCAATCACCTCAATGCTTTTGCGCATGTTGTAGCCGCTCTTGGCGGAGAGGAAGACCACGGGGCAATGTTTGAGGAAGGGGAGCATGGCGCGCAGGGCGAGTTCGGCTTTGGTCTGGGTGATATCCTTCTCCTGGGCCAGATCCCACTTGTTAACCACCAGTACGCACCCTTTTTCTTGCTCCTGGATCAGCGCCGCGATGTGCTTGTCCTGTACGGTGGGGCCGATCTCGGCGTCCATCACCAGCACCACTACGTCGGCTTCGGCCACGCTGCGTTCGGCGCGGAAGAGGCTGAAGCGCTCCACGGCGTTGTCAATCTTGTGTACATGCCGCATGCCGGCCGTGTCAATCAGCACATATTGCCGGGCCTGGTCGCCACGGCCGATGCGGAACGGCACGGCAATGCTATCGCGGGTGGTGCCAGGCACGTCGGAGACAATCACGCGCTCGCTCTTCAGTAGGCGGTTGATGAAGGATGACTTGCCGGCGTTGGGGCGCCCCACAATGGCCACCTTGAGTGGGTGCGCCATGGTTTCGTTAGCTACCGCAGGGAGGTGGGGGATGACCTGTTCCATCAGGTCGCCGAAACCACGGTCGTGCAGGGCGGCCACGGGGAAGAGCGGCATGTTCAGCGGACCAAAGTCTTCCAGATTCTCTTCGTGGCGCGGTTCGTCGCACTTGTTGACCGCTACGACGCAGGGGACGCCACTACGCCGCACCATGGCGGCCACCGCTTCGTCTACCGGCGTGCGGCCGGCGATCACATCCACGACCAGAATGGCGACCGCAGCGTCGGCCAGCGCGGCTTCCACTTGGGCGCGCATGCCGGCCGTAATGGCATCACGGGCGCGGGCCCCATCGAGCAGGTTGACGCCGCCGGTGTCCACCAATTCGAAGCGCGCGCCTTCCCAGTTTGCTTCGGCGATGAGGCGGTCCCGGGTGACCCCCGCCTCGTCATGCACGATGGCGATGCGTTTGCCGGCGATGCGGTTGAAGACGGCGGACTTCCCCACGTTGGGGCGGCCGACAATGGCCACCACGCGGCGCTTGCCGGTCGGTGCGGCCGAGATGTCGGCGTCGAGTTCCAGATCTGCGGTGTCGAGCGGGTCGGTTTCAATGGAGTCATTCATATGAAGTGCCTGTAGTGTAACGGATTGGCCGTCCCGGGCAAAGCGGCAAAACACGCCCCATTACAAGTCTTTGACTTTCGCGATTCCATTTGCTATCTCTCTGCTTAGCGAGGCCTAAAACAATCGCCCAACCGTGCATGGCTGGGCGCCGTAACGGGGAGATGTGCGGGTATGCAGATCAAGCAAGTGGTGATGGTGGGTAAGCGGCTGGTGGAGTTGCAAACGGCTGCACTGGACGAAACGCTTGGTGCCGATGAGTTTCTGGTCAGAACGGAGCGCTCCTTTATCAGCGCGGGGACGGAACTGGCGATCTACACGGCGAAAGAAGAGTCGGCCCTCCAAAAGGGTTCGTGGTGCGCCTATCCATGGCGCGCCGGCTACGCCAATGTGGGGGTGGTCGAAGCGGTGGGCGCGTCGGTGACACGGGTGGTACGCGGGCAGCGCGTCTTCAGCTTGGGCGCGCATGTCTCGCATTTCAAGTGCGGCCCGGAGTCGTTGGTCGTGGCGGTGCCTGAGGGCATGGAGCCGGGGGTGGCGGCGGCTTCGCGCCTGGCCGGTGTCGCGACGGCCGCGATGGTCATGGCCGACCGCTCCCAGTATCAGCCCGTGGTGCTCGTGTTCGGTCTCGGGATGGTCGGGAACCTGGCGGCCCAGGCGTTCCGGACGCTCGGTGCCAAGGTGGTGGGCATTGATCCGTTGGCCGCGCGCCGTCAGTTGGCCCTGCGTTGCGGCCTGACGCGTACGCTCGCCGGCGGGGAGACGGCCGGAATCAAGGCGGAGCTCAAGCGCCTGACCGGCGTGGAACAGGCCGATATCTGCATCGACGCCAGTGGTATCACCCCGGTGGTGCTCCAGGCGCTGTCCTTGACAGCCGATCTCGGTCAGTTGATCCTGCTGGGCTCACCCCGCTCGCCGCTGGAAGGCAATATCACGGCGGCGTTCAACGAGATTCATTGCCGGAATATCGCCGTCCGCGGCGCGCTGGAATGGTGCCTGCCCGCCTATCCGGTGCATTCTATTTGGGGGGGGAAGACCCCGCCGCTCCTGTCGCTCTGGGAGAAACAGCGGATCATCTTCGATTGGATCGCCGAGGGCCGTTTGATCATTGAACCGCTGCTCTCCCACCGTCTCGCGCCTGACCGGGTCAAAGACGCCTACGAAGGCCTGTTGACCGCCCCCGAGGCGTTTACGGGCGTGGTGCTGGACTGGTCGTAGGCACGGTTCGCAGAAAGAAACAGACGCTCCCATGTGGGAGCGTCTGTTTATCATGGCGATCAGCAGCGCCTTACCGGCACAGAACTTTCTTTAGGCTGCCGACACCCAGCAGGGCCATGCCCAGCAGCGCGGCCGTCAGTCCGCCATCCGGGACGCGCGCTGCGTTGGGGAAGCCAAACACGGTCAACTGCGAGATGCGCGGGAGTCTGAGGCCGTTTCGGTGGCGTTGGCCGTTCTTGTTGCATGACAACAGGTCCTGATTGTCGATTTGGATTTCAGAACCATCCCAGTCTGACGCATCCCAAATCGTCCAGACCTTCCCGGCTTTCACCAAAATGTAAGTCAGGGTGGGCAGCGGATCCGCGCCTGTGTATGTGAGTTGCGCGGTTTGCAATCTGCTCATTCTTTGTGGCACAGCCAGTTGCAGGCTGAACAAGCCATCCCCGCCAGCCGAATGGTAGAGTTGATCACCCACGTCCGTGGTGGTTATTGCCAACGCCTGCATAATTGCAGCCGCCCCACTCGTAGCAACCTCTTTTTTCTTGCCCGGTTCATTATGGGTGGCCGGTGATATGCACGTGGGAATAAACACCGCTTGCGCCTGCATTACCATGGCAAGTGCTAAGCCCGCTAGCGCTACACTTCTCTTTTTCATGGTCTTGGCTCCTTGATGACCTGTTCGTTACACCATTACTGTTTTCCCCGCCTATTTACAGAGCATCGGTTGTGCCAGTGTGTAGCGATGGCCACGCTCTGTCAGCCAGCGTGCACGTAATGTGTTTGACGGGAAGGAGATGCTGCCTGCTGGCATGTTTGGTCTACCCTCGCGCTACGGCGAGATCGCTGGCAAAACGTAAAGAATCCCGACGAAAAACAGCTTGGCGAGTCGTTCGGCATGCCATCCCAGGGACGGCGAGGCCCACGCCCTGCGAGTCCGCGCACCTGATGGGGGGGGCATAACGAATAAAATTGGAACCATGCAAAAATTCCGCTTGCATCAGTGGGCAGGCGCAGGTATCGTGACAAACAGAATAAAGTTGGATTTGGGGTTTCTTAGAACTGGGTGTTTTGGGGTGTTCCTGGCAGGCGGATTCTGCGCTTTGTCGGGCGGTGTGGGAAGCAACCTGCATAATTGACGTGGACGGAGTCTGCCCGGATGCGGCGTGGTTGCGGAAATTTCGCAAAAAACGGGGGTTTATTATGGTTCGGTGTGTGCTGCGTTATTTTGTGGCGGTCGTTGGGGGGCTCGCGCTCTTGACCGCACCCGGTTGCCAGACTAAGCCTGCGCAACCCGTCGTCGCGCCCGCGCCCTTGTCGACGGCGACGGTTTTGATGCCGGGGGACGATATCGAGATTGCCGTCTTCGCTACCCCGGAGTTGAATACCGTGCAGAAAGTGCGCCCAGACGGCAAGATCGCGGTCAAGCTTTTTGGCGAGATCCATGTGGCCGGTAAAGAACCCATGCAGGTGCAGCAGGATCTCATCGCACTCTATGAGAAACAGATTCAGGTCAAGGCCATCACCGTGATTGCCCGCAGCTCCGCCGCGGTGTATGTGACGGGGGCGGTCATTCGCCCGGGCAAGGTGGATTTTCTACGCCCCATGACCGTACTGGAGGCCATCAGTGAGTGCGGTGGCTTTGATCCGCGCGCCGGCGCGCGTCGCAGCCAGGTGCGCGTACTCCGGCGTGAGGGAAACCTGGTACAGAGTCATTTGCTGGATCTGGATGCGATTCTGACCCGGGGCGAGAGCGCGCCCTTCTTTCTTCGGCCATTCGATACGGTTTTTGTGCCAGGTTCCTGGTAAGCCATGCTAGTCATGCGAAAGAATGTACAACTGCTCGTACGGCCCGCCCAAGCGGGGAGCACCGCCGACGTGGCTAAGATCCATGCCGAGGTGATCTTCAAGGCGTTCCTGACGCATGAACGCGGCATGGCGGAGCGTCATGCGCACCGGTTGAGCGTGATCGCCTTTCGCCTGCCGTATGATGGTACCCGACTAACGGCGGCTGAGCACCTGGGTCAGGTGTGCGCCGAGTGCTTGCGTCTCGTGGATGTCGTGGGGTGGTTGGATGACAGCACGATAGGCGTGATGCTCCCTTGCACGCCGGCTGACAGTGCGGCCGTGGTGGCGCGCAAGGTCGGTGATAAACTGGCGGCCCGCGCGCAGGCGCTGGCGTATGATATCTACACGTTTCCTTTGGAACGCCCAGAGAAAGAGCCGCCTCGGCCGCTGGCGTGGCGCAGGCCTTCTTCCTCCGTGAGCGCAGGCACCGCGGCCGTCGATGGCACGGTTTGCCAGACGCGATGGCCGCTGGGTCCCGTGAACCTGCTGCCGCTCGATGACCTGTGCGTGGCTCCGCCACCGCGCTGGAAACGGCTTACGGACATCCTCCTCGCGTTGTCGGCCCTCCTGCTCCTCAGCCTCCTGATGGCGGGGATTGCCATCCTGATTAAGAGCGTCTCGCCCGGTCCTTTATTATTTCGGCAGGAACGTGTGGGCTTCCGGGGGCGGCGTTTTCTGCTCTACAAGTTCCGCTCCATGCATGTGAACGCCGCCAGCCATGCCCACCAGCAGCATCTGGCCGCGTTGATGCAGACCAACCAGCGTCTGCATAAACTCGACCAGCGAGACCCGCGTTTGATTCCCGGTGGCAAACTGTTACGAGCCTCCGGTCTGGATGAACTGCCACAGTTATTTAATGTGCTGCGTGGCGACATGAGTCTCATCGGCCCCCGCCCCTGTGTCTCCTACGAATATGAACAGTTTCACGCCTGGCACAAACGCCGGTTCCACGTCTACCCCGGCTTGACGGGGCTGTGGCAGGTATCCGGCAAGAATGAGACGACTTTTCAAGAGATGATGCGACTCGACAATGCGTATACGCTGCACCTCTCCTTCACCCAAGACCTGTGGATCTTGCTGAGAACGGTACCTGTACTGGTGGGGCAGGTGCGCGAGAGCTTTACCGCAAAGGAAGAATCATGAAAAAGACGTTAAAGGTTGGCGTGGTGGGGTGCGGGTATTGGGGACCCAACCTGGTACGAAACTTCCCGGCTTTTCCGGAGTGTCACCTGGCGGATATATGCGATACCAGCAAGCCGCGCCTGCTCTATATGAAGACGCTCTACCCGGATCTGAACACCTACACGTCGTTGGATGAAATGTTGACGACCGCGCACATGGATGCGGTGGTAATCGCAACCCCCGTCAACCAGCATTATAAACTCGCCAAACAGTGCCTGCTGGCGGGCAAGCACGTCCTGCTCGAAAAACCCATGGCAGCCACCTCCGCGCACTGCGCGGAATTATCCGCCATCGCCCAGGCACAAAAGCTGACGCTCATGGTGGGGCATACCTTCCTTTACTCCCCGAATGTCAGAAAAATCAAGGAGATCATAGACGCCGGGGAGATCGGCGAGATTCTCTACATCAGTTCGCGGCGGCTGAATCTCGGCCTTTTTCAGCGGGATATCAATGTGGTCTGGGATTTGGCGCCGCATGATATTGCGATCATCCAGTTTCTGATGGATGAGCTGCCTACGGCCGTCAACTGCCAAGGGAATAGCAATGTGACGCCCGGCATCGAGGATATCTGCAATACCACGCTGTCGTTTGCGAGCGGCCGCTTCGCCACCATCCAAAGCAGTTGGTTGGATCCGCGCAAAACGCGGGAAATGACGATTGTGGGCACCAAGAAAATGATTGTTTACGATGATTTGGAGACCATGCACAAAATTCGCATCTATGATCACCGGGTGGAGCGACCGCCCAGTCATGATGCGTTTACGGCGTTCCATTACTCTTATTACTACGGGGATATCCATGTGCCCTATGTCAAACAGGAAGAGCCTTTGAAGCTTGAGTGCCGACATTTCGTGGATTGCATTGAGAACCAGACCACGCCGATCTCCTCGGCGGAGCAGGGGGGCGGTGTGGTCAAGATCCTCGAAGCTGCGTCGGAGTCGTTGCGTCAGCATGGGGCCCGCGTGGTGATCGTGGAATAAGGATCTTTATGAACCATTCAGAACTACGTCTGATTGCCCCGGATGTCAAACTGGGGGCCCGCGTCAAGATTCATGCCTTTACCAATCTGTATGGCTGCACCATTGATGATGACACCAAGATCGGTGCCTTTGTAGAGGTGCAGAAAGGGGTGGCCATCGGGCGAAGGTGCAAGATCTCTAGCCATTCCTTCATCTGCGAAGGTGTGACCATTGAGGATGATGTGTTTATTGGGCACAACGTAACTTTTATTAATGATCGCTATCCTCACGCCACCAATGGCGCCGGGGCTTTGGCGACGGAGCAGGACTGGACGTGTATGCCGACGCGGGTGCAGCGGGGGGCCTCCATTGGCTCTGGCGCCACGCTCCTTTGCGGCGTGACGGTGGGCGAAAATGCCATGGTTGGCGCCGGCAGTGTGGTCACCCGGGATGTGCCCGCGCAGGCCGTGGTGGCGGGCAATCCGGCCCGCCCCTTGCCATCGTCGCTCGCCAGCCGCGCGCTGAGCCCTTCGTGATTCGTGCACAGAGTAGAATAGTTAACTCACCCCAACAGGAGACGCCAATGAAAGTGCCCTTTCTTGACCTGAAAGCCCAGTATCTTACCCTGCGTGAGCCGATTCATACTGCCTTGGAAGCGGTGCTGGAATCGACCGCTTTTGCCGGCGGGCCATTTGTGGCTAAGTTTGAGGCCGAGTTTGCTGCCTATTGCGGCGCCCCGCAGGCCGTGGGGGTGGGGAATGGTACGGATGCGCTCTGGTTGGTCCTGGTGGCGCTCGGGATCGGTCGTGGCGATGAAGTCATCACCGTGCCCAACACCTTCATCGCGACGGCCGAGGCGGTTAGTCTGTGCGGCGCCACGCCGGTCTTTGTGGATGTGGACCCGCAAACGTACAATATGGATCCGGCTAAATTGCAGCAGGCCATCACGCCGCGCACCCGGGCCATCATCCCGGTACACTTGTTTGGGCAGATGGCGGACATGGATGCCATCCTGGCGCTAGCGCGGCCCCATGGTATCCCGGTGATCGAAGACGCCTGTCAGGCCCATGGCGCGCAGTATAAGGGACAGATGGCGGGAACGCTGGGCGTGGCAGGTTGCTTCAGCTTCTACCCTGGCAAAAACCTGGGTGCCTATGGTGAGGCCGGGGCCGTGGTCACGCACGACGAAGCTCTCGCCGCCAAGATCAGAATCCTGCGCGAGCACGGGCAACCCCAGAAATACGTGCATACCATGATCGGGTGGAATGCCCGCATGGATGGTATCCAAGGGGCCATCCTCAGCGTAAAACTGCCGCATCTGGATGCGGCCAACGAAGCCCGCCGCGCGCACGCCCGGCTCTACCATGAGCTGCTCACCGGAATCCCCGGCATCAGCCTGCCGCGGGAAGCGCCTTACGCCAAGCATGTCTACCACATTTACGCCATTCGCACGTCGTCGCGCGATGAACTCATCCGCCAGTTGGGCGCCAGGGAGATCGCCTGTGGCATCCACTATCCGGTGCCGTTGCATAGGCAGGAGGCCTATGCCGCGCTCCATATCCCCGCCGGCTCGTTCCCGGTGGCCGAACAGTGCGCCCGCGAGTACGTCTCGCTCCCCATGTTCCCGGAATTGACACCGGCGCAGATCCGTTACGTCTGTGACGAAATTCACGCCGCGCGCTCCTAGGCGCCGTTCTATGCCGGTGCGGCCGGCGGCCTGCTCGTTGTGCCCTTGCCATGAACTTTCTTTCGGTTAATCCTTTGGCGATCGCCGATTGGAATGCCCGCTTTGTTCCGCCGGGTGCTGATGCGTTCTTTCATACGCGGGAATGGGCCAGCGTGCTGCACGACACGTACGGCTTTGAACCTTGTTACGTGACCACGCAGGATCCCAACACCGAGCCGCTGATGCTCCCGCTCATGGGGGTGCGCAGTCGGCTTACGGGGTGCCGCGGGGTGGCGCTGCCCTTTTCCGACTATTGCGCGCCAAGTGGACTGACGCCGGCCCTGGCGAAGCCTTTGCTGGCCGAGCTCGGTGCCATGGGGCACCGAAGGGGCTGGCGCTATTGCGAGCTGCGTTCTGGCGCAGGTTTTCCCCCGGAAACTCCGTGTTTCGCCCGCTATTGGCGGCATGATCTTGATCTCGCGCACGGCGAAGCGGCGCTGTTTGTCGGTCTGGCAAGTAGTGTCCGCACGGCCATCCGCAAGGCAGTCAGGGCGGGCGTTACGGTCAACTTTCTGACCACGCCGGCGGCCGTCCGTGAGTTCTACCGCTTGCTGGGCCAGACCCGCCGAGGACATGGTTTGCCGCCGCCACCCTTTCGGTTCTTTGCCAATCTACATCGACTGATGCTCGCGCGCGGCATGGGGGTGGTTGCGCTGGCGCATTACGAGGGGCACGTCATTGCCGCGGCTGTTTTTGGCTGCCATGGCAAACAGGTCTTATTTAAATATGGCGCTTCCGATAAGCGCCAGCAGGCACGCCGCGCTCCCACCCTGTTGATGTGGGAGGCCATCCGCCACTTCGCGGGACTGGGATATATGCAATTGGCTATGGGGCGCACGTCGTGGCGGCAGGAGGGCCTGCGGCGGTTTAAGCGGGGCTGGGGTGGGGCCGAGACCGAGGTTCGTTATCTGCGCTATGATCTGCAGGCACAGCAGTTTGCCACCCGCACCACCCCCGATCCCGAGGCCGGGTACGCGCTCTTTCACCTGCTCCCGCTGCCGTTGGCCCGCCTCGCTGGCGCGATCCTATATCGTCATGTCGGTTAGGTTACGCGCAAGGAGATGAGACTCCGGTCATTATGATGACTGTCCGCCCAAGTTCGACGCTTCTTTGGTATGAGGATCTTTCCGTTCCGCGTTAAACAACGAAAGGTGTCCAACAGGCCTATGAGTGAATCCGTCAAACCCACTTTGGTACCTCCCAGCACCATGGCAATCGGGGACATCTACTACCTCTTCTTTCGGCATAAGGCGATGGTCTTGGGTGGCCTGTTGGTGGGCCTTCTTGCCACCGTCGGGGTGTATGTTGTCAATCCCGCGGGCTATGAGTCGGAAGCGACGCTCATGGTCCGCTATGTTTCCGACTCATCCATCCTCGAACAGATGGCTACCGGGGAGCGCATTACGGCGCCGGGACGCGGCGGTGAGAACGTGATCAATTCCGAGATTGCTATTCTTGCCAGCCGTGGTTTAGTAGAGAAAGTCATTGATGTGATGGGGGATAATCAATTCGTGGGGGATGCCTCAAACAATATCAATCGTGTCTTGATCGCGGAGCGTGTCATGTCCAACATCCAGATCGACGCGCCCAAGAATAGCAATATCATCAAGATTCGCTACGCCCACGCCAGCCCTGCCGTAGCCCAGGAGTTCCTGAGGCGTCTGACCGAATTATATCTCCAAAAGCATGTCGAATTGCACCGCGCCAGCGGGGCGTATGAGTTCTTGCAGAAACAGACGGAGGAGCTGCGCGCCCGGCTGATGGAGACCGAAGAAGACCTGCGTAAAGTCAAGCATGATGAAGGGATTGTCTCGATCGAGGATACAAAGAAGAATGTCTCGGAGCGGATCAAAGAGGTGACCCGTGGTTTGGACGAGTTGGAAACGGCCTTGGCCGCGTCCAAAGCGCGCGCCGGGGTACTCCAAACGGTTACCGTTACAACCCCTACGCCGCCGCTTGCCACGGTTGGCGCCGCGACCAGCGAGCGGGCGCGGATTTTGGAGTTGCGGATCAGCCTGGCCGGCTTACAGAAGCGCGAGTCGGAACTGTTGCTCGCCTATATGGCGGACAGCATCCCGGTAACGAATGTGCGTAAACAGATCGTCGAACTCCAGCGCCTCCTGCAGGAAGAGGAATTGGCCGCGGCCAGCGTGCCCCCGTTATCCTCCCCGAGTGTCGCGGCGGCGGCTACCAACACGTCGCCGGAAGTGCGCGAAGAGCGGGCCAATATGGCAGCTTTGCAGGCCCGCATTTTGAACCAGAAGGAGATCTTGCAACGCGTGCAGGCCGATGCCAGTAAGGTGGATGCCGTAGAGGCTCGTATTGTACAGTTGCAGCGCAACAAAGATCTGCAGGAGGCCAACTACCGCTATTTTTGCCAGAGCTTGGAGCATGCCCGCGTGGACGAAGCGCTGAACGCGGGCAAAATCACGAATATCAATATTGTCCAGCCCGCTACGTTGCCGGCCGCGCCGACGCGGCCGAACCTCCCCAAGAAGATGATCCTGGCGCTCCTGCTCGGCCTTGCCCTGGGCTTGGTGCCGGCGCTGGCGCAGGAGTTTGTTTTTGACACAACCATCCGACGGGCGGCGGAACTGGGCAGCCTTTTTCAAAAGCCATTTGTCATGACCCTGCCGGTCATCATGGGCCTGCACGGCCGGTCGCGCGGCGGCAACGTCGGCACGGCCGTGGCAACGAGTGGAGGGACGGTGGTCAACCCTGCCGCACCCCCTGCCAAGTCGGTCGCGCATGCGCGCCTGCCCAAGGCGCACTCCCTGCCTGTCTCAGACGATGCGGTGCGCGAGTTGTTCGATTCGGTGCGAGATCATTTCCTGCGGCAGATCACCTTTGCGGGCGCGCCGAACCCCTATGTGTTGGGAATCACGAGTTGCGCCCATGGCGCCGGTTGTAGCACGATCGCAAACGAACTGGCCGCGGCGTTGGCGCGTGAGGCCGGTGTGAAGATCGCGCTGGTCGATGCCAGCACGGAGGCCGTGATGCCGGTCTGCTATGCCGTGGACGCGCAGGGGCAGTTTGAGCTGTTGGATGTCTTCGCCCTGGCCACCGCTGCTAGAAAAGAGGAAGAAACCGCGGCTGCTTCACAAGAACCAAAATTGCTGTCCGAGACGGCCACGGCACCGCAATCATCCCAGGCACCCGCCAGCCCCCCGCAGCGTGCGTTGGCGCTGCGGCGTCCTTTGGCGGGTTGGTTGCCGGACTACGCGGGGCGCAATCAGGCTTTCGCGGCGATCATTAACCAGTTGCGTGAGGGACCGGCGCCTTTTGTGATCGTGGATCTGCCGCCCGTGACCGAGACCGGCTTGACCCTGCGCGTGGCTTGGCTGCATGCCGGCCTGCTGGTGGTGGTGCCGGCCGAAACGATCACGCGTAACGTGGCCGGGATTGTACACAAGTGGTTAATCCAATCGGATGCCACGGTTTTCGGTTGTATCCTGAACAAGCGCCGCAAATACGTGCCGAATTGGCTCTGCCAACAACTCTGAACGCCTAAGCTGTCCCATCGGAGTTAACGCCCATGCGCAATATCTCATGCTATTATTACCTCAAGAATGTCATGCCGCGTTCCTGGCAGATTCGCTTGCGGCAGATTGTCGCGCGTCGCAAACGGCGTCAGGTCGCAGATGTTTGGCCTATTCTGCCGACCGCCGGGCGTCCGCCGCCGGGCTGGCGCGGGTGGCCGGAGGGCAAGAAGTTCGCCTTGATACTGACGCACGATGTGGAAACGCAGCGCGGCTTGGATCGTTGCCGAGCGATCATGGACGTGGAAGAGCAGTATGGTTGCCGCTCTGTATTTAATTTCGTGCCGGAACGGTATCACGTCCCTGCCGATTTGCGTGCGGAGATGATGGCGCGCGGCTTTGAAGTCGGCATCCATGGTCTGCGCCATGACCTTTCCCTCTTCCAGTCTAAAGCTGAATTCACGCGTCAAGCGCAGACGATCAATCGCTACCTTCAGGAATGGGGCGCGGTGGGCTTTCGTGCGCCGTATATGATCAGCAACCTGGCCTGGATTCGCGACGGTCTCAAGCTGGAATATGACGCCTCAGCCTTCGATACCGACCCGTTTGAACTGCAGCCGGATGGCATGGGTACGATCTTCCCGTTTTTTCTGAATGACCGCTCCGGGACGCCGCCGGTACCAGAAGGTGTGCCCGGCGAAGGTCTGCCGCCTCGTGAGCCTGCTCCAATGGTGGAACTGCCGTACACGTTGCCACAGGATCATAATCTCTTCGTGCTGCTCGGCGAAACCACTACCGGGGTGTGGCAGACCAAGCTGGACTGGATCGTAGCCCAAGGGGGTATGGCCCTGCTCAATACGCACCCCGACTATATGCAAGCAGGACCCCGACAGGCCGTCGACGAGTACCCCCTGCGGCTATATGAAATTTTCCTGGCCGATGTTCGTGCCCGGTATACCGGACAATACTGGCATGCGCTGCCGCGTGAGGTGGCCGCGTTCTGTCACGAGCATCCCGAGCGTGTGCGCCATGGCATTCCCCGCCGTATCTGCATGCTGGCGTATTCGTTTTACGATTATGATAATCGCATCCGACGCTACGCCGAAACGCTGGTCAAGGAAGGGCATCAGGTGGAAGCCATTTCGCTCAGTCGCCCGGGACAACCCCCGGGAGGTGTCTTGAGCGGTGTAACGGTGAGCCGACTACAAACCCGGACGCGTAATGAAAAAGGGGCATTTTCCTACCTCTATCGCATGTTACGCTTCTTGTGCCATGCCGCGCGGGTGCTGGCTCAGAAGCACGCGCAACGCCCCTTTGACTTGATCCATGTGCATTCGGTTCCTGATTTTGCCGTTTTTGCGGCCTGGCGACAGAAACGGCAGGGTGCGCGGGTGATCCTGGATATTCACGATCTCGTGCCGGAGTTTTATCTGAGTAAGTTTCGTGGCCGACACGGTGCGTACGCGTATGGTTGCTTGCGCTGGCTGGAGCGGCTCTCGGCCCGCTTTGCCGACCACGTCATCATCGCCAATCACCTCTGGTGGGAGACTTTAAAAAAACGCTCCGTATCACCGGAAAAGAGTAGTGTGGTGTTAAATAACGTAGATCTAGATATCTTCTATCGACATACCCGTACCCGGCAGGACAAGCGCTTTATTGTTGTTTATCCGGGTGGGTTGCAATGGCATCAGGGCGTAGATATTGCCGTGCAGGCTTTCGCACAGATCGCAGCGCGCGCACCCCAGGCTGAGTTTCACATTTATGGCGAAGGCGATGAGAAGGAGCCGTTACAGCGTCTGATTCAATCCTTACAGATGGAGTCACGCATTTTCATGTACCCCGCGGTTCCATTTCAACAAGTGCCACAGGTTATGGCGGATGCGGATCTGGGGATCGTGCCGAAACGGGCGGATGGCTTCGGGAATGAAGCCTATAGCACCAAAATTATGGAGTTCATGTCGCAGGGGGTACCTGTGTTGGCCTCCCGTACGTCGATTGATCAGTATTACTTCAAGGGGGGTGAGGTCCACTTTTTTACCTCCGGGGATGTTGACGAGCTGGCCGCAGGCATGTTGCGCGCTGTCACGGACGTGCCGTTCCGCGAAACTCTGATTGAACGCGGCCTCCACTACGTGACCTGCCATAACTGGGTGAGCAAGCGGCAGGAATATTTGGATTTGGTGACGCGCCTGGTCGAACGGTAGCAGTTGGTTGGGCGGCTTACGGGCTGGCATGTTGGAAGCACGGCTTTCGTGTGGCGAGGCCATGGCGAGATAGATGTTGTATCAATGAGTTCCAGACAGAGTCACGAAAAAGTGGCGCAATGCCATATCAAAGGGGGGGGCTTATGAGACCGCACAAACTATGCATTGCCTTGTTTCTGGTTGCCACGCAAGCTTTCGTCTTGCACGGTCAGGAAATGGTCACGAATACCGCCTTGGCTCGTTTGGGCGCGAAGCTGGGCCTACATGCCGAAACGGATCATTTCGTGCTGTCGGTAACGGGCGCATCGGGCGTGGTACATCAGATCGAAGCATCCTCAAATCTGGTCGACTGGAGCTGGGTGGCCGACATCCAGGCCGGAAACAATTTAACGCCAGAAATCGATCAACTAATGGGCAAGGCCGCGTCGCGCTTTTATAAGCCTACCGCGTGGCTATATCCTCAATATGAGTTGGCTACGCAGGAGGTCACCAGGCTGGCGGATTTCGAGACCACCAACCTGTTGAGTATTACAGGCGGCACCTTGAGCCTGGATGACAGTACGCATGTGACGGGGGCGTATGCCCTGCGCGTCCTGAATTCCACCAATGTTGCCAAGATACTGAAAATAATTGATTGTGACTTTGCGACCGTACGGTCCGTCGGTCTTTGGGTACGCTCCGAGGGTGATCCCATGAAGCGGCTCGACATTTCTTTTGGTTACAGCACGCCCGTCGCCGGTTACGTGGCGGCCACGCTATGGTATCCGCCCACCAATCAATGGAACTACATCTCCCTCAACCGGCAGCGATTTTCGGAATACGGCGGGGGTTCTCTCACCAATCGCATGCAATACGTGGGTATCCGCGCCGAATGGGAAACGAATCAAGCTGGTACGGTTTGGTATGATGACTTGGTGTTCTCCAGGGGGGGACGCTCAAGACCCATGATCGTACTGGCCTTTGACGACGGCAATCGTTCCGTGATATCCAACGCGTTTCCGATTATGAAGGCCCATGGTTTTGCAGGCACGGCATTTGTGATCACCGATAAGATCGGAACTTCAACCTACATGACGCTGGCAGAACTCCGGACTCTGTATACCAATGGCTGGGATATCAGTAATCATACCCGTGACCATAGTCAGTTGGATCTCGAAACACAGGCCAGCGCGGAGAACGCCATTCAAGGTTGCGTGGACACCCTTCTGGAGCAGGGATTCTCACGCAACCTGATGCCCTGGTTCCTGGCGTTCCCCCAGGGGGGGTACCACACCACCCCTTCGGCACTTGCCGCCGTTAGAAAGAGAGGGGTTTTGTTGGCCAGAACGGTCGCCCGGGGCGGCGTCATAGGCCATGACACCCAGCCGCTGGATCAAGTCCCTTGCTATGCCATATCTAATGCGGTTTCCTTCGCCACGGCGAAAAGCTGGGTTGACGAAACCATTGCCAACGAAGGACTGGGAATATTTCAACTGCACGGTGTCGACAACCTCGAAGAATCCTACTATTGGCCGACCGCCGTCTTTCAACAATTCTGTGACTACCTGGACGCCAAAAGACAGGAAGTTGACGTGGTGCCACTCACGGTTTGGTATTGGGGGCGTATGGAGACCAATACGCCGCGTAGAACGAAATAGCTTGGGACGGGACATATCTCATGAAACCGGTCGAGTTAGGCATGGTTTTGCTCTTAGGGGGGACGTTTGGTCTCGGACTGCTGCATGCCCAGGAGTCCGGTACGAACAGCGCCGTGGCTCGTCTCAGCGCAAAACTGAGTATGCAGGGGGCAAAGGAGTATTGTGAACTTTCAATAACGGGCGCGTCGGGCGTGGTACACCAAATCGACGCATCCTCCAATCTGGTAAACTGGCAATGGATAACCGACATACAGGCCGGTAATCGTGTTACGCCGGCAATCGATGCGGTGATGGGCTTGGTACCGTCACGATTTTACAAGGCTAGCGCATGGCTGTATCCGCACTATGTGTTGGCAACTCAGTCCGTCACAACGCTTGATGATTTCGAGACGACCAGCACGTGGAGCATTACAGGTGGCGCCTTGAGCCGTGATGACAGTACGCATGTGACGGGTGCGTATGCCCTGCGCGTCCTCAATTCCACCAATGTTGCCAGGATACAGCGCGCCATTGATTGTGACTTTGCGACCATACGGTCGGTCGGTCTTTGGCTGCGCTCAGATGGTGATCCCGTGAAGAGGATCGACGTCTCCTTTGGTTACAGCACCCCCGCAACGGGCTACGTGGCGGCCACGCTATGGTACCCGCCCACCAATCAATGGAGTTGCATTTTACTCAACAGGCAACGTTTTGCCGAATACGGCGGGGGTTCCCTCACCAACCGCATGCAATACGTCGGGATTAGAGCTGAGTGGGAGACCAATCAGTTCGGCACGGTTTGGTATGATGCCTTGATTTGCGCCAGGGGGGGGCGCGCCAGACCCATGATCGTGCTGACCTTTGACGATGGTAATCGCTCCGTGATAGCAAACGCGTTTCCGATCATGCAGGCCCACGGTTATGCCGGTACGGCGTTTGTCAGCGCCAATAAGATCGGCACATCTACCTTTATGACGCTTGCAGAGTTGCGGACGCTTTATACCAATGGATGGGATATCAGTAATCATACCATGGATCATAATCAGTTGGATCTCCAGACTCAGATCAGCGCGGAAACTGCTCTTCAGGGTTGCGTGGACGCTTTGCTCGCCAATGGTTTTTCCCGCAACCAGATGCCGTACTTCCTAGCCTACCCTCAAGGGGGGTATCACGCCACACCAGCCGCGCTGGCAGCCGTGAGAAATAGAGGGGTGTTGTTGGCAAGGACCACAGCAGCCAGAGGTGTCATAGGTCATGATACCCAGCCACTGGATCAAGTTCCCTGCTATGGGATATCCCGCGCGGTTTCCTTCCACACCGCGGCAAGTTGGGTCGATGAAACCATTGCCAACGAAGGCGTGGGAATTTTTGTGCTGCACGGCGTCGACAACATCGAGGAATCCTACTATTGGCCACCCTCAGTTTTTCAGCAATTTTGCGACTACCTGGCCGCCAAGCGACTGGAAGTTGACGTGGTCCCGCTCACGGTTTGGTATTGGGGGCGTATGGCCACTAGTACGCCTCGAACAACAAGATGAATGGTCCTGTGCGCTATGATCGTGCCATAACCGTGGGGTTGGTCAGGTCGGTGCGACGGATCTTCCTGTCGCGACCGGGAAACCACGCATTGACCATACTTATGTATCATAGCGTTTCGGACGGTAACGAGGACCATGTGCCGCCCTACTACCGGGTCCGTACCCACCCGGCTGTCTTTGCCCAGCATATGCAGTGGTTGCGGGAAAATAACATCCGGGGCGTGACCCTCCGCGAGGGGCTTGCCAACCACACGCGCGCCGGCACCCCCGGAGCCAGGCAGGTGGTGCTCACTTTTGATGACGGTTTTGGTGATTTCATGACAGCGGCCTTCCCCATCCTATCTCAGCACGGCTTCGGCGCGACCGTATTCCTGGCAACCGCCTTCGTCGGAAACCAGCCCCGCCTCTTTAAGCAAAAGGAGTGCCTGACATGGTGCGATATCCGCGAGTTACACAAGGGCGGCATCGAGTTCGGCTCCCACACCGTCAACCACCCCCAATTGCATGACCTCGACCGGTCTCAAATACGTGCGGAACTGCTGACCTCGAAAAGCATGATCGAACAGGAGCTAGGCAACGAGGTGTTCTCCTTTTCTTATCCGTATGCCTTTCCCAGCGGCGACCCTTTGTTTGTCAACGAGCTGAGCATTTTGCTCGGCGAAGCCGCTTATGGGTGCCAAGTGACGACCGAAGTAGGCCGCAACCATCCTGGGGTTCAGCCCTTCCGACTGAAACGCCTACCGGTGAACGCCTGCGACGACCATGAACTGTTCACGGCCAAGCTAGCGGGTGATTACGACTGGCTGGGCCGGGCGCAGGGAGTGTTAAAACAGTGCCGCCGTCCACACCTGCACCCGTAACCACCCGGTGACGGCGTGGCGTCGCCGGGATAACCGAACCTGGAAGCTGCACTTTTGTGAACGGATAGACAGCCCAGCGGGGGCGGGCTAATTCATCGAGAAGGATCTATGCAAAAGATAGCCAAGCCGCTCGTACGTACTGGCGCTGCGCGCACGGTTTTGGCCGGGCGTCGCGCGCATCGCCTATTTATCAAATGGTTTCCGCATGACACTCGTAACGATGTCATTGCCGCGGCGATTGGGGCCTCGTCCCATTACATTCATTTCGGCCGTAACTACTCCGTCATAACCGCGCCTGTCCGCTATGTGGTGCAGATGCTTTCCACCTGGTTGCTGCTCTGGCGGCACCGCCCGGCGGTTGTCTTTGTCACCAGTCCACCGATCTTCGCGCCGCTCACGGTGTGGCTGTATACGGCGGCGACGGGCGCGAGTTTCATTATGGACTGCCATTCCGGCGTCTTCGACAGGAAATGGCGTTTCGTGGCCGGGTTACACCGGTTTGTGGCCAAGCGTGCCTGTATGGTCATGGTGACGAATTCCGTGCATGCCGCCGTGTACCGGCAATGGGGCGCCAGACCCTTTATTCTGGGTGACCTCATGCCCCCGGTTCCGACCTTGGCCGACCACGGCAGGGCAGGTTGCTTTACCGTGGTGGTGGCCTGTTCTTTTGCGCTCGATGAACCGATTGGCGAGATTCTTGCGGCCGCCGCCATAACCCCATCCGTGCAGTTTCTCATAACCGGGAACCATCTAAAAGATACGCGGCTCCGCGGGGTAAAAGTTGCCGCGAATGTGCAGTTCACCGGTTTCCTGGAGAAATCAGAGTATCTTGCCGTTTTACAGCGAGCCGACGCCGTGATGGCCCTGACGACACGCGATCACACGATGCAGAATGCCGCCTACGAGGCGTTGGCTCTGCGTAAACCGATGGTACTATCAGATTGGCAAGTGCTCCGCGCAACGTACAAGGGGGCCGCCGCGTATGCCAAGAACACGCCGGAGGGCATTGCGCAGGCGGTCTCGCAGGTGGTCTCCCAGCGGGCGGTTTATGCGGCAGCGGTGTCGCAGGTTTATGAAGAACGACAGAAGCTGTGGATGGCTAAAAGCGCGGCCCTGCGCCAATTTCTAGATCAATTCGACGAGCCTGCATCTCCGCAAGGCGCTGTGTTGCGCGCCACGCAGATTCTCTGTGAACAAACCTTCGACCGGTGACGTATGAACCTACCCCCTGCCAACAAGCGGTCCCGGCTGGCCTACGTGAGTAGTGTCATTCCGAAGCTCTCGGCGACCTTTATCTATCGGGAGATTTTGGAAATGGATCGTAGGGGGTACGAGCTGGTGCTCTATTCGCTCCGGCACCCGGAAGACGGCGTGCTATCCGCAGAGTCATTGCATTTGCGTGATCGCACCTTCTATTTGCTGCCCGTGCCGGTTACACGCTTGTTGGAAGCGCATATTTATTATCTGTGCGTTGCGCCGGTGCGATATTTTCGCAGCTTGTTCAAGATGATCCTCCCCCGCCATCACACAAGCAAGCACCGCTATCGCAGCCTGTTGCATTTCGTGGAAGGGGTGGTCTTGGCGCGTCGCGTAGAAGCCGACCACGTGACGCACCTGCATGCGCACTATGCGTCGCAACCAGCTTCCGTGGCGCGGGTGGTAAGCCTGCTGACTGGCATCCCGTACAGCTTTTCCGCGCATGCCCATGATATCTGGAGTGATCGCATCCTGCTTCCTCAAAAACTGGCCGAGACGCGGTTTGTGGCCTGCTGTTCCGCGCTGGCCAGTCGCGAACTCGTCAAGCAGGGGGCGCCCTGTCACGCGGAAAAGGTGCATATCGTCTATCACGGGATTGATGTGCGGCGTTTCCAGCCCCCGCCGGCGGGGCGGCGCGAGGCCTGCCGCCTGCTGGCGGTGGGACGACTCGACGAAATGAAGGGGTTTCATTATCTGCTGGAAGCTTGTCATTTGCTCCAGCAAGCCGGCCTGGCATTCCGGTGCACCGTGGTGGGCGAGGGGGATCAGCGCGGACGACTGGAAGCGCTGGTGCGCCAATGCGGCTTGGAACAACGTGTCGCGCTGGTTGGCGCCGTACCTCAGGAGCGGTTGCTGGATTATTATCATGAGGCTTCCCTTTTTGTGCTGCCAAGTCTCGCGACCGATGATGGCCGCTATGACGGGATTCCCAATGTCATCGTGGAGGCCATGGCGACCGGGCTGCCGGTGATTGGTACCACGGCGGGCGCCATCCCGGAGGCGGTTATGGATGGCGTGACAGGCTTCATTGTGCCGCAGCGCAATGCTGCCTTGGTGGCCGACCGGACGCGTTGCCTGATGGAGAACGCCGATCTGCGCGATACTATGGGCCGGGCCGCTCGTCACAGGGTCGAGCACTATTTCGACAGCCAGCAAACGATTGCGCCTTTGCTGGCGCTCTTCGACCGGGCTTGCGGTGTCAAGCCCTCAGGTTCCAGGCGCCAATTTGGCCGCACCGGCGAGTAAAGCACTATGCATGACATTCTCTTTGTGCCGCGGGCTTTTGGCTATAGCCGCAAGGTCAGGGTCATGGACTATCTGCCGTATCTGGACCTAGCGGGTGTTTCGTATCAGGTTGTTCACCCGCCGGCCCGCTTTATTCGCCATGCGTATCAGTGGGTGCCTTTTATCTTCCGGGTCCTCACGTGGGGACGGAAAAGCCGGGTCATCTTTGTGCAAAAGGACATTCTCTGGCCGACGCTCTGGGCTTACTTACAGCGCTGCGGCTGTAAGATCGTTTACGATTTTGATGACGCCATTTTTGCCGCGCCCGAGTCCGGCAAGCGAGCGGTGTACTGCTTTTCGCTCTCGCGAAAATCCAGCGAGGTTCAGGTGGGTGAGATGATCCGTCGTTCTGATCTCACGATCGTGGCCAATGACTATTTGGCGCAATTCGCAAGGAAACATGGTGCGCGTGTCTGTGTGTTCCCGATGAGTGTAAAGCTGTCTGATTACCGGCCGAAACAGCATGGTCCGCGACGTCCCGTGATCGTGGGTTGGCATGGTTCCCCTTTTACCGTGCCGCATCTTGCCCTGGTTAAAGATGCCTTGCAGCAGATCGCGCGGCGCTACGGCGAGGCGGTGGAATTCGTGTTCATGACAAACGGCGTCGTGCCGCGGCTGGACTTGCCTTATCGGCAAATCCCGCTGACTCAGGAAAATGAGATTGCGGCGCTGGCTGATTTTGACGTCGGGATTGTGCCGCTGCCGGAAAGCCCGTTTTCGCTGGGCAAGTGCAGCTTTAAGCTCATCCAGTATTTGGCGGCCGGGCAGCCGACCGTCAGCGCGCGGCTGGGATTTAATGCGGAAGTCATCCGGGATGGGGAAAACGGTTTCTTGGCCGGTGATTCTCGGGAATGGTATGACAAGCTAAGTCGGCTGATTGAGGATGCGGGACTGCGGCAACGGTTCGGTGAGGAGGGGCGGCGAACGGCTGCACAAAAATTCGACATAGCCATCAATTCGCAAGCCTGGGTGAAGCTGATCCGTGAATACCTGCCATCATGATGAATCATGTTGCTATCCTGACCCTGGTGATCTTGACCTTCCTGCTCTGCCGGCGGATGTCAGTAAATCATTGGTTTTTTGCCTGGGGGGTGGTGGCCCTGCCGATCTCTTACGACTTCAGTGTCTTGCATTTTGTCAGCGTGGAACAGTTCCGCGGCTGGACGCCTGGGGTGCTGCTGCGGCTTAGCGATGTCTTTATGGCGTTGTTTCTTTTGAGCGACAGGGCTCGCGCCGGGGGGGTGCGTTTTAGCGAGTTGTTTGGCTTCCGGGCGTTTCAATGTTTTGTGGTGGCGGCGTGCGTGTCGGTGGTGTTTGCTTCGCACCGGAATTACGCGGTTGCGGCCACCATCGAGATCGTCAAGGATTGCGTGTTGTATGGCTATACGACGCTGCGTTTTCTGCGCGATGAGACGGCGCTCGATGCCCTGATGCGCCTGTTGTGGCTCTCTTTGATCTTGCAAGGGGGGTTAGGAATCATTCAGTTCTTGTGTCAGGACTATTACACGATCTTGCGTACCGGTGGAGCCGGCGGGTGGCGGACGTTTTTTGGCACTTTGATGCGTAGTGAGGGTACCTTGGGACAGCCCAACAGCTATGCCGGATATCTGGTGCCAGTCATGCTGGTGCTGGTAAGTTTCGTAACTTTTGTCGAGGGGGGGATGCGGCGATGGTATCGGGTGGGGTTGGCCGTGGGCGGTGTGGGGCTACTGTGTTCGTTGTCGCGTTCCGGGTGGCTGGCTTTTCTGGCCGGGTTCTTTATCTTGTCCTTTCATCCGCAGATCCGGCACGCCTGCCGCCTGTCGCAAAAGGTCATGTTGCTGCTGGTGGTGGGCGGCTTGGCCCTGGCCTGCCCGCTGGTCAGGATGCGTGTTTTTGGCGATGACGGGGGCGCCACGGAGGATCGCTATTGGCTGGCAAAACACGCCTGGGAAATCATCAGTAATAACTATCTGACAGGTGTCGGAATCAATAACTACCGCTTTGCCATGTATGAATATATGCCAGCCGATTATGAGTGGAACTTCATCTATCGCGTACATAATTTGTTCTTGCTGGTATTTGCTGAAATGGGACTGCTTGGGATCATTGCGATCACCGTGCTCATGGTGCGACCGGCCTACTGCTGCCTTTTCCGGTTGCAGCCCACTTCTCCAAAATTCACCAGCTTGGGGGTCGGCCTGGGTGCGGCGCTGGTCGCCATGGTGCTGCAGAATTTCTCTGATACAGGCTGGTCGATTACGTCCTTGCGCTCTTTGTTCTTCATTTTGTTGGCGATCGTGACCTTTCTGCGGGGGGCCGCCCATGCAGGGTAATAGGCACAGCCAAGTCGCTACTCCAGCCCAGTCCCATTCGGCTGGCGGTGTCAAAGGGGTTTGTTCGACGCAGATTGGGCGTTCGGCGGGGGCCATCGCGCTCATCAGTGCGGTCGGGGCCGTATTTGGGTTCCTGACACAGGCGCTGCTGGCCCTGCTGTTTGGCGCTGGCCGAGATATGGATTGTTTTCTCGTGGCGTCCACGCTGCCGCTCCTGGTTCTGTCGGTCTTCTCGGGCGCGGTGACGTATGCCTTTATGCCCGTCTTTATGGAGTCACGATCGCAAGGAGAGGGGCATAAGGCGTGGATCATTGCCGGTAATCTGCTCTACCTGTCCATGCTAGGCCTGCTGGGGGTGGCGGCGTTGCTTTCGCTTTGGTCCTCGCAGTTGGTGGGCTGGATGGCGCCCGGACTCTCCGCGGAGGCGCACGCGAAGGCCTGGCAGCTCTTAAGGATCCAGTCTTGGAGTATCCCCATCGCGGGGACCGCCGCGCTCCTGGGCACCATCCTATATGCAGAAAAAATGTTCCTGGTGCCGGCCTTGGCGGCCTTGTTGAATAGTGCTGTGATTTGCCTGGCGGTGTGGGCTCTGGCGGGTGGCTATGGGATTACGGTGGTGGCCTGGTCGACGCTTGCCGGCAGTGCGGCCAACCTGCTGCTGTTGGTGCCGCATATTCTTCGTCACACCCGCCTGCGAATGCGCATCGACCTGCACGATGCCATGACAGGCCGTGTCTTAAAACTGATGCTGCCATTATTGATCGGCGCGGTCTTTTATCGTGCGGACAGCCTTATTCAACGCTATTTGGCATCGGATCTGCCGGCAGGTGGTATTTCGTATCTCGGCTATGCCGCGAAACTCGTGATGACCACGACGGGGTTGCTGGCCGCCGGTTTGCCGGTGGTTTCCCTGGCTTACTATGCGGATCTTGTCAACAGTCGGAACTACGCCGGACTGGTCGCCACTTTTTCTTCCGCCTATGCCATGCTGTCATCGCTTGCGCTGCTGGTTTTGGCGCTCTTCGTGTTGGCTGGGGCGGATGCCTTGACTCTTTTATTTCAGAGGGGTAGCTTCGACGAGGTGGCGGTCCGCCAGACCTGGCTGGCGATGTTGTGCTATGCGGGCGTATTGTATGCGGGTCTGGTGGGTAGTGTGGTCACGCCGATCTTTTATGCCTACAAGGATAGCGTGACCTGTGTTCTGATTGGCGTGGGCGGGGCCTTGCTTCAGATTGCGCTGTCTGTGCCGCTGCTAGGTGCCCTGTCATTTCTGGGTTTGGCGCTGGCCTATTCGTGCTCCAACCTCATCACGATCTTGGTCTTTCTGGTGGTGCTAAATCACAAGTATGTGCCGCTACCGGTGGCCGAGTTGGCTGGCAAGTTCGTGCGACAGGTGGCGGTCGCCGCTGGTGTGACGATGCTGTTTTGGCTCATCCGGCAATCGTTTCTGGCACATCTTTCGCCTTTAGTCAGGGTGCTGGTGCTCACGCCGCTGGTAACGGTATCGTATTTTTCGGTGGGTATGCTCGTTTTTCCGGCCGAAGTCCGCTTTCTGTTGGCGCTATGGCCGTATCGTGTGGGCCGTATCGGCTTGTTTCAGGCAAGGGTCAGGCAGTTCGTTCAGGGTATGTTTTGTAGATAACCGCAAGGTAAGGGAGGCAACGATGAAAACAGCACGATGGATGGCCATACATATGGTAGGGTTGGGCATGATAGGGCAGGCGGTCATGGCTGCCACCTATTATGTGGATTTTGACAACGGCAACGATGCGGCGGCTGGAACCACCAAGGAGACGGCGTGGAAGACGCTGCCGGGCACGCGCAATGTGGCGAATTCCGATTGGCAGTCTTCCAGCTATGGCGCATCGGTTGTCGTGCGGAATACCGTCAAAGTGACGGCCGGCACGACCTTCAAAATCAAGAGCGGGACCCGTATGGGGGCCCCTTCCTTGGGGCGGCTCTGGATATCATCCGCATTCTATGCCAACGGTACCGCGGCGCACCCCATCACGATTCAACGCGATCTGTCTTGGGGCACGGGACAGGTTGTTCTGGATGCTGCCAACGTGGTGATCCCTTCGTATTACGGCATGATTGCGATCGAATCGATTGACTGCATCGTCTTCGATGGTGCGGTTACGAATGGTGTTCTGGTGAAAAACTCGAGTTTCAACGGGATTACCTTGAAAGACGCAGGCTTTAACGGTAGCCAGCTTAAAAATCTGGAAATCTATAATTCATCACGCGCCAATGTAATGGTGCAGTCGCTGGATAAGGGCACCCCAACCTACATCGGGGGCGTGGTGCTGGATACCCTATTTGCGCATGTCACGCGTACGCAAGATGATACGTCTGGCAATATTTATCTGGGATATGCGGAAAACAGTTATATCCGCAATTGCCTGGCCACGGATGCGCCTACCGGTGCAGATGGCATTCATGTCGGCGGCGGCCGGAATATCTGGATCGTAAACTGCATCACGCATGATAACGGGGAGCAGGGTATCGATTTGTCGCGGGATGGTGATTACAAAGCGCGGGATGATATGTATGGCATAACCGTCCGGAATTGCATCGGCTACAACAACTACAAGGATAATCTGGATCTCAATTCCGGGGTGCATGATGTGTACTTCATCGGCTGCATCGCCTGGAAAACGACCATTACCGCGCGGGGTGATGGCAATTTCCACATCTACCAAGGGACGCGGGGCACCAATTTCTGGATAAATTGTACCAGCGCGAAGGGTGCCGATTACGGGTACGGTTTCTTGTGGAATGGTCAGTTGTCGTCCGTAACCGGTGCCATTCCCCCGGGAAACTACCACCAGTATCTCATTAACTGCATCAGCCATGCGGATACAGGCAATAGCGTGCTCATTGAGAGTGATTACGCCGGCCTAGCGTATCAGGTCCACTATATCAACTCCCTGTTTTCATCTAGTCGCAGTGGTGTGGTGATCCAGCAGAAAACTACGGCTTATACCGCGGCCGATATCAAATCTGGCGCCAATGGCTGGCTCGGCGTCAGTTGTCTTTCTACGGATCCTCTGTTTGTCTCCGTGCAGGATAGTTGGTTGCTTAGTAATCTTCAGCTACAGCCCACTTCCCCCTGCCTCAATGGCGGTGCGTTCCCCTTTCGGGCGGCCGGGGCGGGGAATGCCGCTACCATTATGAATCTGGTGCCCGTCGTGTCCGGGCTTGATGCCCGCCGGGTCTTTCTGCCTGGCGATGTGATTGCCATGGCCGAGGCTGGGACCGCGATCGTGGCTTCCGTGAACTCTGCCACGCAGATTAGTTTATCGGCCGCTAAAACATGGGCCGATGGTGGTGGCGTATGGTTCCCGTGGTCTGGTACTAAGCCTGCCATCGGCGCGACCTATTCCACGGTTACGCGGGCCCCTCCCCCCCATGCGCCGACTCATTTGCGTTCTCTTACGGCACCTTGAAGGGAAGGGCTTACAGGCCCTGCCACCGTGGGTGGGTTTAGGTTGGGGTTTGCTTTGGGAAGAAGTAATCGGCAGTGGACGCCAAAGCGAAAGTGTAGTGAAAGTGGCGGTTTGAAATGGTAGGATCTTCTACGCGGTGGCCCTGCCAAAAGCTTGTATCTCCTATCACCCCCCTATCGCGCATAACGCAGCCAATTTCAGACAGGATTAACAAGATTTAAACAGGATGGCTCACGCCACCATCCTGCAAAATCCTGTTAATTCTGTCCCAAAAAGAAGGCTTCACCGCTCCTAGTAATGCGTGTATTTTGCGCCATCCGTCCCATTCGCCGCATTATACGAGCGCATCATGGCGCCTTTTCAAAAGGCCACTTTCACTACACTTTCACGCCGCCGTCCACATCGGCGGGCTTGTCCCGTGCGCGAGGCGGTACATCCCGTATGCGAACCGTGCCATGTGCCAGGCGCGGGCCGCTAATTTTCCAAAATGGCAGACGACGTCGCTTTCTCAGTCCATGGTAACCAATAACAACAAGGGGGGTAGGATGGATTACTCAGTCGGACCGATGGGGGAGAAGTTTGCGATTCCGGCCAAGGAGGCGTATGGCGCGGAGTTGCAACGCGTTGAGCAGGCCGTGGCGCAGGCGCGCAGGGAAGGCAAGGAGATTGTCGTGGTCATGGGCGTCGGCTTTGTCGGCGCTGTTATGGCAGCGATTATCGCCGACACTGTGGACAAGCAGACCGGGCAGCCAGGCAAGTTCGTGATCGGGTGCCAACGCCCCAGTCCACGCAGTTACTGGAAAATTCCGCTGTTAAGCCGGGGGGAGTCGCCGGTGAAGGCCGAGGACCCCGAGGTGGATGCCATGATCGCACGCTGCGTGCGAGATAAGCAGACGCTGATCGCCACGTATAACAGTGACTGCCTGAAACTGGCTGATTGTGTAGTCGTGGACGTGCAGTGTGACTACACCAAGCATGAACTGGGCAATGTGAGTGAAGGTGAGGCAGAAATGGCAGCGCTGGAGGCCACGCTGCGCACGATCGGCGAGCGCATGACGCCGGAATGCCTGGTCTTGATCGAAACCACCGTGGCCCCCGGCACCACGGAGTTCGTGGCCATGCCGATCCTTAAGAAGACCTTTGCCAAGCGCGGCCTCGCATCGGTGCCGCTCCTCGCGCACAGCTTCGAACGCGTCATGCCGGGACGTCATTACGTCTCCTCGATCCGGGATTTCTGGCGCGTCTGTGCCGGTTGCACGCCGGCCGCGCGGGAACGCGTGGTCAAATTTCTAAAGGAGGTGCTGAATACCGAGGAGTTCCCGCTGACGGTCATGGATCGCCCGATCGAGTCGGAAACCACCAAGATTGTGGAAAACTCCTATCGCGCCACGATCCTTGCGTACATGGATGAGTGGAGCCTCTTTGCCGAACGCAACGGGGTGGACCTGATTAAGGTCATAAATGCCATCAAAATGCGCCCCACGCATAGCAACATGATCTTCCCCGGGCCGGGCATTGGCGGATACTGCCTGCCGAAGGACGGGGGGCTCGGCTGCTGGGCCTACAAGCACATCCTCGGTTTTGAAGACCAGATCTTCAAAATCACCCCCCTAGCCATTGATATCAACGACACGCGGGCGCTGCATGCCGCGGAACTTACCCGCGACGCGCTGCGAAACATGAGTAAATATATCGCCGGCGCGAAGATTCTCCTGTGTGGGGCCAGCTACCGGGAGGATGTCGGCGACACCCGCTATAGCGGCTCGGAAATGGTCGCGCGCAAACTGACCGAAATGGGCGCAGAAATCCACGTACATGATCCGTATGTGGATCACTGGCACGAGCTCGAAAATCAAGACGAGTATCCCGAACCGGGCCATTCGCGGGCCCTCTTCTTCCGCAACCAGAAGGAACTGACCCATATCCGCGTGGAGAAGGATCTGGCGCACGCGCTGCAAGGGGTGGAGGCGGTCATCTTCGCGGTGCGACACCAGGAATATCTGCAGCTCGCCCCGGCCGAGATTGTACGCTGGGCCGGCGGCCCGCTGGCGGTGATTGATTGCCACGGGATCCTGACCGACGCGATGATCAGCCAATACCTTGAATTGGGCTGCGAGGTCAAAGGCATGGGGCGCGGCCATATCAAACGGTTGAAGGACGCCGTGCGTGCCGGATAGGGCATAGCGATCGTGGGTGGGGGCATGGGGTCGGTGTTGGACAGGCCGGTTCGCTACGTTAAAACGAAAGCAAGAGGAGGTGTTTATGAATACTACGTTGTTTACTGCGCAGGGGTTGCTCGGCGTACGCAGGGCCGCTTGGCTTAGCCTGGCCATGCTGGCGGGTGTTGGAGGCGGGCTGTCGCAAGCCGCTGAGGTTCGGCTGGCCTGGGACCCGCCGACCAATAACACAGACGGCACGGCCCTAACCGACTTGGCCGGTTACAAAATTGTTTGGGGTACGAATAGCGGCGTCTATACCTCGATCACGAATGTCGGTAACACGGCCACTAGCAGCGTAACCAGTCTGACGGCTGGTAAGACCTATTACTTTGCGGTGCGTGCCTATAATACCGCTTTGTATGAAAGCTCCAATTCCGTCGAACTGGCATGGCAAGAATCTTTGCCGCCCGGTACGAGTGCGGTCACCTACTATATTGATTTTGATTATGGCAACGATGCCGCGGCAGGGACCACCCAGGCAACGGCCTGGAAGACGCTGCCGGGCACGCGTAATGTGGCGAATTCCGATTGGCAGTCCACGAGCTATGGCACAGGGGCGGTGCAGCTCAATACCGCCAAAGTGAAAGCCGGGACGATCTTTAAACTCAAGAGCGGCACCCGTTTGGGGGCGCCGGCCCTGGGTCGGATCTGGATATCATCCGCGTTCTATGCCAATGGAACCGTGCCGCAACCCATTACGATTCAGCGCGACCTCTCTTGGGGAACCGGGCAGGTTGTCATCGATGCTACCAACGTGGTGGTGCCCTCCTATTACGGGATGATTGCCATCGAGTCGGTGGACTGTATCGTCTTCGATGGTGCGATCACGAATGGCATTCTGGTGCAAAATTCAAGTTTTAACGGCATTACCGTGAAAGACGCCGGCTTCAACGGTAGCCAGCTTAAAAACATGGAAATCTACAATTCCGCACGTGCCAATGTGATGGTGCAATCGCTGGATAAGGGCACCCCGACCTACATCGGGGGCGTGGTCCTGGATTCTCTATTTGCGCATGTCACCCATCTGCAAGACGACACGGCTGCCAATATATATATGGGATATGCCGAGAATAGTTATATCCGCAATTGTGTGGCCAGTGATGCGCCTACGGGCGCGGATGGCATTCACGTGGGCGGTGGTCGAGATATCTGGGTCCTAAACTGCGATACGCATGATAACGGGGAGCAGGGGGTGGATTTGTCGCGGGATGGCGATTACAAAAGCCGCGATGATATGTATGGCATTACCGTCCGGAATTGCCTCAGTTACAATAACTACAAGGATAATCTGGATCTCAATTCAGGGGCACATGATGTGTACTTCATCGGCTGCATCGGCTGGAAAACAACCATTGCTGCGCGGGGGGATGGCAATTTTCATGTCTACCAGGGGACGCGGGGCACCAATTTCTGGATAAATTGTACCAGCGGGAAGGGGGCCGATTATGGGTACGGTTTCTTATGGAATGGGCAGTTATCGTCCGTGACCGGTGCCATTCCTGCTGGTAACTACCACCAGTATCTCATTAACTGCCTCAGTCATGCGGATACCGGCAATAGCGTCCTGATTGAGAGTGATTACGCCGGCCTGGCCTATCAGGTCCACTATATCAACTCCCTGTTTTCCTCCAGTCGCAGCGGGGTGGTGATTCAGCAAAAGACAACGGCCTATACGGCATCTGATATCACCACGGGCGCCAATGGCTGGCTCGGTATCAGTTGTCTGGCTACGAATCCACTGCTGGTTTCCGTGCAGGATAGTTGGTTGCTAAGTAATCTGCAGCTCCAGCCCACCTCGCCGTGCATCAATGCCGGTGCCTTCCCCTTCCGGGCTGCCGGGGCAGGCAATGCCGCTACCATCCTGAATCTGGTGCCCGTCGTATCCGGGCTGGACGCCCGCCGGGTGTTTCTGCCTGGCGATGTGATTGCCCTGGCTGAGGGCGGGACCGCGATCGTAGCCTCCGTGAACTCTGCCACGCAGCTTCGTGTAACGGCGGCCAAAACCTGGGCCGATGGGGCAGGCGTGTGGTTCCCTTGGTCGGGCGTTAAGCCGGCCATCGGCGCGACCTATCTCTATGCGACGCGCCCCCCCAATCCGCCCACGCATTTGCGATCTGTCACGATACCTTGAAGGGCGTAAGGACCTGCCTGGTGGGACTATGATTTCTCAAAACGCTAACAAAAGTGCCAGAACTCGTGTAGTCCCTGGCGGCGGACAAAGATGTTCGAAAGCCAGTCTGGCCGGGCCATCTGCGCCGGCACGGGCGCCGCGCAAGACCATCTGGATCGACCTCGACAACACGCCGCATGTGCCTTTTTTCCGGCCGATCATCCGCGAACTGCGTGCGCGCGGCTTCGAGGTGATTGTGACGGCGCGCGATGCCTTTCAGGTCTGCGATCTGGCCAGGCGCTTGGGGGTGGCCTGCACCCAAGTTGGCCGGCATCACGGCCGCAATCGCCTCATGAAAGTGCTCGGGCTCTTCTACCGGGCCTTTCAGCTCTATGGTGCGATTCGCACGCGTCGGCCGATGCTAGCCGTCTCGCACGGCTCACGTGCGCAGTTCATACTGTCCAACATCCTGGGAATTCCCTCGGTGCTGATCGCGGACTACGAATACGCCCGATTCCCGCCGCTGATGCATCCCACCTGGCGCATCTTGCCGGATGTGATTCCCGACGCGGCCGTCGAGGGCGACAAACGTCGCATTCTCAAGTATCCGGGGATCAAGGAAGACGTGTACGTGCATGATTTTCGGCCTGATTCGGCGATCCTCGATGAATTGGGGGTGCGCGGCGCGGCCCTGCTAGCGGTCGTGCGGCCGCCCGCCACGGAAGCCCATTATCACAACCCGGAGAGTGAGTTGCTGCTGGACGCCGTGATGCAGAAGCTGCATGCGGCCCCCGGCGTGCGCATCGTGTTGTTGCCCCGCAACAACCGGCAGAGCGACGACCTCCAGGCCAAGTGGCCGCATTTCTTTACACACCATAAAACTGTGATTCCCAAGAGCGCCATTGAGGGTCTGAATCTGCTCTGGCATGCCGACCTGGTGGTCAGCGGTGGCGGCACCATGAATCGCGAAGCCGCTGCCCTGGGGGTGCCGGTCTACAGCATCTTCCGGGGCAAAATGGGCGCTGTGGACCGGCATTTGGCGGAGACCGGACGGCTGGTCTTGCTACAAAGCCTGGGCGATGTGGCCACGAAAATCAAGGTCGAGTGTCGGAAGCTGGCGGAGGGCGTCCCCCTGACGACCCTGACGACCCTGAACCGCTTGACCGAACAGATTGTGGCCCTTACGCATTGAGTGTCGCCAAGCCTTAACCATGAACGTTACCCAGATCACGCAAGCGCTGCTGGACTATTGTCGCCAGCAGGACTGGTCTGGTTATGACCCATACGACGCGCTCAACAGCAGTTTGTTCGGCTATGCTGTCCCGGTTCCGCGCCCCCCATGATCAACCCAGCATGTACCACAGTGCCAGATTTCCGTACGGCACGCAACCACGTCAAGTCGTTCGGAAAAAGCGTGCTGATTTTCGGTGTGGGCGTTATCTTAGTTCGGGCTAGCGCATTCCTGCTGATACCTCTCTACACGCATTACCTGAGTGTCTGCGAATTTGGACTGCTTTCCACGATGCAGGCGACGATGGAGATTATCTTCGTCGTCATGCATCTCGGTCTGCGCACTGCCATTCTGCGGTTTGCCGGGGATTATGCGGATCGCGGACAGTCCGGGACGCTGCTGGCGTCGGCTGTTCTGGTAAATTTGGTTTCCGGTGCACTGGTAACCGGCTTGGCCGTTTTGGCGTTGGGCCCGTTGTTTGCCGCCATGCTGCACATCGCCGATGCAGCGGTGTATGTTTTTCTGGCGTGCGCTGCGGCGCTGAGCGGATCCATCTTCTTCGTCTTAATCTCGCACTATCGGGCCACAAATCAGGGATTGAAGTACATTGCTGCGACGTTGGCCTGTGTCTTACTACAGATCGTCATCACGGCGGCGGCGGTGATTATGCTGAGCGCCGGTGTCAAGGGTGTCCTGATCAGTAATCTGGCAGCGAACGGGCTGGTAGCGACGGTGTTAGCAGGACTTTTGTTGCCTGGCACAGGTTTGCGGATATCGCGCGAAGCGACTCAGCAGTTAGTCTGGTTCGGCTTTCCGTTGATTCTGTCTATGTCCGGCTCTTTGATCACAGAAGTTTCGACACTGTACATCCTTGGCTACGTGGGTTCCATGGAGGACGTTGCACTCTATTCCTTAGGCAATAAGCTCGCGATGGTGATCTACATTCTGGTAGTGTCGCCTTTCCAGATAGCGTATGAGCCTTTCGTCTTTGGGCACATCCACGAAGCAGAGGGCCAGCGGGCCGTCGGCCGGATTCTGACCTATCTGCTACTTGTTTTTATGGCGGCAGCGCTGGGCTTGGTGGTGGCCGGGAAGTTCATGCTGCCGCTAATCGCGCCGTCGAACTACGCCGATGCCTTTCGGATCATGATGCTGTTGCTACCGGCGGTGGCGTTCACGGGAGTTTTCTACGTGGGCGAGGCGCTGCTCACCGCAGCCCAACGCACGCGGGCTCTGGCTGGGTTTGTGACAACCTTTATGGTGATCTGCATAGGCCTAAATATTGCCGTTATTCCCTTTCTGGGCGTGACGGGGGCGGTTCTGACACGCAACCTGGTTAGCGGTGTGCGTGCGCTGTGGGTCGTGCACGAAGGCCGGCGGAGCTATCCTTTCCCACTAGAATGGAAACGGATCATGATCTGCGTGGCCTTCGGCGGCGGGACGCTTGCGCTGGCCCTTGCGTTGGAGCGGCAGCCAGCCTGGATGCTCGTTCTGTCCGTCGGCCTGATGGGGGCTGGCGCGCTGGCTTATTTGTATCGCAGCCGCTTTCTGGCACCGGCCGAGAAGGAAGTGGTCTGGCGAGCGATGCGCCGGATAGCTGGCGATAGAAGCGATGACCGAAACTGAGAATAGCGTTACTGGTATTGGCCGAGTCAATCGTTTGGCCTTGTGCGTGTGGGGGGCGATGCTCGTGCTCACTGGCACGTGTCTGCGTAATCGCTTGGTGGATGCCACCGGTGGGGATTGGTTGGTATTCGTGCGCGTCGCGGTTTTTGCTGTTGGCTTGCTAATCGGCGCGCGCATGTTGCTGACAGTTTCGCGGGATGGCCCACAAGCTGTGTTGCGCTTCTACATCGTAACGCTGCTTATTTCTGCAGTGTTCTGCCCGGCGCAGAAGACGGCGCTGGCCTACTGGTTGCTTACGGCTGGTGGTATCGCGTTGACTGTACGTCTGACAGCGCTAAGTTCGGACAAACGCCAACTCGAGAGCATGGAGCGTATGTGGGTCATCATCATGCTTATCATCGTGGTCAAGGATTCGGCTATCTCCTTGCTAGCCCAAGGGGACGCCCATGACGTGGAGCTGCGGCGGCTTGGGCGCGATGTCACGAGTCCGGCATTGTTGGGATTGTACGCTGTGCTAGCCTTTTGGCTACTGCCCGTTGTGCGCGGGTTTGAGCGCGGCGCTGGTCTGTTCATGGTGCGCGCGCTGCTGTTAGGGGTTGTGCTGGCGACTCGCACTCGCATCGTTATGTTGGCCCTGCTGGGTTCCGCACTGATCCTCTACGCCATGCGGCGCGCCCGGACGACCGCCCGCGCCTTCTGGTTGGTCGTCGCGCTTGGTGTGGCTTGCGAGCTGGCGGCCAGTTGTATGGGAAACGACGTGTTACTGTGGTTTAACCGTGGTCTGGAAGTTGAGCACCTGCGGAGCCTGACGGGCCGCACCGAGGTGTGGAGCGCGGCGATGCAAATGGTGTCGGGCAGTTTTAAGATGATGGCAGTGGGATGTGGTCACGGTATGACCCGCTACTATCTGAACTGGCAGGACAGCTCGCCGGCGTTCTTCGCCTCCCACTGCCACAGCGCGTGGATCGAGCATCTCTTCTCCGCCGGCGTACTCGGCCTGATCGGCTTTACCGCTGTGGCGTGGTCGGGCAGCGGTTGGGTGCGGCGGTACCCGGAATTGCACGCACGGCACGGTGCGCGGGCAGACCGGGCCGCCGCGGTCATGACCGCGATCCTTATCGTCACATTAACCGAAATCCCCCTCGGCGGACGAATCAATCCGGCCGCCTTGCTGTTCCTGTTTTACGTCGCAACGCTACCTGGTGAGTCGGCCTCCGTGCCCCACACCGATTTGGATATGGCACCGGCCAAGATTTCAACATGAGCGCATACGTGCTTATTACAGCGGCCCGCAATGAGGGGCGCCTTATTGCTGACACGCTGGATGCGGTGTTGATCCAGAAATTGCAACCTAAGCAATGGGTCATCGTCAGCGATGGCTCAACGGACAACACCGATGATGTCGTACGGAGTTATGCAGCGCGGGTTCCGTTTATCCGACTGTGCCGACGGGACGCGGAGCGCCGGCGGAACTTCGCGTCGCAAGTGGAAGCCACGCGCGAGGGATACGCGATCGTGGGTAGCGCAAACGTCGATTTCGTGGGCATCCTGGATGCCGACATCCGCATGAACTCATCCTACTATGCCGAACTAGTGTCGCGTATGGAACAGAACCCGCGCATAGGTATTGCTGGTGGCAACGTGCTCGATGTTTACCATGACGGCACGATTCTGGATCCACGGCAGGGGAGCGAGGGTCATCACGTGGCTGGCGGCGTACAATTCTTCCGCAAAGCGTGCTTTGATGCTATTGGCGGTTACCTCCCCATGCCGCGCGGTGGCCAGGACGTCGTGGCCGGTGTGTTGGCTCGCATGCATGGGTGGACGGTGTGCGCCTATCCGGACTTGAAGGCATATCATGGCAAATCGCCGCCACGCTCGGGAATGGCCGGTGTGCGCCAATGGTTCAACAACGGAGTGCGAAGCTACTCGTTTGGCACGCATCCTCTGTATGCGTTTGTACGCTGTTTGCACGTAAGCGACGGCCATCCGTTGGTAGGCCGGGTGGCCGCCTTGGCCGGATACGTATATGCTGGCCTGACTCGCGAGCCGCGTCCCGTGCCGCCGGAGGTGATGGCTTGGTTTCGAAAGGAACAGATGCAGAGGTTGCGGGCGCGCGTCAGGAGTCGCTTGTAGTGAGAGATAATGGGAGCTATGCCATGGATGCTGATCTGGAACTACGGCTACGGGATGCCTTTCTGCGCGCCGATTCGACTGTGGGGCGTGAACTGCGCCGCCTGTCGTCGCAGACCGGTTCAGACCACCTAGTGCGTCTTTTTGATCAACCCGTTGCGCTGGCGTGTAAGATCCGGCGGTCTCGGTACGTGGCCGACCTACTTTGTGTTGTGGATCGGCACGTGCTAGATTTCGGCAGCGGCTGCGGTTTTCTGGCTGGCGTCCTGGCTGGGTGCGGCGCGGCCGCCGTGACTGGCGTGGAGGCCAGCGAATCGCGCCGAGCCGTGGCATCGTTCCTCGCGACGGAGGTATTCCGTGCACCGCAACTGCGCTACCTGCCGAGCATGGACGTCCTAGCCCACGAATCCGTGGATACGATCATTCTTGCTAACGTGATCAGCCATCTACGCGAGGCGCCGCAGATGCTCGGCCACATGATCCGACTGCTCAAGCCGTATGGCACCGTGTTCGTGGAGGACAACAACAACAACCATAGCCCCCTCGTGCGCGGGCGACTGCGGCAACGCGTGTGGCCGGGGGAACGCCAGGCGGGCGAGATTATCTATGCTGGACAGCGCACCGGTTTTATCCGTGAGCATTATCCGGCGCTATCCGCCGCCAAAGTGGCTGCCCTCGTGGATGCATCGTACGGGCTAACCTTCGATGAACTTCACCGCCTGATTGATTACCGATCCTCTCACGGGGTCGACCCGTTCGCGCTGCGTTTTTTACGGCGGCGTGCGCCGGTGGACCCTGATTCCGGCCAGTACCACGAGAATGCGTTCAGCCCGGCCGAGGTTGAATGCCTGCTCTTCAACTTGGGGTTGGTGCCGGTGCGCGTAGCACCGAAGTCGGTTTTCGATTTCCGGCCACATCCCTTCGTTAGCTGGTGCTTCCGTCGCTTTCCGCAGTTGGCGTTGAATGTGGCTCCGGCTTATGAGGTGCTGGCCGTCAGGAAGTGACGGATTGAGACCGACATGACTTCCCGTTTGCTCAAGCTGGTGATCGCCGCAGTTTTTTGGCTGTGCTGGACATTGCTGCGGCGGCTGCACAGCGTCCTGTCTGGACACGCCACGCCGGGAATCTGGATCGTTCTCTACTACCATGCCGTCCCTGATGAGGCGCGTGCCGGGTTCGTTCGGCAGATGAATGAACTGCAAAAGCGAGCCGAAGTAATTCCCGCTGCTTGGCGGCAGCCTCTGGAGGCCGGCAAGCAATATGTTTCAGTGACTTTCGACGATGCGCTCGCCAGCGCGGCGCGCAATGCATTCCCTGAACTCGCACAGCGGGGAATTCACGCGACCGTGTTCGTGCCCACGGACTTCGCTGGAAGGACGCCGGATTGGATCGATGATCCGCACCATCCTCTGCACGCCGATCGCGTCTTGTGCATCGACGAACTGCGCCGGTTGGCAGGCCCGGCGATCACGCTGGGCTCCCATGGCGTCACCCATACGAACTTCTGCGCGTTGGATGACGCCGGTGTGCGTCGGGAACTCGAAGATTCGCGTCGGCGGTTGGCGACAATTGCGGAAGGCGGCTCAGAAATGTTCAGCTTTCCGTATGGCGCCTTCGCCCCTGAACATCTCAGCGCTGTGCGTGCGGCGGGTTATGGCCGACTCTTTACGACCCTGCCTCACGTCGTTTACGACCCCTTGCAGGCCTTTGCGGTCGGACGTATCAATGTGGAGCCGACCGACTGGGCCATTGAGTTTCAACTCAAACTGGCCGGCGCGTATCAATGGCTGCCGACGGCGATTGCCATCAAACGGGCACTGCACCGTGTGGTCTGTGCCGGAATCACTCGGACGTGCGTTGCGCCGTGCCCAACGGAGCCCTGTAACAAGACATGACAGCGCGATCATATCGGACAACGGTGGATTCGATGACTCCGGATTCCTGGGCTGGAGTCGTGCGCGCGTTCGACGACGCCTCCTTATACCAGACCTGGGCATATGGCGCGACGCGTTGGACTTCAGCCGCACTCAGTCACCTGGTCGTGTGGGATGCTTCTGAACCTGTTGGTGCCGCGCAAATTCGGTTGCTTCGTTGTCCGTACCTGCCCGGTGGCATCGCTTATGTGCGGTGGGGTCCGCTGTGGCGGCGGCGGAAGGAATGCCCCGAAGCGCATAACCTGGCCGAGGTGCTGCGGGCACTGCGGGAGGAATACGTTCAACGCCGAGGGTTCCTCCTGCGCCTCCTGCCACGGGTTTTTCATGGGGAGGGAGATGTGCCGGTGCAGAAAGTTTTCGCAGACGAGCATTTTGTGCGTCGCGCTAACCGTAGCCCATATGCAACGTTCGTCCTCGATCTTGCCCCGCCACTCGACGAGTTAAGCAAGAAGCTTGACAAGCATTGGCGCAAGCATTTGCGGCAGGCCGAAGATGCGCAAATTAACGTGGCGGAGGGCACTGGCGACGAGTTGTTCAGCAGCCTGGACAATTTGTATCAGGAACTACGTGGCCGCAAACACTTCGCGGCGTTCGTGAAGCCGGAAGAACTGCGCCGTATGCAGGCGCTTTTGCCGGACGACCAGAAGATGCAACTCGTCGTGTGCCGGTTTGCGGGCTTGCCCGTGTCCGCCGCGGTGTTTTCCGCGCTGGGCGATACGGGCCTGTGCTTGTTGGCCGCCACCGGCGGCGAAGGACGGCGAGTAAATAGCTCCTATCTGGCAAAATGGAAAACGGTGGAATGGATGCAAAAGCATGGGTGCCGTTGGCTCGATCTGGGCGGACGCGGAGGTGATGTCACGCAGTCGGTTGATAAATTCAAGGCTGGCATGTCTGGTTTGGCCATGGAACACGTGGGCGAATATGAGGCTTGTAGCAATCGGCTAAGTCTTGTGATGATGCGCGTTGGCGACCTCGCACAAGCAATAGGTCAGCGTTGGATGAAGTGGCGCGCGTGTCGTAATTAGTGGCACGGAAGGTGTCGGGGTGGTTGGCCTTTATCATTTTGGAGCCATTCTTTCTTGGATCTTCGCGGTACGGTCACGAAAAGAGGGCAAATCCATGAACAATTGTACATGCATGCGTATTCGGCTAACACAAACTCTGGGGTTCATGGTACTAACCTTGACAGTTGGTCATGCCGAATACTCTCGTGGAGAGGAACAGCAATTGTATGTGGATGCGTCGGTGTCAAGCAGTGGCAATGGAACGCTATCTGCCCCCTACCGAGCCTTCTCTAACATCAACTGGACAGCCATCGGACAGATGATCGCAACCGGTGATGTGGTTTTCGTCAATCTTCGCCGGGGATGCGAGTGGCGCGAAGAACTTCAGATTGGCGCAGGGGGGACGTCGAATCGCCCCTTGACGATTCAATCTTATGGAGAGGGGGCACCCCCCGTCATCAACGGCGCGGCCGACTACTCGGCCGAGCCGTTCCGCTGGAACGCATCTTCTGCTGGCAACCAGTGGTATCTTACCACCAGCGCCGGGTTGAACCCCCAGATTCCGGAGCCAGGCGGGGTTTGGCTGAACGAGCGGTATCAGTTCATCGGTGAGTACGCCGGTCAGTGGACGCCCTACATCGCGGGAAATCTCGCCGCTGACCGGTGGGCGTGGGGCGACGCGGATGGCCTTGGGTTCTCCACGGTGTATATCTACTCGCCGAAGTCGCCCGCACTCGCCGGATTGCGAGTTGAGGGTTCCGCGCGATCCAAGTGTGTTTATATCTATCGGAAGGACTATGTCACGATCCGCGATGTCGAAATGAAACAGAGCGGACTGCGTAACGCCGTGCATCCCATTTGCTACGTTTATGAGAGCGACTTCGTCGTCCTGGATCGAGTGTTCATTCACGACGCCTCCGGAGCGGCTGGTGCCATTTACGTCATGCGATCAAGCAACTTTGTGCTGCGAGCGAGCACTGTGCGCGATTGCTACGACCCCGACGGTAACGGATACGGGTCGCTGATCTACTTCGAATCCGGCAGCGCGGGAACGTGTCAGAGCTTGCAAGTAGTTAGCAATCGTATCTATGGCTGCTACGCGCGTGGTGGGGACCTTGTTGGCGTGGTGGGCGCTTGGGCTAGCGGGGTCGCTTATGGCGCCGTCCATGGTTGCGTCGAATATAACGAACTATCTGGGCCCGCGCAGAATGCTGTCTATTTTCGAAGTGGCACGAAAGGCAACGTGATCCGCCACAACTTCATTCACGATATCAAGGGGTATAACGTGGGCGGCGGGATTGCCGTCCAGTTGCGCGACGGCGCCAACGACAACGTTGTGTACAACAATGTGGTGTTGAACGTATACGGCCCGGCATTGCAGTCTGACGGCAAGAACGGCGGTCCGGGCAGCGTCAACCCCGCGTGCCATGGCAATCGTTTTATTCATAATACCATCGCGAACGGCAGCTATCCCGGCGCCAATGGTTTCCACTTTTTCGGAAGTAACACGCAGCTTGAGGTACGAAATAACCTTCTGATTTCGAACTCTGGCGACATGCTTCTGGTCGGTGCCGACTCAAATGAGACGACGTATGCCGGTGTCAGGTTGAGTAACAACCGGTACTTCAAAACCACGGACTCCGGACAGTCGTTCGTCTATCGCGGTTCGAACTATAAGACGCTTGCGGCCATGCAGGCGGCCATGCTGCGCGACGGATTTCCTAACGAAGAGAATTCATCCTTTGGTTTGCCCTTGTTGGTGTATTCCAATCCCACTACGTTGGCGGAGGCGCATTTGGCCGCCGGTTCGCCGTGCATCAACGCTGGCGTGTTCGTCAGTCCCGTCATTGTAGATTACGACTTGACCTCGCGCCTGAACGATGCGGCTCCCGACATCGGGGCTCTCGAGTTCATAGCAGCCAAAAGCCCGATGCCCATTTCTAACCTGAGGCGTCTCGAGTGAGGGAGACGCTCGTTATGTGATTTCAGAAGGCCATGGGAAACACGGTCCGCGTTGGGGTGCTGGCCATGGACGAACGCGAATACGATCCCGTCCATTGGTGGCGCTATAGCGAAGGCGTGCGGGAAGTGCTGTGCGAAGGTGTGGCGTATCTGTATGTGCGGTTCTTTTTCGGGGCAGGGGTGTAATTAGCATAAAGGATTCCTATGACCATATTGCATGTGGTAGGGGCGCGGCCTAATTTCATGAAGGCGGCACCGGTGTTGCGGGCGCTGCGGGCACGTCTGGAGGTCCGTCAAGTGTTGGTCCATACCGGCCAGCATTATGACGCGAATATGTCCGGCACGTTCTTTGATCAACTGGGCCTGCCACTGCCGGATCACAACCTGGAAGTGGGCTCCGGATCGCACGCCAAACAGACCGCCGAGGTGATGACGCGCTTCGAACCGGTTTTGCTGGCTGAAAGACCGGATATGGTGCTGGTGTATGGCGATGTGAATTCGACGGTAGCCGCCTCGGTGGTGGCCACGAAGCTGGGGATCCCGGTCGGCCATGTCGAGGCCGGGTTGCGTTCGTTTGACCGTGCCATGCCCGAAGAAATCAACCGCCTCTTGACGGATCAGATCAGTAACGTGCTCTTCACACCGTCCGTGGACGGCGACGTGAACCTGCTGCGAGAAGGGGTGGCTCCGGAGAAGATCTGGCTGGTCGGCAATGTGATGATTGATACGTTGATCCGCTTGTTGCCCCAGGCGCGTGAGCCCAGCGTCCCGAACCTGCCGGCAGAGTTTGTGCTCGTGACCCTGCATCGGCCGTCGAATGTGGATGATCCGTATATGTTGGAGGCGCTGGTGCGGGCTTTGGCGCGGACCAGTCGGACGCTGCCGGTGATCTTCCCCGTGCATCCGCGCACGCGGCAGAAGATCGCGCAGTTCGGCTTGCAGGAGGCCGCCCGCGGACTCTTTTTGACCGAACCGCTGGGCTACCTGGAGTTCTTGTGGTTGCAGAGCCATGCGGCGGTGGTGGTTACGGATTCCGGCGGCATTCAGGAAGAGACGACCTACCTGCGGGTACCGTGTTTGACCATGCGCACCACCACGGAACGGCCTATTACCATTGAAATTGGCACCAATGTGCTGGTAGGCACGGACACGGCGCGCATGGAACAAGAGATCGGCAAGGTGCTGGGTAATCAGGGGCCCAGAGGCGCGATTCCGCCGCTGTGGGACGGTCACGCCGGCGAACGCATCGCGGCGGCGCTGGTGGGGTGAGGCCGTAGGTGCGTAGCAGAATACGTTAACACGATTAACAGGATTTTCAGGATTGTTGTTGGTGCTAACCCTTGAGGCGCCCCCTGTGAGCAAACAGGACGCATTCGTCAAAAATCATGGCAAAAGAATAGACCATGCTTCTGTGCCGGCGCCGTTGTGACAATTGCGCTGATGATGCTGGCGCCGAGGAAGTAAAAACGTCGGACTTCTTTACAGTTTGCCAGCCTCCGACGAATTTTGGAGAATGCTACCGCCGCTGGTAAAGCTCGCAACATGTTGCACAGCAATGTAGTGCAAATCATGTTTGGTCGGTGTCTAGTTCCGGCACGACAATTGCTATACATGGTTATGCGCAGGTTCAATCACGCCGGCTGCAACGGGCAATGGCAGTTGGCCTGCAATACGAAAGGAAGTGTCATGAACAAATCCATGCGAAATATGCTGGTTGTGGCGATGGGGGTCTGCCTTTTCTCGGCAGGTTCTGTGAGGGCTATTACCTGGACGTACAGCTTCATTGACAATGAAACGCCGAACATGGACCGGATCGAGGTGTTTATCACTTCCGGGAGTTCCGTCTTCAGCGATCCCGTAACGGTGTCGCTAGCCGGCTGGACGTCCGAGCTTGTGAATTCAAGATACACGACGGCCAGCGGGTACTCCTACAGCGGCGACTTCCTGGTGCAGTATACTTTTGCGGGTACTGCGCCGACCGTCGCCCCTGGTAACGAGATCGCCTTTTTGGCCTGGAGTGGTACAGAGCTGATCGGTAGATGGGCTTACATCAGCGTACCATTCGGCGAGCCGCAGTCGGCTGCCTCGTGGAAATATATAGATACGGACCCGCAATCTTTCGACCGCAGACCGGTTCCAGACGGCGGGATGACCTTGGCGCTGCTGAGCTTCGGCATGCTGAGTCTGGCTGCTCTCCGCAGGAAGATGGCGCGGTAGTTGCGTCAGCGCAGCGTTCTTAGATCTGTCCGCACAAGGGCCGGAGTAATACGGCCCTTGTGCATTTCTGGCATCTGGCGCACTGGAGGTCGTGCCTCTGTGTCCGCCGCACAGGAACGCGCCAACGCAAAGAAGCAAACGCCTTACGGCGTCACTACGTGCGGCCTGTCAGTGTACCAAAAACAACAAGGGCCGGATTGCTCCGGCCCTTGTGATGGGGAAGGTTGCGCGTGTTGCGGTTGCAGCTGGCCACGCCTAGTGGAGCTGGGCGTTGACGCGGTAGTAGCTGGTGGGAGCGGTGATTAGATTGTCGGCATAGGTTACCGTCTGGCCATCGGCTGGTATGTCGGTGGCAGCAGCCACCGGGGACCATATTCCGGCGACTAGGTCGGGACACTGTTGCAGGGTGTAGCTGCGGGTTTTGCCGAGATAGCCGTAGCCAGTGGCGGCGATCGTTTGCACGCGGACTTCGGGCTGACCAGCGCGTGTTTGGATTTCCACCAGCAGTCGGCTGGCGGGATCGGTCGGATCTGTGCCGGCAATGTATTCCTGGATATTGGAGAGCCCATCCTGATCCGAATCATCAAGGGCGGCTGCGCCTACCAGGTTGATGCCGCCGAAGCGAGTGATTTCCCAGGTATCGGGCAGCCCATTGGCGTCCGCATCCTGGTTGTCAATCAGCTCGATGGGGGTTACGGTTGGGTTACTTGCTGACGCGGCGAGTTGGGCCGATGTAAGGTCCGTGCCGGTGAAGTCGAAGAGCGCGGTACGTTTTGCTCGAACCGGATCTGGCAGCGCGCGCAGCGTGACCGGCTGATACGTGGACCAGTTCGTGGCGGAAAACAGCAGCCGCGTGCCCCCGGTGATGCCCAAATAGGGGCAGCCACCTGATACGCGGTGCACTTGAACCGTGGTGGCTTGGCTGGGGGGCGCCTCCAGGCGGACTTGAAGGGTCACCGAAGAGCCCTCCTCGACCGACAGAAGCGCGGTGCTCAGGATAATACCCGGCGGGATCCGCAAGGCGAGTTCGTCGGAATACGCCCCTTCCGCCCCGGCGCTGTTGAGCGCGGTGACCGCGAAGTAGTGGGTGCCGCCGGATAGTAGGTTCGAGAGGGTTAGCGTGCTGCCATTGGCAACGGCGCTGTTTTCGGTGTAGACCCCGCTGGCTGTGCCATGATAAAGCCGATAGCCGGCCAGATCGGTCAGCGCGCTGCCATCTGTGTTGCTTGTGGGTGGATCCCAAGCGATGGCGACGTTGCTGGCGTTCAGCAAGGGGGTAAGGCTGAAGAGCGCACTAAGCAGGATGACGTATTGCAGGTGGTGTAGCCGATTTTTATGCTGCGTGAACATTGTTTTCATGGGGTTGGTGTGAGCGGGAAGCGTGCCAATTTATGTTGGCCAAGGGGGCGCCAGCTGGCGACGGGGGCCGGGGGCAGGGCGCGGCTACGCGGCAGGAGCGCGGGAGCGCGGCACGATTTGCGGCATTCTGTGCCAAGCTGAGGCGAGGATCGCGCTACGCGACCGTGGCCGCCCCGCCGCGGCCAAAAAAGTTGCGGGAGGTATGGTAAGCAGGCGGTTGGCTGGCTTTTATGCGGCTAACTATTATCAGGCGTGCGAAAACAAGCATGCCAAAGCAGGGCACCGCTGCGGCGGGGCCCTGCTTTTTTTTTGTGAGCATGCCAAGTTACGCGGTGGCGCGACCTGCTGGCTTCATCGGTTTTTCAGACCGCCCAGCCCGGGGGAAAATATATTTTTAGCCACGTGTTTGATGCAGGTTCATGGACGGCCCTTGTTGCAGGTTCCAACATGTTCTGGCGCGCGGGTGTTGCCGATTGAAACAGCCGCGCTGCGGTGCAAGTTGCGTTTTCAAACAGGGATCACCACGTATAGAGCATAGACGCGTCGAGCGTGTTGCGCTGGAAGGAGTCGCGCTGGACCGAGGTCCAATCTTCGAAGGTATAGCCAAGGGTGGTGGACCATTGCCGCGTGAGGTGATAGGTGCCATAGCCGCGCATTCTAATCATTTGTTCGGAGTTGTCGGCGCGGCGGTCCTGATCGTTGGCATCCTGACTGTCGGTGTACTGAAGCTGGGTGCCGACGGTCAGTCTCTCGGCTATCAAATCGTGATCCACGCTGCCGATGAGGGCGAGCTTCTTTTGCACCGAAGTTTCGGCAACATTCGGGTCGGAGTAACCGTAGTTGGCGGTGAGGTGGTAGCGTGTGGGCTTGGTGGCTTGGAAGGTGAGATCCGCTTGGGCACCCGGCATACTGGACGAGGGCTGGTCGGATTGGTACTGCGCGGTCTGGTAAGAGCCACTGATCTTGGTAATCAAGTCGCGCGAAAACATGAACGTAAAGCCAGCGGCATAGGAAGCGAGGAGGACGTCGTCGCTGCCACTGGTAGCCGCGCCTTGATACTCGGAGACACCCACTTGCCCGAAGAGCGCGAGCTCCGGGTCGAGTTGGTAGGTGGTTGTGACCGAGCCGGCGTAGGTGTCGGAGTCATTTTCCTGGGCAGCGGCTTGGTCGCTATAGCGTATGCCGATGGTAGAGCCTTGGAGCGCAACCACTACGTCGGGTGCTACTTGTGCATCGGTGCCCACGTAGGCGGTATGCACCAGATACGAGGTGGTGCGGTTGCGCTGGATGGTATCCTGTTCCGGGACTTCGGCGTCATCGCTGTAGCGCAGTGCATCGCCGGCGGTGGCGGTGAGCGAAGGCGTCAGTTGATGCTTCAGGTCCAGGGCGGCTGAGCCGAACAGCTTGGTGCCATCCAGCGTGTCGTTGGCGTCGGTTGAGGCGGCAGGGTTGCTTTGCCAGCGGGCGATAGGGGCTATTGTCAGGTTAAGTTCCGTACGGTCGCCGTCGCGGAGTTGGTAGGTGCCGCGGCTGCCGGTGGTGAGTTCCAGGTTATCCTGGCGGTTGGTGGCGACGCCGTCGCGGTTGTCGTTGTAAGAACTCCCTAGGCTGCTGGAGAATTGCCAAGGCGACGTGCTGCCGGGGCTTTGGGCCAGGGCGGGCAAGCCCGCGTATAGGAGGAACACGAGGATGAGCAGGGGGGCTGCGAGGGCGGTTGGCCGTCGGTTGGGCAGGTGGGGGGCGCTGGCTTGCTTTGGCATATGCGGTTGCATGGGGGCTAGTACTCCGGGTAGTGGTGTGGTGGTGAGCGGTGCGGCAGGACGGCTACATGGTTTGGATGAGCAGGGCGCGCGCGCCGACGGCGGCGGGCGATTGCGGATTCGGGTCCAGGCGCAAGGCCTGTTGCAGGGCCTGGCGGGCCGCCGCGGGCTTGGAAAGCTGGTAGTACGTCTGGCCGAGCAGGTAATGGAGGTCGGCGCGGTCGGGGAGTTGGTTGGCACTGGCCTGCAGGATGCGGGCGGCGTAGGCATGTTGTCCCTGACGGGCAGCGGCGGCGCCGAGCGCGAACCCTACGTAGGGGTCTTCCGGGAGTAATTCCCGGGCTTTGGTCAGCAGGGGATAGCGGCTATCCGCCGCATTCGTCTGGCCGAGGCATCCCAGGGCCAGGGCCCGATACGCCGGGGTGAAATCAGGGAACTGTTGCGTTAGTTTTTCGCAGAGCGCCAGTGCTTTTTCCGTTTCGTCGTCACGCGTATACGCGTCGGCCAGTGCCATCAGCCCGGGCAACAACTCGGGGCGGAGTGAAGGGGTTACGCCGGTGGATTTTATGAGGCGGAGGGCGTCGGCGGGGTTGCGGCATTGTTCCAGGAAGCGACGGGCGTCGGGGGCGGCGGAGAAGGGGACGGATGTGGCCAGCGACTGGGCGATCAGATTGGTGGCGAGGGTGGTTTTTCCTGTTACGTATTGCAGCATGCCCCAATGATAGAGTTGTTCCGGATCCATGGTGCCTTGTGCGGCGCTATCGGCCAACAGGCTGCGTGCGCGTTGGTAGTCGCCCTGCTGGAAGGCGAGCCACCCCAGCAGATCGGCGGCCTGTGGGTCGGTCGGGGCCGCAGCCCGAGCCTGCTTGGCGAGGGTCAGGGCTTTTTCAGGTTGCTGGAGGGGGCCGGCGTAGAGTTTGGCCAGGCGCACCTGCGCGGCGACGAGGCTGGCACGGCATTGCAGGGCTCGCTCATAGGCCTGCTGTGCACGCAGCGTTTCCCCCAGCGCTTCGTAGCGCGTACCTGCCCGCACCAGGGCGATGGAATTGCTGGGGTGCTGGTCCACGAAGGCCGCCAATGCCGCGGTGGTGGCGAGTTCGTGCAGGTCGGTGCTGGTGGCTAGGACGGTCAGCATCGAGCGTGTTTCGCTGGCGCCGGGGAACTCCGTGCTCAGTTCCAGCGCGCGGTTCAAGCTGGTCCTGGCCGCCTCCTCGTCGCCCAAGGCGCTTTGGCAGATTCCCAGGTGGTACTGGACTTGGGGTTCGCCGGGCAGTTTTTCGGCGCTCTCTTGGAGCAGGGTCAGCGCCCATTTGGTTTCCCCGCGCGTGTAGGCGATCCACCCCAGCGTGTCGGCAATCGCGGGGTCGCGGGGGGCGAGGAGTCTGGCTTGTTTGGCCAGGTCAAACGCTTCGTTGCCCCGGTTCAGTGGCGCGTGATAGAGGCAAGCCAGGTTATTCCAGGCTGCCGCTAAAGAAGGTGTTAGGGCTATGATCTGTTGATAGAGCGTGGCGGCACCGGCGAAGTCGCTCCCCAGTTGCAGCAAGTTTGCTTTGAGCATACGCGCGGTAAGGTCCTTGGGTTTAAGGGCCAGGGCCTTGTCGACGTTCGTGAGGGCTTGCGCGCGTTGACCGGTGGCCTCATAGACGCGGCTTAAGCCCAAGTAGGCGGCGATGGCCTCCGGCTGGTTGGTGATCGCTTGTTGGAAGGAGCGTTCGGCCGCGGGCCAGTCGCGTGCCCGGGCATGGATTTCGCCGAGCAGCGCGTAGAGTCCCCCCTTGATCGGCGTTTTCTCGATCTGATCCCGGATCCGCTGGATGGCGGTGTCCCAGCGCTTGGTGCGTGCCGCATCGAGGGTGGCCAGTTGTAACAGCGGTTCCATGAACGCCGGATCGAGTTGGAGCGCGGCCTCGAACTGGGCTTCGGCTTCGGTTGCCTTCTTTTGGCGCAGCAGGAGCAGGCCCAGCCGAAAGGGGATCTGGGGGTTTTCCGGCGCCACTTTCAGCATGGCGCGATAAATTTCGCTGGCCTTGGTATCGTCTTTCCGCGCGGCATAAGCGGCGGCTAGCAACAGGTTGGCGGGCAGATCGTCGGGAAAACGTTTGGTGAACGCTTTCAGGAGTTCCAGGGCGGCTTCCGGCTGGCCGGTCCGGAGCTGCAATTCTGCCAGTGTGCGCAGCGGTTCAGCATAATCAGGCCGCAGGGCTACGGCGGTTTCCAGCGCGCGCACGGCTTGCGGTACTGCGCCCTGCTGGAGATGGGCTAGCCCGAGATAGTAGTGGCCGGGGGCGGACTTGGGTAACAGGGTGATCAGGCGTTCATAGCCGGCGATGGCCTCGTCGGTCTGGCCTTGCGCGAGGTGGACGCGCTGGAGCAGGAGAAAGGCTGCGAGGTTGGATGGTTCGGCCTGCATCAGTTTATTCAACAGGGCGGCGGTTTCGGCGTACTGGTTTTCGCTGAAGGTGATTTCGGCGAGGCAGAACAGGGCGGGGCCATGTAGCGGCACCTGATGGAGCATGTTCGTTAATATGGTTTTGGCGGCGGCGGTTTTACCGGTGGCGTGTCGGAAACGCGCCAGGCGGATATGTGCCAATGAGGCGATGGGGGCGAGCGCGGCGGCGGACTGGTATTCCTGTTCCGCCTGGCTGGTCGCGCGGCGACCAAGATAGGCGTCGCCCAGGGCCAGGTGGAGTTCCCAGGAGCTCGGGTGGGTGGTGAGTGCCTGGCGATAGATGGTTTCTGCCGCCGCCGCATCGCCCTGCAGCCCGTACAGGGTCGCAAGGGCGATGTGAAAGGCGGGCTCATTAGGGAAGCGCGGGAGCAGCGGGTGCAGCCGCTGCAGGGCCTCGTTCAGTTCGTTGGAGGTGGTGACCGAGTTGGCCCACAGAATCAGCGCGTCCAGGTTGTCGCTGCTCCGTTCCAGGACCGACTGTGCCCGTTGGTGGGCTTGGGGGCGGTCGCCCGCCGTCAGATAGATGGTCCCCAGTTTCAATGTGACGGCGTGGTTGGTTGGTTCGGCGGTTTCGGCGCACAACAGGTAGGGCACGGCGGCGCGCCCCTTGCCGGATTCATACAGCGCCAGGCCCAATTGGCGATTGGCCACGGGGTTGGCCGGCTCCGCCGTGACTACGTGCAGGTATTCTATGGTGGCCTCCTGGTATTTGCCGGCCTGAAAGTAGTTATCGCCGCGGGCCATGTGGCGTGCGTTGCGCATGGCTGGCGAGCAGCCCGCCGCTACGGCCAAGCCGCCGGCGAGCACCAGCGCCAGGCGTGACGGACCAAGCCTTTGCTTCATGTGAAAGCGTGACATGGCAACTCCTATCTGTTTCGTTTTTCCCATTTACGTAACCCCAGCAAAATCGCAAAGAAGAGTAGCAACGAGAGCGCGAAAAAGAGTGGTCCGCCGCGGTGGTGCAGGCGACTGTCCATGATGCCCGGATCGACATGCATGGTCAGCAGCGCCAGAGTGACCACGCGGATGCCGTTGCGCAATAGGCAGAGCGGGATCACGGCGAGCAGGAGGACGACGCGGCTGGGCAGTTGCTGCAAGTAGAGCTTGCTTGCCACCAGGCTGGTAATCAGCAGCGCGAGGGTGGAATGGATGCCACTGCACTCTTCGGCCACGTGGAGAGATAAGCCTGGCAGAAAGAACGTCAGCCCGTCACGGATGACCGGCGTGCCGGTCAGCAGAAACAAGCCATGTGTGGCGGCGGCCGAGCCATGCTGGAGCGCGACACCCATGACATGAGTCGCGGCATCGGGGATGGGCACCATGACATACAGGAAGAGGAGTGGAAATAGGGCGGCGTGAAACGCGGCACGGCCGAAGCAGGCGAGGAAGGCGCCGAGCAGCAGGGTGATATAGGCCATGATTGGCAGGCAGAGCGCGCCCGCTTCGCTGCTGATGCGGTTGCTGGCAGTTAGCGCGGCATGCAGTGCCAGCAGCATGAGGGCGGCGAGGCCGGTTAGCAGTGCGACGCGGCGGCCGTCGGTAGCGGATGCCGGGCGCTGGAAGATGGCGTGGCGGTCATGGTAGAGCAGATAGGCGCTAATCAGGGGGATCAGTAGAATATGTGACTGCAAATTTGATTGCAGGGCGAAGCGGACCAGCCGCGCCAGTGGCAGGGCGCTCAGCGCGCTCACGAGGCATACGCCAAGGCCAAAGGTGCGCCAGGTGGCTGCTGTTACTTTAGGTGTGGCTGTGGACATGCTTATGGCCTCTTAATAGAGAGTTTATCCATCAGTTCGTACAAGGTTGGGCGGCTGATCCCCAGTTCCTCGGCCATGGCGCTGATCTTCCCTTTGTGGTGGGTGTGAGCGCGTTCGATCATTTCCTTGTCCAGCTGATCACGGGCTTCGCGTAGTGTCAGGCTCTGGAGCCCCGTGGCGGCGGACACGGAAGAAAGGTCCAGGTCGGCGAGCGAGATGAGTCGCCCATCCGCCATGATGGTGGCGCGCCGGATACGATTTTCCATCTCCCGCACATTACCGGGCCAGTCGTACCTGGTCATGGCTTGCAAGGCTTGTTGCTGGAATCCGTTGAGCGTGTGCGGGTGGTGCGCAGGGGCGAACTTTTTTAAAAAGGCCTTGGCCAGGAAGAGGATATCGCCGTCACGCTCCCGTAAGGCGGGCAGGTGAATGACAACCACTGCCAGACGATAGAAGAGATCCTCGCGAAACCGTTGCGCCTGCATGGCTTGCTGGAGGTTCATATTGGTGGCGGCGATGATGCGTGTGTCCACCGCGATGCTTTCGCGGCCGCCCACGCGTTCGATGCGCTGTTCCTGAAGAAAGCGGAGCAGTTTCACCTGCAAGGAGGTGGGCAGTTCGCCAATTTCGTCGAGGAAGAGGGTGCCGCCGGCTGCCATTTCAAAGCGCCCCTTGCGCTGTTGATGGGCCCCGGTGTATGCCCCTTTCTCATGGCCGAACAGCTCGCTCTCCAGCAGGGCCTCAGGAATCGCGCTGCAGTTGATGGCCACAAAGGGACCGGCTTGCCGCGCGCTGCGGCGGTGGATGGCCTGGGCCACCATCTCCTTGCCGGTGCCGCTCTCGCCGAGCACCAAGACCGGGGCATCGGTGGTTGCCACTTTGCGGATGGTAGTGAAGATCGCCTGCATCTGGGGGCTTGTGCCGAGTATCCCTTCAAACCCCGTCAAAACGTCCTGCTGGCTGGCGGCCTGCACCTGCCGCTCCAGGTCGGCCACATAGAAGGCGCGCTTGAGGATGATGCGGATTTCGTCGGTCTGGACCGGCTTGCAGAGAAAGTCATAGGCGCCAGCGCCGATGGCTTGCATGGCGTGGTGGCGCTCGCCCTGGCCGGTGACGACGATGACCTTGGTGTCGGGGGCCTGTGCCAGGATTTCGGCCATGGTCAGGAACCCTTCGGTCGTGTCGTTCGGGTGCGGGGGCAGTCCCAGGTCGAGCAGCACCACCGGTGGGCGGAGTTCGGCGCAGGCGCTGCGGGCGCCGGCGCGATCTTCCGCCGGCGCGACCTCATAATCGTCCACCAGCGCCCAGCGCATTTGTGTGCGCAGTTCCTCCTGGTCATCGACAATCAGCAGTCTGGGTTTCATGTGTGTTCCTCCTGCGTTGGCAGGCAGATGCAGAAGGTGCTCCCTGAACCAGGTTGACTTTGGACCTGCAAACGCCCCCCATGCGCCTCCACAATCAGCTTGCTTTGGAAGAGACCGATGCCGATCCCCTGCGGTTTGGTTGTTTGAAACGGCTGAAAGAGGGCTTGCGCCATAAACGCCGCTGACATCCCGCAGCCGTGATCCAGCACTTCCAGGCAGACCCAGCCATCGCGTAGCGCCGTGCGCAGCTGGATAGGCGCGTCCGGACTGGAAGATTCGCGGGCGTTCGCCAGAAGGTTGATGATGACTTTCTGCAACTGCTCGTCGTCCACCATGACCGGGGGGACCGCAGCCAAGGCGAGGGTCACGGTGGCGGGGTGGCTGGTGTGCCAGCCTGCCACCACCTGGCGGGCCAGATCCGGCAGGTCGGTGGGATGTGGGTGCAGCTCCAGGTCCTGGCGAAACTGGGAGAGACGCGTGATTAGGGAGTTGAGTTTTTCGGTGCTATGCGCGATGGCCTGAAAGGCGTCGCGCCGGAAGGCGGGGTCGTCAAAATGCCGCGGCAGGTTCTGGAGCATCAGGGCGAGGGTGGCGGCCGTATTCTTCAGGTCATGCACGAAAAAGGCGGACATGGTCTGGAACGCTTCGAGTTTCTTGGCGTCCGCGAGATGGCGCGCCAGCCGCAGGCGCTGCAAATGGGCGGTCACATGGTGACCGATGGTTTTGAGTAACTCCAGTTCTTCGCTGGTGAACGCCGCCCCGCCGATGCGGTCACCTAGCACCAGCAGGCCGCAGAGCTCGTCGCGGGCTGCCAGCGCCAGGCAGAAATATTCGCCCCCTTGCTTAAACTCCGGCTGGCCGAGTTGCCGGACCACGGCGCCCAGTTCGCCAGCCATGGTACGGACAGGTACAGGCGCGGTCTGTGCGCACAGCTGGCGCCGCGCGGTGTCGTCCAAATAGCGGTCGGTGCTGACTTGTTGTCGGGCTTGCGTCTCGCTGAGCGCCGAGGATCCGCCCAGGGTCAGGCGCTGGCCATCCTCTGCCAGCAGCCAGATCGAGACAGAAAGCGTCTCCAAGGTGTCGGCGATCAAGCGCGAGGCCGCCCGACAGAAGGCGGGCGGGTCCGTGGCGGTGCCCGTCTGCTCGGAAAAGAGCGACCAGATGTGGCGATAGTCGTAGGCCCCCCGGCGAAAGTGATGAGTGATGAACTGGCGCAGTTGCTGGCGCAGACGATTCGATAGCAAAATGGTGGCGACCCCCAGCAGACTGACCAGCAGGATGAAGGCCTGCAGGGGGAACCACGTGGCGACCCCCAGATAGGTGGCGATTTCCGCAAAGAGCCCCACGCACAGTAAATAGGCCGCCGCCAGCATGAGTATCAGGGAACGGTACAGCACGTCATGGGAGGGGTAGAGATCCACCGCGTGCAGGGAGCCACGGCGCACCGCCAGATGCATTAGCGCGCACCCCGGCAAGAGCGCCAACGCGTCCCACGTCGTCAGGCGCAGGTCGATCAGCGAGTAGAGCAGGGCTTGCGAGGAGCTGTAGCAGCGCATGATGAGCACCATGCCCAGCCCGACGATCATGTATTTGATGCGCCAGCGCATGGTGCCGATGGAGGTTCGCAGGGTGCGTTCGAGATTCATTAGGCAGAGCACGCTGCCTACGATCAACAGCATGTGCAGCGCCACGCCGGACGGACCCAGCGTCAGCCAGCCTTGGTGCCGCGCAGTCGGCGGGTGTGCCTCCTGGAGCAAGCTGGACCAGAAGAAGAGTACGAGTCCGGTTGGCAGCACGCCGAGTGCCAGCAGCAGCGCCCGGTCACGCCGGACGAGCACGGCGGCATCGCCGCGGGCGTAGGTGGCGCTGAACAGCAGCCAGCAGCCCGGTAAGAGGGCCATGACCAGCAGGCGCCAGCGCAGCCAAAAGAGTGCTTCTGGCAGCAGCGTGGCGCGCGCGGCGAGGGCCCCCAAGAGGCACTCGGCCCCGAACAGCAGCAACCCGAGGGCCAGGGCATCCCTGGCATAGGTATGCCGGCGCTCGGCGTAACAGACGTTCGCCAGCAAAGCGAAGCATGCCACCGCGGCCATGATTTCCAGTATATCGTCCATAAGGCTGATTTCCGCGCGACCGCCGGCCGCGGCCTGCCAGACACCCCCAATACCCTAACCACCCCGCCATCCCACGCCACCCACATCACCCGATGCATTTTTGTAGTATCGTGATGGTAGCAGCTTCCGCGAGTCTGTAAAGGAAAAGCTGGGTGGCCCGGCATGGTCTTTTCCTGAAGCGCCACCTAACGCAGGCTGGCTGTAGCAAGGGCTTTTGGTAACCGCAGAAGCCGCTTTTGTGTATGCTAGCAGTGGCGAGGTGTTGGTTGGCAGAGGATTTGGACACGGGCAGGATCGGTGCAGACCATTCATGT
>CAIOST010000239.1 GCA_903861045.1 uncultured bacterium | reverse complement strand
CCGGCTCGGCTGCGAACCGACACGCGAAACTTCACAATTTGCGTGACAATCTGCGCGCGAACCCTGAATCCTGAACCCTGATCATCGCCACCTTGAATCGCGCGGCCCGCGGCCCGGGGGCGGGCCGGGGCTACTGGCTACGGCATGCGCTAGGGGCTGGATGTCCAACACGCTGCGGCGGGTCCGGCGGCCCCGCCCTACCGGCTCGGCTGCGAACCGACACGCGAAACTTCACAATTTGCGTGACAATCTGCGCGCGTCGCGAAAAAATCTTCAATCTTCAATCTTCAATCTTCAATCTTCAATCTTCAATCCAGAATCCCCTCACACCTGCCGCAGGATTACCTCCTGCAGTTGTTCGAAATGGCTCTGCAGGCCATGATGGCTAGAGCGGGCGGCGGCCAGATCACCGGCTTTGGCCGTTATTTCCAGCTCGGCGGCGCTGGTGCGCAGGCGCTCGGCGCTGACATTGGCGGACGCGCCTTTGATGGTGTGGGCGTGCTGTTGCACGCCGGGCAGATCGCCAGCCTCCAGGCAGTGGCGGAGCGCCTGAAGCTGGCGCGGGATGTCTTGCACGAAGGTCTGCAGGATGGTGCGAGCCAGATTTTCATCACCCATGAACCGTTCCAGCAGGTTCTCCCAATCAAGGATGGCGCTAGGCCGTGCCGCCTGCCAGGGCGGGGTGATGGCGCGCGGCGGGGTGTGCGGGTTGTGGGGGGGCAGCCAGCGCGTCAGGCACTCGGTCAGGTCGCGTGGCGAGATCGGTTTGGCTACATAGTCACTCATGCCGGCGTCCAGGCAGATTTCGCGGTCGCCGTGCATGGCGTGGGCAGTCATGGCGATAATCGGCACGTGCTGTCGACCGCCGGACAAGGCCCGGATGGCGCGCGTGGCGTCCAGGCCGTCCATGACGGGCATTTGTACGTCCATCAGGATCAGGTCGTAGGGGATCTGTTGCAGGGCGGCCACGGCTTCGGCGCCATTGGCGACGGCGTCGGCGTGCAGGCCGAGTTTGCGCAGCAGGCCGAGCGCCACTTGCTGGTTGGTGATGTTGTCATCGGCCAGCAGGATGCGCGCGTGGCTGCCGGCAAACGGCGGCGGGGGCCTGGTGGACTTGCTGGCGGGGTGGCGGCGTGCGTCGGCGGGGTTGCTTTGCCAGGCGGCGGCGAGCCGTTCGCGCAGTTCCCCCGAGCGGACCGGTTTGGTCAGGGTGCCGTGGAAGCCGAGCTGGGTGGTGCGGCTGCTATCGCTATAGGTGCCGATCGGCTGAAGCAGCACGAGCCGCAGGTCAGCCAGGCCGGTGTCCTCCCGAATAGCCTGCCCAAGGGCCTCCCCGGACATGTCAGGCATCGCCAGATCTATCAAAGCCAAGTCAAAGGGGCGTGCAGCTAGGGCTGCGCGCAGGCGGCGCAAGGCGCTGGGGCCGTCGGCCACGGTCACGGGGTGCATCCCCCAGGCGGTGAGCTGCTCGGCCAGGAAGGTGCGGCTGGTGGCGTTGTCATCCACCACCAGGATCCGTACGCCGCGCAGGTCGGGGGGCGCGGCGGCGGGGGTGGGGGCGGCTGGTTGCTGCGCGAGGCGCACGGTGAACCAGAATTCGGCGCCGTGCCCCTCCTCGGTTGTGACGCCGACTTCGCCCTGCATCAGGGCGGTCAGTTGCTTGGCGATCGCCAGCCCCAGGCCGGTGCCGCCATAGCGGCGCGTGGTGGAGGCGTCCACTTGCGAGAATTTGTTGAAGAGCAAGTCGAGTTTGTCTTTGGGTATGCCAATGCCCGTGTCGCGTATGACGAAGCGCAGGCCGAGGGTGGGGGGTGTACCGGGGGGCAGCGTGGTGGTGGTACTGTCCGGCGCTGGCACCGGCCCGGCGGGCAGCGTTTCCGCTGCCAAGGTTACCTGGATGGCCACCTCGCCGGTGGTGGTGAACTTAATGGCGTTGCCGACCAGGTTGGTGAGGATCTGACGCAGGCGGCCGGGATCGCCACGCAATTGCGCCGGTACGTGCGGGGCGAGGTTACAGAGGAGCTCCAACCCCTTGCTGTGGGCGCGCAGCGCCATGGACGCCGTGAGGTCGTCCAGCAGGGCCTGTAGGTTAAAGTCCAACTCTTCCAATTCAAGTTTGCCGACTTCCATCTTGGAAAAATCGAGGATGTCGTTGATCAGCGAGAGCAGCGCATCGGCGCTATCGCGGGTAATCTCGGCAAAGCGGCGCTGGTCGGGGGTTAGTTCCGTGTCCAGCAGCAGTCCGGTCATGCCGATGACGCCATTCATGGGCGTGCGGATCTCGTGGCTCATATTGGCCAGGAACTCGCTCTTGGCAGCGCTGGCCATTTCGGCTTGCGCGGCCAAGGTGTTGGCCCGGGCCGTAGCCTCTTCGAGCTGGCAGTTGAATTCCAGCAGGCGCGCTTCTGCCAAGCGTCGTTCGATGGTGCCGCCAATGGCATCGGCGACCTGGCGCAGCATGCCGATCTGCTCCTCGGACCACGCATAGCTGCGGCCCACGGTGTCGAAGCCGAAAAACCCGGTGGGGACGCCGCGCGTGCTGATGGTGGGGAGGCAGAGCATGGCGCCGACGCCCTGGGTACACATCTCCTGGCGTTCCGCGTCTGCCGCAGGGGGGAGTGCCGCCACATCCGGCACATGCACCGCCTGCCGTTGCAGAATCTGCGACGTCAGCCACGGCAGCGCCGTGACGGGTAGCTGCTGGAGACGGTGTATTTGCGGCGCCACGCCAGCGGCACACCATTCATGCGTGTTGGTCAGGTAGTGCTGGTCTTCAGTGAAGCGGATCAGGAAGCAACGGTCCACGGCGAAGAGCACGCCCAGTCGTTGCAGGGCCTGGTGCATGGCGTCATCGAAATCGGTATCGGTGGTGGTGCTGGTCAGGGCGGTGGAGATTGCGGCGGAAATCTGCTGGAAGGCCAGGCGGAACTGGCGTCGCGCGTCGTCGCGCTTGCGCTCCGAGATGTCCCGCAGGATCATGGTCAGCTCATCGTCGCCACTCTTGATCATGCGTCCTTCATAGTCATACGTTTGCTGCCCGGGGAGGGTGATCTGGCACTCCAGCGTCTGTGTTTCGCCGCTGGCGATCACGGCGAGCATCGTCTCTTCCAGCGAGACGCCGCGCAAGGGGGGGGCCAGTTGCCGGTGATGCAGGCCGATCAGGGTGCCCAGTGGGGCATAGATATGCTGGGCGTCAGCCTTATAGTCCAGGATCATCCCGTCGCGGCGCAGGCGGAAGATCATATCCGGTACCGCCTGCACCAGCAGGCGGGTACGCAGCTCGCTGGCGCGTACGGCTTCCTCGGCCTGGTGCTGCGCGGTGATGTCCTGGAAGGTCCCCGCCAGCTTGATTACGCGGCCGTTCATAAAGATGGGCTTGCCCATGCTATGGACCCAGCGGCGCTGCCCCTTGGCCGTGATAAAGGGGAGTTTCAGATCGAAAGGCGTGCCGGCCTGGCTGGCGGCGGTGATGGCGTCCTGGAGCAGCGTCTGCGCCTCCGGCGCATAGAACTGGATGGCGGTGGCCACATCGGGCCGGTAGTCGGCCGCCACTTCATGGATCTGGCGCACCTCATCGGTCCAGAGGAGGGTTGGTCCTTGCAGGTCAAGCTCCCAGCCGCCGACATGCGCCATGCGGCCAGTCTCGCGCAGCAGGGCCATATTCCAGTGCAGCGCCGCCTCGATGCGCTTGCGTTCGGTGATGTCCTCGACCGCGGCAATAATATGCTGCCGGCCGTTGATTATGGCCGGCTCCACGTTGACGCGCAGCCAGAAAGACTTATCCTGGCCGCTCACCCGCAGGGTCATCTGGATCTCCGCGTTGCGCACGGATTTGCCTTGCTGCAAGGTCTGCTGAATAGCATAGCGGAACGGGCACGCCGGGCACTCCGGACTGTGGCCGCAGCCGTTGGGGTCTGCCATGCTGTGCTGGCAGCCGAGCCCGCCGCCGGCGATCTGCTGAATGATGTCGGCCGGGGTACGCGCGAGCATCGTGCCGATGGCGGCATTGGCGTTGACAATCACGGTTTGCTCGTTGAGCAGCAGCAGGCCGACCGGCGCGGCCGCAAAAATAGCGTTTAGATTGTTGCGTTCTGCCAACAGCGCGGCTTCGGCCAGCTTGCGCGCGGTGATGTTGGTCTCCGAACCGGTCATGTGGATGACCTTGCCGCTACCATCCAGAATGGCCTTGCCGCGGTCAGCCACCCAGAGGCATGAGCCGTCCTTGTGCTGGACGCGGTACTCCTCCTGGAAGACCTCGCTCTGGCCCTCGAAGTGCGCTTGCAGGGCGAGCATGATCCGGGGACGGTCCGCAGCATGGATGGTCGCCAGCCAGTCCGCTTCGCTTGCTTCCAACGCCTCTTCGGCCTGGCCGCGCAGCAGTTGAAATTGCGCGGAGAAGTGCACGCGGTGGTTGGGGACATCCCAGTCCCAGATGCCGCCGGCGGTGCCGGTCAGCATCAGGTGGTAGCGATGGTTGATTTCTAGCAACTCCTGCCGCTGGCGGTATTCACTGGTTACGTCACGGAAGACCAGCACGGCCCCCATGACGCGGCCGGCGGCGTCACGGATCGGGGTGCAGGTGCAGGTGATCTGGTGTGCGGTGCCGTCGCGGTCCAGTAGGGTGGTGGGCTGGGTCGGGGTGGTGGACGTGCCGTCCTGCAGGGTTGGCTGAATCGGGGGTTCCAGCGGTTCGTGCGTATGGGTGTTGATGGTGTGGAAGACCTCCGCCAAGGGGTGCTGCCGGACTTCGGCCAGGGACCAGCCGGTGAGTGTCTCGGCCATCTGGTTGAGGTTGGTGATGCGACTTTCGCGGTCGCAGGCGATGACCGCGTCGCCAATGGAGTGCATGGTGGCCGCCAGATACTCTTCGCTCGCCTGCAGGGTCGCCTGCTGCAGCCGGATGCCGGCATCGGTCCGGCGCAGCAGCAGGTAAATAAGCCCCAGCACCAGGGCCAGTAAGGCCGCCAGGAGCATGCCGCCCACGGCCAGCCGGCGTTGCTGACTGGTGGCAGCGTCGGTGACATCGTACAGCACCAACATGCGCCCCACGTCTGCGCCGCTCACGTCCTGTAGCGGGTAGGCCATGGTCCGCCAGCGCTTGTTGTCGAACATCGCCGCTTGGACGCTGCCGTGCGTATCCACGTCGGCCAGCAGGCGCACGGCTTCCTCAGAGAGTTGTGGCAGGGAGGAATAGATCAGCGCGTCGTGGGGGAGGAGCGTCCAGTTGCCCTGGCGTCCCAGCATCTGCATACCGCTCTGCCAGATCTCGCGTGTCAGGAACTCCTTGTGAATGGTCAATAAAACCGCCACACCGCGCTTCTTGTGTAGTATGGGGAGCAGGTCTTCGATCTCCTTGCCCAGTTCCAGATAGCCGAGGGTGACGCCGTTGGCGCGGATGGGGTGGACGGAGCGCAACGTGAACGTTCCCAGCGGGCCGAGTTCCAGCCCGCAGACGGGGCGGCCGGTGCGCTCGGCCTGGCGCAGGGTAAAGCGCTCAATGCGGTCGCCCTGTTTTTCCGGCTTGTGCACGCGCAGCAGGCAGGTGCGGTCCGGCGTGTAGAAGTAGAAGTGCGTCAGGTTGTAGTTGGTATGGAGTTGGGCGAAGAGCGGCGCATAGACGTCCAGCAGGCGGGCTTGGTCGCGGGCTACCAAGCTGTCGTGTAACGCGGGATCGCGCCGCAGCATCTGCCCCATGGACTCCAAGGAGCGTGCCTGCTCCTGCACCTGCGTGTTGAATTGGCGCGACACGCTCTCCAGTTCTTGTTTGCCCGCCTGATCGAGACTGGTCCGTTGCTGCTGCAGCAGCACGCCGGCAAAGATGGCGCTCAGCAGGATGAGCAGCAGTCCAAAGGGGATCAGCAGGTACTGCTGGGTGGGGCGGATGACGCGGCTCCCCCGCATGCGATGTGCGATTATCCCCACCACCAGGATAATCAGCAGCACGAGCAGCGACGCGGCCGGTATGGCGGCGCTGGCGGCCACATCCCAAATCCAGGTGGCGGCGTCGATGTCTAGCCCCATGACCGCGATCACCTTGCCGCGCTGGTCGGTTAACGGTACCAGTGCGGAGACCCAGGTGCCCCAGCGGTCGGTGGCCGGCCCTTCCGCCGTGGCCATGTTCGTGTCAAATACGCGGTGGGTGGTGGGGGATGCTTCGGCATACGGCTGGCCGGGCGGAGAATAATCCCGGGCTGCCGGCGGTTCGGAGTCCACATAGAAGAAGATGGACCCATCGTCCTTACGCCCCATGAGATAGAGGAAGCGGTACTTAACGTCCGTGGCGCGGATCTTTGTCAATTGCGACTTGAGCTGCTGGTAGTGCGGCGTCGAGAGGTCGGCTTCCGTGCCGGTGAGCGACTGGACCTGGCTGGGTTGGATGAGTTGAGCTAGCAGGCGCGTGCGGGAGAGGAGGTCGTCGCGCATGCGCCGGTCGGTCTGCTGGGCCATCCACGCCGTCAGGCCGAAGCCAGTGGCCAAGGTAAAAAGTAGCAGCACGGCCATGCGCAGGCGTGTGCGCAGGCGTGTACGCGTGAGCGCGGTCGCTTTGATACGGTTCATGGTGTCAGGCAGGGGCAAGGGTGGTTTTGCGGTGTGGCATGGCCATGTCCGTCAGGTAGGTGGTAGCGGGCTGGGGCGCAACGGCTTGGGCGGGAAATGTGGCAGCAACTGCTAGGGCTAAGAGTATAGAACGTGACGCAGTGGACGTCAACGCGCCGCGGCGAATTCCCAGCCATTCTCATTATGAACTTGTGGCGGCGGGTCCGGCGGCCCCGCCCTACCAATAACCGCGTGAAATCGACGAATTGTGGT
>CAIOST010000238.1 GCA_903861045.1 uncultured bacterium | reverse complement strand
TGAAACGGGTGTTCGCCGTCGACGCGCTGAAATGCGACCTTTGCGGTGGTAGAATGCGCATCCTCTGCGCGGTCAATCCGCCTGAGGCGATACGGAAGATCCTTGACTGTCTGGGTATGCCGATTCGTGCCCCGCCGACCGCCCCAGCGCTGATCGAAGACTGGGGTTGTGACGATATCAATGATGCCCCCGTCTACTCGGAATCATACGCCTGACGGCACGTTATAGCCCTCGCGTACACATCCGGCGACCCTCGGGCGACCCTCGGTTCTCCGGGCAGGCTCATCCAAGCCCGCCCCGCTGCCAGGCTATCACTTTCTAAGCGGGAAAACGGCTTCATGGTACGACTTTCGGGGTCGAAAAGCAACGCCACCATCAAAAACAAGCTTCGACGCCACCTCTGAGCCACTCCCCCCCGCCTAAATAGTTTACATAACCGCCGTTATCCGACATCCGAGGTATCCCGACCACCGCTCGGAAATGCAGCTTGTTCGTCCTATCCGTCGAGGCCAAAACTGTGAAAAAAATGGTTCTGCGCGAGGAGCAGTCGGCACGGCCGCACCTCGTGCTGCTACATCTTCTATTTTTGCGCGGTCTTCTTGCTGGCGCGGAACTCTCCGCGCCGGCGGCACAAGGCCGCCGGGGGCGGCGGGCATAGGTGTTAAGCTAAGAGCAATCGAGCCTATTCAACGCCCAACGTCCAACGTCCAACATCCAAGTGAAATGCAGCCGCAACAGGCCTGTCTTGCATGGGTTGGACGTTGGGCGTTGGCCGTTTGGATTTTGCATAACACGTTACTTATCAACGCATAAGTAACTTCATTGTGATTATTAGCTTAACACCTATGGGGCGGCGGGTCCCCTCTCTGGCGCCGCCAACGGAGCCGTGTCCGGCTCACCGGGAGGTTCGCCCTCCCAAGCCTTCCGGCAGATTCAGGTGCATGCCTTTGGCTGCGGCGGGTCCGGCGGCCCCGCCCTGCCACCTAGCACCTACCACCTGCCACCTGCCCCTCGAGCCCCTCGGCGTTGCCAGCCCGGTACTATGATTCTGCATTCCCTCGGATTCAGCCTTTGCTATACTCGGCCTCCTCCGTATGAAATCCATCGCTACATCCGCCGACCCGCTCGTCGGCCCCGCCAGCAGCACGCGCGACCCGTCCGACACCCCCGGCGGCCCGCGCGAGCTGGTCGCCTGCTGTGCGCCGGACGGCAGCTGCAGCCTGGAATGGCGGCCAGCGGACAGCACCGTTGCTACGAATGGTCAACAGTTCCAGGAACTGCTGGCCAAGGACACCGGAGACGCCTGGCTGGTGCGACTGGCTTTCGCCGACCGCTCGCTCGCACTGGCCCCCAGCCTACAGTTCCTACGCGATTTCCTCGGTAATTTTGCGGACTGGGTACGACACACCCCAGAGATCGAAACGCTGCGCACGACGCTGGCCTGCCCGGTCCCGACGGAAGCGCTGGCCACCGCCTGCGCCGCCGTGCCAGCCATGGACGGCGGCGAGTATGTCTCTGCCGATACGTTGACCGCGCTGTGGGACCGAATGGTGGGCGCTACGCGCGCCGAGCTGGCCGCCCACACAGGATCTGTGGCGACCTTCCTGCAGAAGCTGAACCCGGAGCTCCACCTGGCCGGCCGCGTCTATTTTCATCTGGTAGAGAACCGCCGCGGCAGTTCTGCGCCATTTGCGTTTCTGGCCACCTACTCGCAAACCGATCCCGCCACCGGCCGCGTACGCCACATCCCGCTGCAACATGCCCTGAGCGAATTTGCGGCTGACCCAAAAGCGCTGCTGCATCTGCTGGGCACGGTCCACCGGGCCGCCGCCACGAGCACGCTGATGCGCACGCTGCTCGACACCGGCGAACTGTTTCATCCGCTGGCCTGGCAGCCCGCCGAGGCCTTTGCCTTTCTGCGGGAGATCCCCCTCTATGACGCCAGTGGCATCCTCTGCCGCATCCCCGACTGGTGGAAAGCCGCGGCGCGTGGCGTGCAGGTCTCGCTCGCCGTGGGCACCGATAAGCCTGCCGGGGTTGGCTTGGACGCCATCCTCCAGTGCTGCCCGGCCTTAACCATCGACGGCGTGCCGATTACCGCCGAAGAGGCGCGCCAGTTGCTGGACGCCAGCGCAGGCCTGGCGCTCATCAAAAACCGCTGGGTAGCCGTAGACCCGGACCGCTTGCGGCGCACCTTGGAAGCCTATGATCGGCTGCAGGAGCAAGTCGCAGCGGGGTTGTCGATACGCGAAGCGCTGCGTCTGCAACAACAACCCCCGGGGACGGACGGCACCCCCGGCCACGAGGATGCGCCGCCCGAGATCACCGCCGGACAGTGGCTGGCGGAAACCATGCGCCGCCTCTCGGAACCGGTGGCCTGCGCCACGGTTTCACCCAATCGCGACTTTCGTGCGCAGCTGCGCCCCTATCAGCAACAAGGGTTGAACTGGCTGGCCTTTCTGTGGCAGCTCGGGTTCGGCGCCTGCCTGGCCGATGACATGGGGTTGGGCAAAACCGTGCAGTTGCTGGCCCTGCTAAACACGCAGCCACGCGCCGCCGGCGAAGCACCCGCCTTGCTGGTAATCCCCGCTTCGCTGCTCGCCAACTGGCAGGCCGAAATCGCGCGCTTCTACCCGACGCTGCGCGTCGTGATCCTGCATGCCTCCGCCCACGAGGACGGGCGCGCCACACCGCCGGACAAGAAAACCTTCCAGTCCACCGACCTGATCATCACCACCTACGCCATGGTGGTGCGCCTCCCCTGGCTGACCGAACAGTCGTGGCGGGTGGTGGTGCTGGACGAGGCCCAGGCCATTAAGAATCCCGACACACGTCAGGCGCGCGCCATCAAAAAATTGCGCGCCGCGCGCCGGATTGCCATGACCGGCACACCGGTGGAAAACCGCCTCAGCGACCTCTGGTCGCTCTTCGACTTCCTCAACCCCGGCCTGCTGGGCTCGCCCACCGAGTTCACCCGCTTTACCAAGTCACTGCACGAACGGCCGCAGGGCTATGCCCGTTTGCGCCAGGTGATCAAACCGTATGTGCTGCGGCGCCTCAAGACGGATCGTGCCATCATTACCGACCTCCCAGACAAAGTAGAGACCAAGACGTTCGCCACGCTCAGCCGTCGACAGATCGTGCTCTATCGTCAGGTCCTCGAAGAACTCCAGCGGCAGATCGAGACCGTGGACGACATCACGCGCAAAGGGTTGGTGCTGGGCACGCTGCTGCGTTGTAAACAGATCTGCAACCATCCGGACCACTACCTCGGCACCGGCCCCTTTCTCGAGGCCGACAGCGGCAAGTTCGAACGCCTGCGGGAGATCTGCGAGACGGTGCAGGCCAAGCGCGAGCGCATGCTGGTCTTCACCCAGTTCCGCGAAATGGCCGATCCGCTGCACGATTTCCTGGCCGGCATATTCGGCCGCCCCGGCTTAACCCTGCATGGCGGCATCGCGGCGGCCAAACGCGGCGCGCTGGTGGCGCAATTCCAAGGCGAGGCCTATGTCCCGTTCCTCGTGCTCACCGTCAAAGCCGGCGGCGTCGGTTTGAACCTGACACGCGCCAACCATGTGGTACACTTCGACCGCTGGTGGAATCCGGCCGTGGAGAACCAAGCCACGGATCGCGCCTTCCGCATTGGACAGCAGCGCGACGTGCTGGTGCACAAGTTCGTGGTCAGCGGCACCATCGAGGAGCGCATTGACGTCATGCTGGAGGAGAAGCGCAAGCTGGCGGCGGATGTGATTGCCACCGGCGGCGCCGAGGCCGTGCTCACGAACATGAGCAACCAGGAATTGCTGCAGATGTTTCGATTGACGCTTTAGAACACGCGTGGTGAGGCCGGCGCCACGCATGGGCGCGCCACGGAATCACCAGAAACAGAGGAATCATAACATGAGTTATCGATCTAGCCGATATAGCGGGCGTGGTTGGGGCGGGTTTGCGCCGTATGTACCCGTGGCGCAACGACGCGCCGACGCCGAAAAACAGCGCGCCAAGCTGGCCAAAAAAGGCGAGTCGCTCCAGCCTGTGCTGCTGACCGGCAAGACCATCGCCGCCAAATGGTGGGGCAAGGCGTGGTGCAAGAACCTGGAGCGCTATGCCGACTACGCCAACCGCATCGCGCGCGGCCGCAGCTATGTGCGCAGCGGCATGGTGCTCGACCTGCGCATCACCCCGGGATCGGTCACGGCGCTGGTGCAGGGTAGCCGGTCCACGCCCTACAAAATCCACGTCAAGCTGCCGCTGCTCTCAGCCGCGGCGCGGACCCAGGTGGAGACGGCCTGTCGCGGACAGCTTGGGTCGCTAGCGGATCTGCTGGCGGGTAAGTTTCCACAAGCCTTGGAAGCGCTTTTCACGGCGACGGGCACGGGATTGTTTCCAACGCCCAAAGAGATCCAGTTCGCTTGCAGTTGTCCCGACGTGGCCAGCATGTGCAAACACGTGGCCGCCGTGCTCTACGGCATTGGCGCGCGGTTCGACGAAGACCCCGGCTTATTCTTCACGCTACGCGGCCTGGAACCGCAGAAGCTGATTAGTGGCGTGGTGCAGCAGCATACGGCAGAGTTGCTCGCCAAGGCCAAGCGCGGCTCCGAAAAGATATTGGACGAAGCGGATCTCGGCGCACTCTTCGGCATTGAAATGGCCACACCGGACGTAGCGCCGGCACCGGCGACGCCACCACCGGCCGCGGTACCCGAAACGACGGCCACACCTGCCACAGCGCTGGCCAAGGCACGGTCAGCCAAACCAAAGAAAGCCACGACGCGCCCGTCGAAGAAAAAGGTGGCTGCACCGGCAATAGCCAAGCAGCGCCGTGCGACCACGCCGTCAGGCAGGTAGGGCGGGGCCGCCGGGGAGAAGGTGGTAGGTGTGAGGTGCTAGGTTTGGGCGTGGGAGGTAGGGCGGGGCCGCCGGGGAGAAGGTGGTAGGTGTGAGGTGCTAGGTTTGGGCGTGGGAGGTAGGGCGGGGCCGCCGGACCCGCCGCAGCCGCCGGCCGGTGACAGGCAGGCGCTTTGCCGCGCAGCAAAAAAACGGAAGCGCTTCCGTTTTTTTGAGCCGCCCGTTGGCCCCCAACACCGTGAAGCGCGCCGCCTACCGGAGATCCTCCGCATACTGCACGCCTTCGGCCAGCGCGATGGGTGTCCCTTTGATCTCTTTCTTCGCCATGTTTTTCTCCTGGTTGGTAACCACTCAGGGTTCAGGGTTCAGGGTTCAGGGTTCAGGGTTCAGGGTTCAGGGTTCAGGGTTCAGGGTTCAGGGTTCAGGAAATTTTTGCAACCGTACAATATGGAAATACAAGCGCATTCTACTGAGTTTATGAGACATGGTGCGGGGCGGAACCAGCGACGGCGGGTACGGAGCGAGGCGGGAGCTGGCGCGCGGTTCCTCGCGCAATTCCTTTTGCTTTGCTGGCGCGGTTGGCCGCACAACTCTACCGTCCGGCGGGGCGAGCCCGCCGGGGCGGTGCGCGCATGGCGATGGTTAGTTGACACGCCGACCGCGTCCCGGGGCGGAACACCTACCACCTAGCACCTACCACCTTCTCCTCATCGCGCTTCGATCCGCGCCATAGCGCCTTTCGCGGCCATTCGCGTGCATTCGCTCCCCTAACACCTACCACCTGCCACCTCTCCCCTGAACCCCGAACCCTGAACCCTCTTCCGCCGCCCCCCTATCGCTCCTGCAGGCGGCGGATGGCGGCTTGGGCGGCCATTTGCACGGCGCGGTTGCGGTTGGTAAGGCCGGGTTGGAGCAGCGGCCGATCATCACGCGTGCCGATCAGGCCGAGCGTGGCCATGGCGGTGCGACGGAGGGAGTCGTTGGTGCGGGTGACGTCCCAGTGCTGGCGGTTGAAGATCTCTTTTTCAAAAAACGCCAGCAGATCGAACGGCAGCGTGCGGTTCTCCATGGCGGAGGTCACGCGGTTCAACTGACCGATCTCGCGGAGTTTTCGGAAATCCTCCCAGCCCTTGGGGAGAATCTCGGCGGGTGTGGCTGCAAGTGGCGGAACGACGGAGACGGGCGCCACGTTGGAGACAGCCGGCGCGTTTGTCACGGCGACCGGAGGCGGCACGGCAGGCGGCGGGGCGGCAACTGGGCGCGGCGCGCCCTTACGCAGCACGACCACGACGCCCATAAGCAGGCCACCGGCCACTACGATCAGCAACACAACTCGCTTCATAACGCCCTTCCATAAACCTCACAACAACCCCAGTTACACGATTGGCACATAGGCACCGGAAGAAAGTCGATAATCGGCAAGTTCAACAAAACAACTTACCTATTTACAAATACGACCCCCATGCCACCTCAGGTGTGTAGGTTAGGTTGGGCGCCGTGCCGGCAAGCGTGCCGTGCGCGGGGGGCGTCAGGACGGTGTAGGTCAAGGCCGAGTCTTCCGGATCGCTGCCGGTGAGGGTAATGGCTACGGCCGTGTCTTCGGCAGTGGTCGAGAGCATCCCATGGGGTCGTCTTTAGACATAGGACATTCATGTCTTTTCTCCTTTCCCTTCCAGCATCCGTAATGCATGCCGTTTGATCCGTTGCAGTTTGACGTCTTTCTTCAGGCGTAAGTCAAGTCGCGTAACGGCTTTGCTGACGGCATGCACGTTCATGCCAGTTTCCCGGCCAAGTTCGTGCAAAGTCATGCCGC
>CAIOST010000237.1 GCA_903861045.1 uncultured bacterium | reverse complement strand
TAGGCGGAGCCGCCGGACCCGCCGCCACAAGTCCATAATTAGAATTGCTGGGTGGTACTTGACGAGTCTTCCCGCTTCAGGCAGACTCCTCACAATGAATTTGCTGCTCCAGACCGGTTCCGCCATGGTTTCGGCCCGTGCGGGTCGGGCCGACCGGTGGTATCGATAAGTGATTTCGGATCAATCAATTGCAAGGAAGCACCTATGCACGCCACCATTTCACTGCGAGTTAGCACCTTCATCTGGATGGATGAGAAACTGTGCGCGGAACTGCTGTCCTGGATGAAGGACTATCGCGGCACGATTACGGAGATCGCGTTCTTCACCGGCTTCACGCACCCGCCGCTGCCGCTCGCCGAAATCCAGCGAAGGGCCGACCTCCTGAGCCGGGTCATCCCGCAGTTCAAAGCCCTGGGCCTGCGCACCGGCATCAATCATCTAGCCACCATCGGGCACTTGGACGAAAATCTCGAAAATTCCCTGTCCGAGCCGTGGCAGCATCTCGTAGACATGAGTGGCAAGGTCTCCGCGAGCTGCTACTGTGCCGCCGTGTTGCCCGTGCAGGACTACATCCGCGAGAGCTATCGCGCCCTGGCCGTCGCCGGCCCGGACTTCATCTGGGTCGACGATGATGTGCGCCTGGAGAGTCACCCGCAGGCCGTCACGTTTGCCTGCTTTTGCGATCAGTGCCTAGCGGACTTCGCCAAGCAGAGCGGCACGAGCTGGACACGCGAGGCTCTGGTGGAGGCGTTCCGCGCCGCACCGCTGCCCGAGCGCCTGGACCTGCGCCGCGCCTGGCTGCAGCACAACCGCGACTATATCAGCCGCATCCTGGCCCTCGTCCGCGCCGCCACCGACAGCGTCAACCCCAGCATCGAGCTCGGGTTCATGAGCGGCGAGATCTCCTACAGCGGTTACGGCTACATCGACTGGGGCACGGCCATGGCCGGGCCGCGGCAGGTGCATGTCAAGTGGCGGCCCGGCGGCGGCTTCTATACCGATGAACGTCCCACGGACATGCTCGGCAAGGTGCACTCCGTCGGACGCCAGCTCAGTTTCCTGCCCGGCAGCGAGACCGATATTCAGTGGGAACACGAGAACTTCCCCTATCAGGTACTCAAGAAGAGCCGGACCATATTCTTGGCCGAGATCGCCGGGGGCATCGGCGCCGGCTGTACCGGCACCGCGCTGAACCTCATGGGCATCGCCGCCGACCCGTTTGATGAGTATCGCCCGTACCTGGACGCCGTGGCCAAAGCCCAGCCCTTCTTCAACGAACTGGTCCGCACCTTCGGCCGCAGCCCGTGCGACGGCGTCTGGCCGGCCTTGGGCAACAATCACATCGCGGCCTTGTCGGCCGACGGCAACTGGCCCGGCGCCGGCGCTTGGGGCAGCGATATGGGAGTCTTCAACGAACTTTTCGAGCTCGGCGTTCCGCCCGCCTATTCCCGGGACGGCGCCCATGCTTTCCTGCTCAGCGGCGACTCCGTCCTCGAATGGAGTGATGCCGAGCTGACCGACATGCTGAGCGCCGGCGTGTTGTTGGATGCTCCGGCCGCGACGCGCCTCGAACAGCGCGGCCTCGCCGAGCTCGTCGGCTTCACGGTCGCCGGGACCAAGGTGAAAGATACCACGGAACGCTTCACGGTAGACCCGCTGAACGGCAAGCATGCCGGCTGGCATCGCGACTGCCGGCCCTCCTTCTGGTCCCAGACCACCTACCTGCTTAAGCCTGCTCCCGGGGCTCGACCGCTGTCGGAGATCATTGACTTCACGCCCCGCGTCCAGGGTTGCGGCTCCGGTGTGTTCGAGAACCGCCTCGGCGGCCGCGTCGCGGTGTTCGGCTACTATCCCTGGGGTTCCCTGCAGTGCCTAGGCAAGAGCGTGCAGATGAAGAACGTCTGCCGCTGGCTCGCCAGGGACAGGCTCCCAGCCTGCGTGAGTTCGTTCCATCGCATGACGCTCTGGTGCCGCCGCGATGCCGCCGGGCATCCGGCCTTCCTGCTGCTCAACGCCAGCCTCGACACCGCGACCGGGGTAAAACTTCAGATGCGCACCGACACCGGCCCTCTGGCGGCATTCGACATGCAGGGCAAGACGAAGCTGCTTAAGTCCGGCGTGGCCCGCGGCGCCTACCGCACCGTCACGCTGCCGCCCCTGCCGCCGTGGTCCGCCCTCTTGCTCCGTGCCATGGCCCCAGCTAACTGAACATAGCAATTACCTCGCCGCCTGCTTCGGCTATCCAGCGCTTGGCGCAGGCCGCAGCCAGTAGCCCCGGGCCCCGGGCCGCGGGCCGGCCGTCTTCGCAATCTACGGTCTTAATCTCAGCGCGATTCATAGGAGGGTACGCCACATCAAGCAGTGCTTGGTAAATTAATTCCTGACCGCCGGTGCAAATCGACCATTCTGGCGCGAGGGTTCCCAATCTTCCAGTTTCCCAATCTTCCAGTCTTCCAATCTTCCATTCTTCCATTCTTCCGACTCCCGCAGTTTGGGCGCCCTATTTCCCGCGTGGCAAGCCGGCGGTTATTTGCTACTTTGAAGGGGTCGCACGAACCAAGCCTAACCCTGTAGCGGAATGCACCCATGGATAACACTGCGCTCGAATTGTTAAAGAACCTGCTCGCCATCCCCACCCCGTCCGGCTGGGAAGCCGATGGCCTGCATCTGCTGGCGCGCTATGTGAAGCCGTACGCCAAGCAGCTCGCCATCGACATGCATGGCAACCTGCGCGTGGCCGTAAACCCCCAGGCCAAGGTCCGCGTCATGATCGACGGTCATTGCGACGAGATCGGCTTCATGGTGCAGTACATTGACGAGAAGGGGTTCCTCTTTCTGACCGCCCTCGGCGGCGTCACCACGCAGCAACTGGCCGGTGAACGCATTATCCTCCAGGGGCGTACCGGGCCGGTGAACGGCGTCTTCGGCGTCACCCCCCCACACCTGCTGAAGGGTGAGGAGGCCAAGAAGATCGCGCCGCAGGAGCTTACCGACATTGCCGTGGATATCGGTGCTGCGAGCAAGGAGGAGGCCGAGAAGCTGGTGGAACTGGGTAGCCCGGCTGTGATTGATGCCGGGTGGCGGCCGCTAGCCGGCGACCGCGTGGCCTGCCGCGGCTTTGATGACCGCATTGGTGCCTTCATCGTGATGGAGGCTGTCCGTCGCCTCAAGGGGCGCCCGCTCAAGGTCGCGCTGCATGCCGTGGCCAGCGTACAGGAAGAACTCGGTCTGGTGGGTGCCACCACCGTGGCCTACGACATCCAGCCACACGCGGGCATCGCCGTGGATGTGGGGTTCGCCTCCGATTGCCCCAAGCACGAGAAGAAACTCGTCGGTGATGTGGCGCTCGGCAAAGGGCCCATCGTAGTCTGCGGCCCCACCTACCACCCGGCCATGCAGAACCTGCTCTTCGATACGGCCAAGGCGAAGAAGATCAACGTACAGCGGCAGGTGCGCGCGCGGGGCGCCGGCACCAATGCCTGGCCCATGCGCATGTCGCGCTCCGGCGCGGCCGTCGGCCTGATCAGCATCCCGCTGCGCTACATGCACAGCCCTGTGGAAGTGCTCAGCTTGCAGGACGTGGAACAGTCCATCGAGCTGCTGGTGGCCACGCTCCTCGCCATCCCGGCCAACGCCGACTTCCAGCGCCCGCAGCCGTAAGCACCCTGCGACAGACAGACAGATCCGGGAGAATAGCGCATCAGGGGCGGGGTTAGGGTTCAGCCACTATCTGAACCAATCCTTACGCTCCGCGCAGGCGAAGCTCGCCGCCAAGATCAAACACGAACAGAGCTGCGACGACTGCACGCAGTGGCTGCGCCTCAATTTCAAGAGTGATGGCTGAGCGTGACTCGAATGATCATTGGCCGCTCCGTGCCATCTTCTCCGAGTCTCCGTGCCTCCAGCGCAGCGGGTGGTGCAATCAATAGCGGAACACCAAATCCCGGCGTTACGCCCTGAATCGGCGCGGAAGCGACAAGACAGGCAAACAGGGTTGCGCCTCAGCCAACCTTGACGTGTGCGCCGGTTTCTGCCACGCTTCCCACCATGCATGCGCTCATTAAAACCAGTTCCGGCCGCTCTTTTGCATTAACGATTGGGCCGCGCGAGTTGATCCGCGACCGCGCGTCCATGCCGTTTTGCATGGACTCGTCGCTCGCCACACTCCGCCGTGATGCCGACACCTGGTTCTTCTATCACACGGAGAACTGGAGTTATCGGATTGACAAGTTTATCGGGACGCCGGACGACCCGTTTCAGTCCAAGGTTTGGCATAAGAGTCGCGATGGTGTGTTTGATCTGAATGGCTGGCACGCGGACGTGCACCATGCGGGGCTCTGGCTCACGAATATCTACCGTCCGTCTGACGGCAACCTGTTGGGCGTAGTGCATGTTGAACTGCATCCTGGCGAGCCGGCCTGTAACGGTCTTGAGAAATTCGCGTTGGGCCTGGTGACATCCGCAGACGGCGGTGATCACTGGACCTACTGCGGCGAAATCGTGCGGCCGCAAAACGCGTATGGCAACATTGGTGGCGTGCCACTGTTGGTGGTCGGCGACTACTTCCATGTGTACTTTAATGATATGGGCCCGACCGGTCGGCGGTTGGCCGTGGCCCGCGCACCGATTGCCGCAGTGTGCGAGGCCGCACGCCGCCACCGTGTGACACCTTGGCATAAGTTTGGTGATGATGGCGAATGGAGCGAGGACGGCTTGCGCGGGCTCGGTGCGGCGGTGCTGCCGCAACCGGTTTTGGGCCCCGGACATCCAGCGGATCTGCATGCTGACGCCGCGTTTAATCGCGCCCTCGGCCTGTATATGGTCACCAGTTGGACCTGCGGTGGGGACTTGGGGCGTTTGTATCTGCATTTCTCGCACGATGCGGTGCACTTTGAGCCGCCCGTGCTGGTGGACGAAGCGCCCGGCCAGTGGATGCCGTACTCCACCATTCTGGCCGACCCGCATGACCAGGAGACCGACGATATGAATACGGTCGGTGCCGAGTTCTCGCTGCTCATCGATCACAAGAGCGCTACGGACTACGGCAACGAGTCGCTGTACCGTCGGCGGATCACGGTTACGCCGAAGTAGGGTAGTGGGGCTCTCATTGGCAGGAGATTAAGATTAGGAATGCTTTGGGATGCATCTGCCGATAAAGTTACCTTTGGGTTTCCGCGCAGCCGCGCGGCGGGCTTGCCTGTAACTTGGTAATTTTTTGTCCGCAGATTTCGCAGATTACCGCAGATTAAGAGTTTGCGTGTGTGGCTACGCCACTCCACAACTCGCAAAACCCAAATCTGCGGTAATCTGCGAAATCTGCGGACAAATATATTCGCTGTTTCTAACAAATGAGGCGTTGCGCCGTAGTTATCCTCGGGTTTCCTCGCAGCCCTGCTGCGCGGCGGCTTCGTGGTGGAAACTCCCCATTCGCGTCCATTCGCGTGCATTCGCGGTTACGACCCCTGGTCCGCGTGCATCACGCCGAAATTCTGGTCGGATGGGGCGACCTATGGCGCGGCTATGTTCAAGGAGAGGTTCGCTTAGACGATTCCTTCATCGCCCAGTCCCGGGTAAGCCATAATGGGCCCTAATGCGAGCTTGCCGTTGACGCTGCACGCACTACTATGATATGTTACATGCACGTTACGTGAAAGGTCTGCGCAGATGGCCGCCTCACAATCCAGCATTGCGAAGGAACTTGGGCTCGCGCGCATGACGGTGTCGCGGGCGTTGCGCGGCGAGAACGGCATCGCCGAAGAGACGCGCCAGCGGATCTTCGCGGCCGCCCGGGAGGCTGGATTGCCCTTGCCGCCCTCACGCAAACCGGCGAACGACCGTGCGCTGCAGCATGTGCTCTGCGCGATGGGACTCGGCGGAGAGGGCCCCAGTCACCCTGTTCGCATGCTGGACGGGATGCGGCGCGGCGTGCAGGAGTGCGCGTCCGAGTTGTTGCGTTGCGATTGGGTGGATATAGCGCTCGGAATAACGGAATGGCCGGCACCGGTGACGCGGCGTCAGGTTGACGGCGTGCTGCTGGTGGGGAGCGGCGAGCGCGGATCGACCTGCCAGACGCCCTGTCCGGTACCGCAGGTCTACCTGTTCCAAGGACCACCGCACGCCGATCGGGTGGTGGTGGACGATTTTGGCGGCGGCCTCCTGTTGGGTGCGCATCTGGCGGCCATGGGCCACCGGCAGATCGCCTTCATCGGTCCGGACACCCGAATGGCCCACGCGCGTCTGGCCGGCATTCGTACGGGGCTGGAGCATGCGTGCCGCGCAGGTGCGCAACCGGCCGATCGCGCGACACTGACGCCGGTCGTCATCTTGATCCCCTCGCGCGGCGGCCAGGAGCCGGAGTTCATGGAGCTGCTGCTCGCCGGCGAAACGAACCCGGCTGCCATCCGCCGCCGGTTCACGGCCATCGCCTGCTACAACGACTGGTTCGCCGTGCACACCATCCAGTACCTGACCGCCAGGGGCCTGCGCGTGCCGGAGGATCTGAGCATCACCGGCTTCGACAACGTCACGCCCTCCTGGTACGACGGTCCGAAATTGACCACCTGCGCCGTTCCGCTCGAAGAGCTGGGCGCCGAGGCCACCCGCTTTCTGTACTGGCGCATCGAGCACCCCCATGCCATCCGCCGCACGCTGATGCTGGAGACGGAGTTGATGAAGGGGGAGACGGTGGGGGAATTGAAGATTGAAGAGGCGCTTGCAAAACCTCCGGTTTTGCAAGCGGAGGGTTCAGGGTTCGGGGTTCAGGTGACGTTTCCGGCCTGAACTCTGGCATCTTGAACCCTGACACGCGGCTTTCCCCATGGTTTTGCAAGAGCCTCTGAAGATTGAAGATTGAAAAGCGAAAAGCGAAAAGTTAAACGTGACAATAGCATAGTGAGAACGGAGGCATGGAACGTGACGCAGGGCGTGCCGCGACGGCTTGCCCGTCAAGAGGCCGGATATGGAAATCCGGCCTACGGCGAGGGCGGCGGGAAGTGGACCGGAACTCCGGGTCCGGCCATACCGGGCGCGGGTAACTGGGTGGCGAAAACCGGGACAATCTGAAGATCAGGAAAAGAATTGTTGAAGGGGGCCGAAATGAATGCACATCAAGCAAACGCTAAGCAGCACACGGATGGTTTCCGGCGGAGAGGATGCTGCTGCTTCCACTCTTCCATCCTTCAATTTTCCATCTTCACTCTACAATCTGCAATGCTTTTCGCGCTCGCGCCGCAGGCGCAGGCGGCGACGGGCGGTGGCGGAAACTCCACAAACGACACCCCCGATGGAAAATGGACCTACCACACCTTCACGAACAACGGAGACTTCACGGTCTCGGGCGGGAGTATGTATGTCCAGTACCTCGTCGTCGCCGGCGGTGGCGGCGCCACTGGAGGCAGGGGTGGCGGCGGCGGCGCGGGCGGACTCTTTGTCGGCGCCGCAACCGTGAATTCCAGCGCTTCGCCCTACAAGATCAAGGTCGGCGGCGGCGGTGCAGCGGGAACCACCGCCGATGTGGTCGGATCTAACGGCGGCGATACTTCTATCTCGAATAACACGCCCGCACGGGTCGTGCTTGTCAATGGCGGTGGCTACGGTGGCCGCCGATTCGGCAACCCGAATTCCGGCGGATCGGGTGGCGGACAAGGCGGCGTTGTTGGTTCCGGCGCGGCCGGCAATACACCGCCCACCACACCTCCCCAAGGGAACAATGGCGGAGCCGGTTACGATCCTGGTAATTTAGCCGCAGGTGGCGGCGGCGGTGCAGGTGGCAAGGGCGGCGATGCTACAGATACTACGCCCGGCGCAGGAGGGGCATCGGCAACCAACTCGATCACCGGATCGCCAGTAGCCTACGCGCAAGGTGGAGGAGGTGGCGCTAATGCTGCGGTTGGTGTCGGCGGCGGAGCAACCAGCGGCACGGATGGCCTGAACGGTACCGGTGGTGGTGGCGGAGGCGGAAGCTGGTATGGCCTCGGCGGACGCGGCGGTGACGGCATCGCGATCATCCGTTACCTCAAGAGCGGCAGCGATACCACTCCGCCGACGCTGGTCAGCATGGACGACGGAAATCTGGGCCGTCCGGTGTGCCCCTATCTCATTCAGATGACCTACGCCGTGACGTTCAGCGAGGACCTCGCCAGCACTCTCACAACGAATGACTTCGACAACGCGGGGACGGCGGGGATCCGGGTTGATTCGGTCGCGCGGCCGGGTCTTTCGATGAGTAACTTCGTGGTGAAGGTCACGCCGACGTCCGCGGGAAGTCTGATCCTGCGAGCCAAGACTACCATCCAGGACTTTGCCGGAAACGCCTTGACCGGGACGGGGGAGGACAACACCACGGTGACGGTAGCGAACAGAGAACCGTGCTCATACGGGCTTGGTTACACCAATCAGATGGTCGGACGCACCAACATCTTCACGTTCACGAGCAGTGGCGTTCTGGCCATCTGGGGGGGCAGCGGCAGGGATGTCAGCCAATACCTCGTGGTCGCCGGGGGTGGCGGTGGCGGTGGCAACCGCGGCGGCGGCGGCGGCGCGGGCGGTCTCCTGTACGGCACGACAAACTTGCACCTGAACGCGACGAACTACACGATCACGGTCGGCACCGGCGGCGGTGGCGGCGTTTCTGGATATCAAGGGTCGAACGGTGGGGACACGTCGGTGTCGAACGCCACGGCCGCGGTATTTCAGATTGTCAATGGTGGTGGCGGTGGTGGCGGGCGCAATACTCAGCCGACAGGTAAGCCGGGTGGATCGGGTGGCGGTGGCTCCGGGAACCCTACCGCCTCCGGTGGCGCAGGCAATACACCTCCTACCACACCTTTCCAGGGAAACAATGGCGGAGCGGGTTTGGATTACACGAGCGGTTATCGCGGCGGTGGTGGCGGCGGTGCGGGTGGCTTGGGCGGCGATGCTTCAGCCAGTGTGACTGGCGCAAGAGGGGCGGCAACCAACATCGTAATCACTGGAACGTCAGTACCCTATGCCCAAGGCGGAGCTGGGGGGGATCATATTGGAGATGGTCTCGGCGGCGGAAGCGGCAACATAAACGGTCTGAACGGTACCGGCGGTGGCGGTGGCGGGAACGGCTTCAACGGCGGCGGCGGTCGCGGCGGTGACGGCGTCGTGATCCTGGCGTTTCCTCCGGTGGTGCCCAAGGGCACCGTGATCTCGTTACGGTAGCCGCCTTCGCCACGACCTCCCGAAGGGGAGTCGGGGTTACGGCGCGCCAGGGGCGCGGGGTGTCAGGAGTCAGTTTGGCAATGAGAAACCAAAAGGTGTCTCAGATCAGCCCCTGCCCATGGGGTCGTCTTTAGACATAGGACATTCATGTCTTTTCTCCTGTCCCTCCCAGCATCCGTAATGCATGCCGTTTGATCCGTTGCAGTTTGACGTCTTTCTTCAGGCGTAAGTCAAGTCGCGTAACGGCTTTGCTGACGGCATGCACGTTCATGCCAGTTTCCCGGCCAAGTTCGTGCAAAGTCATGCCGC
>CAIOST010000236.1 GCA_903861045.1 uncultured bacterium | reverse complement strand
TCCCGGCGCAAGCCACGGTCCACACCGTCTACGACGCCGGCGACTTCTCGCAGCTTGCCATCGGCACAGGAGCGCTCTGATGGACCCCCTCCGGCCAGTACGCGGCGGTGACCCGGTGCGCATGTCGGCCGCCACCCAGAACGCCGTGCTGCAGGCGGCGCGTACGGCCAACCGGATGCGCGGCTTCGGCACCGCCAGCGCCTCCGAGCGCGAAGATGCGCAGGTCCTGATCGTGGCTGCCGCGGCGCTGACCCGCTTCCAGGCGTTTGCGCTGGGCGCGGTGGTCAATACTCCGGTCGCGGATGGCAGCTTCCTGCGCCTGCCGGTCTTTAACTCCGCGGCCGTCACTGCCGACCAGCCGTTCGGGATCATGCTCGACCCGGCGCCAGCGGGTGGGACCGGCCGCGGCCTCCTCTTCGGCCTGGTGCCGGCGCAGGTGAGCATCCTGAGCTCCACGCACCAGTACGTCCGTATCAACAGCAGCCTGGCGCTCGAGAGCGCCACCACCGGCTACGCGCGCATCGTCTGGGCCGGCGGCACATCCGGCAGCCAGTGGTGCCTGTTGAGCCTTCCCGCCGCCGGCGCCGGCCCGGACGCCGGCAGCGTCACCGGCCAGATCCTCTACTGGGACAACACCGCCAAGAAGTGGACGGTCTCCGTGGTCGGCACCCTGGCCACCAACGACCTCCTGCAGTGGGACGGCACCAAGTGGGTAAAGGTCACCCCCACGCAGGTGACCTTCCTGACCGCATGGCACCTGAACAAGACGTCGCACGCCTTCGAGGTCAAGACGCAGACCGGGTATGTGCTCAACCCCGGCACCATGAGCGGCTGGACAGCCATCACGGATGCCGACGGCGGCCTGCTCGATGAGGGGCTCACCACATGAGTTTCTACAGCGGCCGCGCCCTGTACAAGGGGACCACGACCAACCACGGCCGCGGCCTCTATAGCCCGGCCACCGGCCGCATGCTCTATGCCGGCCCATCCTGGTTGTCCGGCACGCGCATCGGTATGGCGCGGCGCGATATCCAGTTTGCCGACACCTGGAACCAGACCGCCTACAACCAGGACCAGCTCGATTCCATGGCGCAGTTACGGGCGACAAGTTGGACGTGGCTCGGCTACCCGGTCATTCCAACAGAAAGCATCTCGTCGTGCTGGACCCACTACGGATACCAGACGCTCAGTTACGATGTCCAGGCCTGTCATTACTTTACGATGCCTGCTGGGGCACGCGGGAACATCAGGCGGGTACTCTTCCAGGCCACGGCCGGCAGCGGCCGGGGGTGGGACTGTAGTCCGGGCACCGGGTCCACCGGAATAGGCGGCGCGTTCCGCAACACCGCCTTTGACGACTTCGGCCAGACCGTGAAGCTCTACTTCTACAACACCAACACCCCCGTGGTGGAGCCGCCCTACGGCTGGCTGCGTCCGCCTTCGCCAGCCACCTTGTTGGACTCCACCCCGCCCTGGGGGCTCGAAATTCCCTTCAGCACCATCAACGCCTACCACACCGCCAGGGGCGCTACGCTGTCGGGTACTGACGGGGCCGCACTCACGTTCCCTGCCTGGACGCTGCCCGACATCGGCGGAACCAACATGGTCGACTTCCTGAACGGGCTCTCTGCAGATACCTTCTACCTCTTCAGCGCGATCACCCGGCCGTCGCTCCACCCGTACCTCTTCGACCCGGCCCCCAACGCCGTCAACGACTTCTGCTGCCACTGCAGCTTCGACGCACCCAAGGTGATGCTCGTCACATAAGGAGACCTCCATGCGCCCCGACATCGACATCGTGATCCCCGTCCAAGCTGAAAACGCCGAACTCGAGCAAGTGGTACAGGCCATCCAGCACTACACCACCGGCTACCGCCTGAGCATCGAGCAGGAGCCGGCGCTGAATGTCTCGGAGTGCCGGCAGGCCGCCATGGACCGCCTCGATGGCCGCTTCCTCTGCTTCATGGATGGCGATGCCCACCACCTGCAGGCCGGCTGGCTGGATGAGATGCACCGCGTCCTGACCACCGCCCCGGACGCAACCGTGGTCTTCGCGGGCGAACAGTGGGGGACCGACCCGGCCCCGGAGATGTGCGATCCGGCGCCCGAAAAACCTTGGCAGGCCGTCCCCTACGGCCCGGCCGCCTGCATGCTGATCGACCGGGAGAAGCTGCCGGCCGGGGTGCAGTGGAACGCCAAGCTCGGCCTGGCCAACGGTTGGCTCGGTGGCGACTTCGAGGAGGTCGAGTACTGCCGGCAGATCACGGCCCAGGGGGGTAAACTCTATCGCGCCACCCGCACGCTCTTCCATCACCAGGGCGGCCGCAAGACCATGAAAGACTTCTGCACCACCGACCGCTTCCGGGTGAT
>CAIOST010000235.1 GCA_903861045.1 uncultured bacterium | reverse complement strand
TGTCCAGCAGAACTTGTGTGTAAAGGGCAGCACAAGGCCGCCGGGGACGGTAGGCAGACGCTCACCGGAAGAACGCCTGAAACCGATAATCATCTGTATGTCCGTGCATCGCGTACTTAAGGCGCGTTCATCATAAGGATAAAGACCGTGCACCAGATCCGCACGGACAGTTCCAAATGGCTTCGCGGTCCCACGTTATAACCAGTTGCCCGCGCGTGCATTGTCGGCCAAAGGAAAGTTCAAGTTACGGATCTAGGTTCAGTGTTCAGGGTGGGCGGGGCCGACGTCCCATGAGCGAAGTCGAATGGCCGAACCCGGCGGATCGGTGGGGCTGCTACGAGTAGAGCTTCCACCACGAAAATCGCCACCTATGCCGTCCGGAACTGAGACACCTTTGTCGCTAGCCTTGTCGAAAGCAGTTGCCGTGTAAGATGTTACATCGACAAAGCTCCCGACAAAGCTCGCGACAAAGAGGGCGGAACGTTTCGCATTGCTGCAAACCATCGGCATGGCCAGTTTTCTGACCATTCCACGGCCCGACTGAACACTGAACACTGAACACTGGCACCTGAGCAGTCACGCCATTTCGACATGGAGGCTTGGCTACTTGTTTTTTGAGCTTTTGTGAGCTTTGAGATTGTTTCGGATTTCGGTTCGACATTCGGATTTTTGCGTATAAACTTTTTTTATGCCTAAGTACCTTTTCGTACTGTTGTCGCTGCTGCTCATCCCGGCCTTCGGCCTAGTTCGGGCCGAGGCGCCGCTGCGGGTCGAGGTCGACCTCGCGGATGGCTCGCACCTGCTCGGCACCCCCGGGATCACCTCCGTGCTGCTCCAGACCCCCTACGCCCGCCTGAACCTGCCGCTGGCGCAGCTCGGCTGCCTGCAGCTTGGCGCGGATCGCGAGACGGTTGCCTGTTCCCTGCAGAACGGCGACAAGCTCTCCGGCGTCCTCACGCTGGCGCCGTTCAAACTGCAGACGCTGTTCGGTCCGGTCACCATTGGGCTGGAGCAGTTGCATGCGTTACGGGTGGCGAACACGAACCTGTGGGCGGATGAGGCGCTGGTGGGGTATTGGCGGCTCGACGGGGATGCGAAGGATGCGAAGGGCGTGCGGCACGGGGTGTGGCGGGGGCGGGCCTGCTATGACGGCCGGCGCGCGTCGGGTGCTGCCGCGGCCTTGTTTGACGGAAACACGAGCAGCGTTCAGGTGCAGAACTCGGTCCCCCTGGGGTGTCAGCAGTCGTTTACCCTGTCGGCCTGGGTGAGCGTCCAGGGCATTAATCCGCCTGCCAGATACGGGGGGCTCTTGTCGATGTCGGCACGTGAGATGCACCGTTTCGGGGCGTCGCTTAGTGTGGATGGGGACCGGGAGGGGCGGATCAAGTTCTCGGCCGGGCGATCGGGGGTGGGGGAGGATCAGGTTTTCGCGCGGGAGCCGCCGCGCGTGAATGAATGGCATCATTATGCGGGGGTGTATGATACCCGGGCGGTGACGCTCTATGTGGATGGTGTGCTGCAGGGGAGCACTCCCTATACCTATGGCGACCTGCCGCCGCCGGCTGGCCCCCTGGTGATGGGCCCCGAGAGTAGTGTGGAGTGGCAGCAGCTACAGGCGGCGATCGCAGAGGTGGCCGTCTGGAGCCGCGCGCTATCGGCAGCAGAGGTGGCCGCCGTGTATCGGGCGGACAAGTAAGGTCGGGTCGAGGGGGCGGCGAGCTTGGGGTAGCTTACGGCCTGTCAACCAGCCTCTTAATCGGCGGAATCTGCGAAATCTGCGGACAAAATGGTTCTTTTGAATTGTCTCGGATTTCGATATTCGATATTCGGATTTTCGCGTATAAAGTTGTCTTCATGCACAAGTACCTTCCTGTCCTGTTGGCCCTGCTGCTCATCCCGGCCGCCGGCCTAGTTCTGGCCGAGGCGCCGCTGCGGGTCGAGGTCGACCTTGCGGATGGCTCGCACCTGCGCGGCACCCCCGGGATCACCTCTGTGCTGCTCCAGACCCCCTACGCCCGCCTGGACCTGCCGCTGGCGCAGCTCGGCTGCCTGGAGCTTGGCGCGGATCGCGAGACCGTCGCCTGTAGAATGCAGAACGGTGATAAGCTCTCCGGCGTCCTTACGCTGGCGCCGTTTAAGCTGCAGACGCTGTTCGGGCCGGTCACCATTGGTCTGGAACAACTGCGCGCGCTATGGGTGGTGTGCGATGGCGGGACGTTATCCGTCAAGCTGCGGCAGGGGCTGGTCCTCTATTACCCCTTTGATCGCGATGAGGGGGCGCGGGTTTCGGACCGCAGCGGTAAGGGGGTGCAGGCCCGGGTCCAGGGCGCACAGTGGACGCCCGAGGGGCGGCTGGGCGGCGGCTACCGCTTCGGCGGAGCCCGGCAGATGCTGGTGACCGAGGCCGTGCCGGCACTGGGCGACCGCTACTCGTTTGCCATGTGGGTGAAGTTCGACCACTTCAATAACAACTACCCCATGCTGCTGGCGGATTCACAGGCCATGGTTGCGTGGCACGGCTTGGGGCCAGCCTATGCCCCGGGAAAACGCAACCGTGTGGGTTACTATTCGGGTGCGGCCGAGCGTGACCGCTCCTATGAGATGTACACGGATCTGCTGGCACCCGGCCAGTGGGCGCTGGTGGTGGTCGTGATTGATCAGGCCCGGTCCGCCATCTATCTGAATGGCAAACTCTCATCCACGACACAGCAGCAGACCCCGCATCCGCTGGGCGCGATCGAATTCTTCGCGATCGGTTGTTACAATATCCCGGAAGCGGGGGCGGATCAGCAGTTTAACGGTGTCTTGGATGAGGTGATGATCTGGCAGCGGGCCCTGTCGGCACAGGAGGTGCAGGCGTTGGCGGGGGGGCAGGGCGAATGAGATTGAGCTACGGATGACGCGGATAGCGCGGATTTTTTGTTTGGGTAGTAACTTCTCAGCGAGTTGCCAGTGTTCAGTGTTCAGGATGGGCGGGGCCGACGTCCCATGAGCGAAGTCGAATGGCCGGACCCGCCGGAGCGGTGGGGCTGCTACGCGCAGATTTGACACCACGAAGATCGTCACCTATGCCGTCCTGGACTGAGGCACCTTTGTCGCGAGCCTTGTCGCGAGCCTTGTCGAAAGCAGTTGCCATGTAAGATGTTCCATCGACAAAGCTCCCGACAAAGCGTGCGACGACGTGTGGGACGCAGTGCCTGCTGCTCCTATCCATGCCACGCCACACTTCGTCGCTTTCTTCGTCGCACGCGTTGTCGTCTACGCTTCGTCGCAAGACTTTGTCGAGACTGCTCTCGGCCAGCCATATTTCAACACAAAAAAAGGGGCGTTCGTGCCCGCGCTATACCAGATATCCGGCTTATCAACCCATCCCGATCACATCCAGCCCCATAAAATTTCCCCCCACAAACCCGGAAGCGCCCAAAAAAAGTGATCCGCGCCATCCGCGCCATCCGTAGCTCAATCTCTGCTACCTACATGCCGCGTGTGTGAATGGGTCATGTCATGCGCGGACATCTCAGCCTTCCAGCCTTCCAGCCTTCCAACCTTCCAGTCTTCCAGCCTTCCAGTCTTCCAATTCCCGCAGTTTGGTGGTGCGAGGGCGCGAGTTCTTCCTTTCTGAGCGCTGCCAAACGCGGTACAGTCTTCCGGCACATGCAAAGCGTACGCGGCGCCTAGGGCCGCTTGGTAAACGATTGTTACGAGGGTTTTTGCCGGTGGGTTTAATTTCGAGTATCAGGCAGCAGATGGCGGGGTGGCGGCACCGGTTGGGTGAACTCTGGTGGTATACGGCGCTCATGTTCGTGGTGCAGGTGGCCGGCATGGGGGTCAACTTCTATACCGGCCTCTGGGTCATTCCAAGCTGTGTCTCGCAGGCTGATCTCGGCGCGATTCTTCCCCTGACCCAGTTGGCTGCCTTTCTGGCTGTGCCGTTGGGGATGCTCATGGCCCCCTTTGGCAAGTACCTGAACACCTTCATGGCCAAAGGGGAGCCCGGCAAGGCCAAGGCGTTGCTCTGGGATGTGCTGCGCCTCTCCTTGGTCGCGGCCGTAATCATGACGGTCTATACTGTGTTGGCCGCGCCGTTTATCCAGGTGCGTATGCGCGTGGCCGGGGTGGGGATCGTGGCGCTGCTCTGTGTGATGGCCTTTCTGAACGGCATCAAGCCGGTCATCACCAACTCCACCCAGGCGCTGAAACGCTTTAATCTGATGGTGGTGGGCGGGATGGTCGGTGCGCCGTTGCGCTTGGTGCTGGTCTGGGTGCTAGCAGGGTCCTTCGGTTTGGTGGGCTATCTGGGCGCGCTCTGCGGGGTGGAGATCTTTGGACTGGCAATCGGCGCTTTGAGCATCTACTGGTTACTGGGGCCCCATGTCCCCCGGCAGTCCTACCGGGAACATTGGGGTGAGATGGTGTCGTATAGTACGCCGTTGGTAATTACAACGGTTCTTGGTACGTTGGCTGGAACGGTCGAGCCGTTTGTGATTCGGCATCGCTTGCCCGAGATTGAATCGGCGGCTTATTATGTGATTAGTCGGTTTAGCGAGATTTGCGGATTTGTCGGGGGTACGGTTTGCATGTTTCTATTTCCGTTGGTTTCCGAACGCTTTGAGCGGGGGCAGTGTACACGGCGGCTCTTATGGCATGCCAATGTTTTAAATGTGCTGATTGGTGGTTTCATGGTTGGTTTTCTGGTTCTGGCGGGTGCTTGGATGTTGGGCCTGCGGCCGCAGTGGAATGCTTATCAGGGTTATGCGGAGCAGATGTGGCGCTTGGGGTTGATCCAAGTATTGAATGTGCCCATTGCGGTGTTTCTGACCCATGAGATCGCCTGCCGACGATTTGGCTTTTTGTGGTTCTCGACGCTGGAACGATTGGTTGTTGCGGGGCTCCTGTATGGCATGACCGGTTGGGAATTTTTCCGCCCCTATTTGCCGCCTAGTTGGTGGGATCTTGTTAATCAACTGTCGCCCTGTCGGCTTGGTTATATTGTCAATTTTTCGGTTTTCTCGCAGATCTTCCTTTTGCTGTCTGTCCTTGGATTTGTCTGGCATCACCGCAGAAAAGGCATGGTGGATACAGTTTTGTAAGGGCGCGTCTATGGTGGATGGTGTTGGATGATTTGTGTGAATTCGGGTGGGTCTGGTTATGCGAGTGCTGCACATCAGTGAAACGGACTACGAGGGCGGTGCCGGTGTGGCCGCGCACGCGCTGCACCGGGAACTACGCCGTCAAGGGGTCGAGTCACTCTTTCTAGCCGAGTGCGTGCGGCAGCGCGACGATACGGCGCGGTCTATTAGTGGTTTGTATGGTTTCCCGGCAAAACTGCTGCGCCTGATCCGGAGCCGTATTGACGCGCTGCCGCTCCGTCGCTATCCCCGCCGTACTGCTATGGCTTGGAGCGTCGGCGGGTTGCGTCGCGGTGCCTTGGCAGCGGTGCGCCGTTGGCAGCCGGATCTGTTGCATATTCACTGGGTCAGCCAGATGCTGTCGGTGCGCGATATCGGGCAGTTGACGGGGCCGGTGGTCTGGACGCATCACGACTGGGGGGCCTTTACCGGGGGTTGTCGTTGCCCCATTGATTGCCGGCGCTTCGCGACGGGGTGCGGCGCTTGCCCGTTGCTGGGGAGTCAGGATGCGGGTGATCTGAGTCAGCGCACCTGTGCGCGGAAAGTGCGCGATTGGGCGGGCTTGCAGGTGCATTCCATTGCCGTGGGGTCCGGCATCGCAGCGGATGTGCGGGCGAGTCAGGTGCTGGGGCGGTTTCCCTGCGAGGTGATCCCCAACGGGATTGACGTGGATCGTTTCCAACCCCTGGATCGGGCACTAGCGCGGGCGAAGCTGGGGCTTGCGGCCGATGCCTTTGTGATCCTGTTTGGTGCCTATTCCGTAGCGAGTCCGTGGAAGGGTGCGGCTGAGTTGGCGCAGGCGCTGGCGCTCTGGCGGCAGCGGGAACCGCAGCGGCGCGCTTGTCTGGCTACTTTGGGGCTGGGAGCCATGCCCCCTCTGGCCTGTGATCTACCGGTAAAGGCGCTCGGGTTTCAGGCGTCGCCGGCGGCGATGGCGCAGGCCTATAGCGCCGCGGATCTGGTGGTAATGCCGTCGCGCATCGAGTCGTTTGGCCTGATGGCGGCGGAGGCGGCGGCCTGCGGCACACCGACCGTGGCCTTTGCCGGCACCGGCGTGGCGGATATTGTGCGCCACGGCGAAACCGGTTTTCTGGCCCGGTCACGTGACCCGGCGGCACTGGCGGATGGACTGGCGTGGGCGTCGGCACTCACGCCCGCCGCGCGGGCACAGATCAGCGTCACCTGCCGCCGGGAATGCGTGCAGCGCTTTGCGCTGGCGCACGTGGCGGCCAGCCACATCGCCCGGTACAGTCAACTGGTCGCCAACGGGAGCAGGCCATCATGAGTGCGAACATGCCGCTGGTCACGGTTGTGACGGTCTGCCGCAATGCCCGGGCCCATATTCGGCAGTGCCTGGCGTCGGTGCAACAGCAGCGCATGGCACCCGGCGCGATTGAGTATATTGTGGTGGATGGCTTGTCGGACGATGGGACGGTCGAACTGGTGCGGGAAGCTGCGCAGGCCGGTGTGGTCAGCCGGTTCGTCAGTGAGCAAGACGGCGGCGTGTATGACGCCATGAACAAGGGGTTGCGACTGGCACAAGGCAAGTATATCGCGTTGCTAAACAGCGATGACTGGTTTCATCCCGACATGCTGGCGCGCAGTGTACAGTTGGCGGAGCAGACCGGGGCGGATTACGTGGTTTCGGACGCTTGGGCCTGTAATCCGCAAGGCCGGCGGCTCTTCCGTTTCCGTGCCGATCTGGCGAGTATGGCTTGGGAAGCGCCGTATGCCCATCTAACCTTGGTCTGTCGCAAGGAGGTTTATGCCCGCCTGAACGGCTATGACACCTCGTTTCGCATTGCCGGTGATTATGATCTGATGTGGCGGCTGCACCGGCTGCCGGCCAAGTGCGCCGTGCTGCGGGGCGCCCTCTCCAGTTATCGACTGGGTGGGCTTTCAACGGGCGACAATTACGGCGAGGTGCTGACCATTTATGAGAAGAACGCCGATGAGATCCGGGAGCGGCTCCGCACTTCCCGTCTGAACCTCATCGGTTTCCTGGCGGTGGGCACGGTCCGGATAGTGCAGGCTCTGCAGCAGCGGGTGGGCGGGGATCGATGCGCTTTTCTACTTCGTGCGCACGATGTGTATCAACAAATGGGGCTGGAGCATGCCGTGCGGACACATCGCATGGAGCGGCTATGGATGAGGACCATGGGTGCAGTGATTGCGGCGGGAGCGGTCGATTCTCTACGCGGGGGTGATGCTTTGGCGGCGGCCCGCCTGTTACGCGCTCGGTATGTGTTGGGTCGCCATGGCGGCTGGGCTACGCTCACCAGCGTTGCACGTGCTTGCCTGACGTTTGGTTGAAAGTAGTCTTCTTCCTGACACGCGAAGACGGAGTGCATGTGTGCGACCAAGCGCATCACTGTGATCGTAGCAGTCTGTTCCCGGGTCTATAGTTTTTGCGGGGTATCCACTTGACGCAAGTACCGCTACAGGTTGTGCTTTTCGCCGACGATTTGGCGGTAAGGCGATGGGGCAGTTGCCGCAGCCTGTTCCATGAGGCGGTAAAACAATAGGCCACGCGACCGGGATGTGCGACGGTTGAAGCGAAATGTATATTCATCGAGGTAGTAATCAAGATGCTTTGCACTCACCGATCCTTGATGCGTGCGCTGAAGCCAGCGCTTGACCAACGCGGCAATACGATGAACGCCAGGCAAACTGACGTGCGCGGGGATCCCCGGTGTCCGAGAGAACAATTCGATCATGTTTGTACCCACAATTTGACACGCGGTTGTATCCGCCCCATCCGTCAGTCAGAATCTCGGAGCCAGCTTCGGCAACGTCACACACAAAAGGCACAAGACTGGAATCCGAGACATCCGGAACCCGTCGCATTCGCACCCGCC
>CAIOST010000234.1 GCA_903861045.1 uncultured bacterium | reverse complement strand
TTCAACTCAGGTCCGTTCTCAATACTCACCACGAGCGCCAACACCAGCGCCCCCTTATCCGACTCATAGACGCTGGCCGCCCCCGGCCGCGCCGCGTATGTTCCATCTGCGATGTTCATGCCGTTCTTCTCCTCGTTTGTACCCCTGCATCTCAGCGCCCCAGCGCGAGATACGTTTTCAACACGTTGTGAATGCCACTATGCCAACCATTCGCGTTCGTGCGCGTCCATTCGCGGTTCCACCATCCCTCGCCATCCGCTTCGTGCTCTTCGAACCTTCGTGGTGGCAAATTCCCCCATCTTTGCCGTTTCATCGGATAACCGCCGCCCACACCGTCCGGCCATCCTGCCCGAGCGGGATCACCTCCTGCGTACTCCGGCTCTTCGCCATGCAGTGCGGCAGCTCCGACGTGTAGAGCGTGCGCGTCCCGGCGCCACGCCCCTTGCCATCTTTACTCACATCCACGTCATACCCCAGGAACAGCACATGGTCCGCCCACTCCCGCACCCGCAAGCGAATGCTGGCCTTGCCGCTGTTCGGACTCTGCAACCGCGGCTCATACCGCAGCCAATCCTCACCCGCCGGATTCGGTACCGTCGCTGTGCAATCATGGCAAATCAACACCACGTTGCGCCCATCCCGGCTATGCCGGTCCAGATCACCCAGCAACGGCAGCAAGGTGTCGAACACAAACCCGTACCCCTTGCCAAACCCATACCCCTCGATCGAGCTGACGCGCTTGCCGTCCACCACCGTATTGGCCAGCGTGTGCGCCACGGCCATCTCCTCGGCCTTGGTCGCCGTATCAATCACGATCGTCTTCACCCCCTCCCAGCCATCCGCCTGCAACACACTCCGCAGCGTCTGCCAATCCATCACCCCCTCCACGGGCAGGATATTCTCCAGCAACCCCACTGACTCCAATTGCAGCCGCAAGCGCGGCAGACTCTCATCCAGATCAATGAAAGCCACCGGCCCCGGTAGCCAGGCCGCCAGCGTGGTCTTGCCGATCCCGCCCGGCCCATACAGCACAATCCGGTGCCCGTTCGCCGCCTGCACGTTTCCAAACTTCACCGCCGATCGTGTGGTCGCGGGGTAGGGCACCGCCGCCATCCCACCGCCCGACGGCCTGACTGTCTGACCGTCCGACCGTCCCGCCACCCGCCGTACCGGCACCGGCACCGGTCCCATTGCCGCCGCACTACCCGTCATCCCTTTCATCTCACTCATCGCTCTCCCTTTCTTTTGCGCCATAGGCGCCTTTTGTTACCAACACTCCCAACACCAAAACCTTCGCGTCCCTCGCTCACCTCGCGGTGGAAACTCTCCTCAAGCCAAAAACCACGAACCAAGAACGAAGAACCAAGAACAACGGACGTTAAACCGTGGTCAACTCCTCGTTCGCCGCCCCCACCCGAAACCCCGCTGGCGGCCGCGCCGCCTCCACGGCCACGTTCGTCATGCAGAACCCCTAGAACTCGCAGAACTTGCACGTCATCTCGTTGCAGTTACGTGGCCAGCCATGCTCCGGCCGCCGCGCGTTGCGCGCCGCCGCCCGAAAGAAGAGGATCTGCCGCGACAGCGCCAGCCGCTGCACCTCAAACTCCGCCAGATCCTGCTCCAGGATCGGCACCTCCCGCCGCGCGTAATAAAACTCCGGCCGCTCCCGCGTATCCGCCGCCAGCCGCGCCGAAAATGCCGCTGCCGTCTCCCCCTGCTTCTGGCGGATGGACGGCTTACGCGTCACGTCATAGATCACCACCTGCACATCCCACCCCAGCGCTCGCGCCGCCAGCACGTACTGATACACCTGCTGATTAAACCGCAGCCGCAGCCAGTAATCGCTCTCCGGTGCGATATCCGTCCCACACGTCTTATGCTCCACTAGCGCCAGTCGCCCGTCCTGCAGCACGCCGAGGCCATCGATCTTTCCGCCCGCATCGAACGTGCGCGACCCAGCCAGCGGATGCCGGAACTCCACTTCCGCGTGCAGCTCCTTCACGCATTCACTGGCGGCATAGCGCTCGTAATAGCCATCCAGCAACCCGGCCAGCGTCGCCACCGTGATCTCATCAAACGTCCGATCTTTCACCGCATCCTGAAACGCCTGCTCTGATGTTTTCCCCTGCCATCGACTCTCCATTGCCGCATGCCAGGCGGTGCCAAACCGCAGTGCCATCCCATCCACCACCGCATGCAGTCCCACTTCATACCGCCAGTAGTGCTTCCTCGGACACACCAGCACCATTCCCATCCTCGTCGCCGTCAGCATCTCTTTCATAATTTCCCCCTTTTTCATTGTTTCTCGACACAACCTATTAGGACGGCCCCGCCGTCCCCCTTTGTGTTCTCTTCCTCGCGATCTCACACCCCATCCCACCCGCAAACTCAGGTAGGGCGGGGCCGCCGGACCCGCCGTCCGTCTCCACCATCCATCGCCACTCGCTCGCCACCCCGCCGGGCTCGCCCCCTTCGTGCTCTTCGAATCTTCGTGGTGGAAACCCTCCCATTAGCGTCCATTCGCGTGCATTAGCGGTTGCCCCCACACCCCGTTCCTTCCTCTGCTCCTAACACCTACCACCTACCACCTAACAACTGACACCTTCCTCTCGCCGCCCCGGCGGGCTCGTCCCGCCGGACGGTAGAGTTCCGCGCTAGCGCGTCG
>CAIOST010000233.1 GCA_903861045.1 uncultured bacterium | reverse complement strand
TGCCACGCCACACTTCGTCGCTTTCTTCGTCTCACGCTTTGTCGAGACGGCTTTCGGCCAGCCCTATCTCGATACAAAAGGGGCTTTCATGCCCGCGCCATGCCCAATACCCGGCTTCTCAAACCATCCCGATCACATCCAGACCCATACAATTCCACCCCCCCACAAACTCGGAAGCGCCGCCTTCCTCCGCCGTCCATCAGCAACCAAGTACCACGCACATTCTATTCGCGTCCATTCGCGTTCATTCGCGGTTAATTATTACTCGGCGTATCCTTGCCGCCCGTCAGCCGGCGCCAGCAACCCTACCACCTAGCACCTACCACCTACCACCTCTCTCTCCTCCTCATCATGCGCTGCCGGGCTCGACCGTTGCGCAAGGACGGAAATGGGTGGCGGCGGCAGTGTTTTGCCGGAGCGGTAAAAATGCCCCAGGGGCAGTGCCGGCAGGCCTGCCGGCCGGCCGACCGGCCGCGGCGGGGGCGGGGTTGCTGGAAAAAGCCAACGATGGCGCGGGTATCTACCCCTTGGCTGCGTTAATCTATATTCTAAGGGCAGACCACTTGTGGCTAGACAGCGACGCGGCATTGCGTATCGCATCCTCAAAGTCAGTGGGGACGAGAAAGGCTATGATGGCTTCCGGGGTCGACCCCTGACAAGTCAGGTCCGTGCGGTAATTCGGACGAATCTCCGAAATCATGTGAAAGTTCTCATACACCGAACCAATTATGTCACCGGCAATGGCACCCAGCATGCGTCGCCTCCGTCCCGCTCACGTGACTAGATGCCCCTGCTGCTTCGCAACGGAGATCGTCGCCTGTGTGCCGGAGTTGAACTGCAAGAAATCGGACTCTATGCCGTCGCTGAATATGACGCCGTGTTCCGGCATATTTGACACGAGCGCCAGGGGCGTGGCCGGCGTGATTTTGCCGAACGTTATGTCAGCGGTCGAAGTCTTGCTAGGCCATGGTTCACGGACGGAGAAGTAGAGGTAATTGGCATCCCATTTGACTTCACGCTTGTTGTCGATCTTGAGGTTTCGTCCGGACAAACTCGATGCGATCCCCGTCGCCCCGGCAAGTATGCTTCGCAACCACCCCGTCGAACCAAGCCCCGTTGAAACGATGATTCCGCTGGAAGATTGGGTCTCCGCTCGATCTCCGATTCGTATGCTGTAGCGAGCCGACGTGTGGCTACGTGGGCCGATGAACAGATCGTTCACCCCGCGCAAGGTTTGCCCGTTGTTCAGCGTCGCCTGTGCCATCGTGACCGAGCGAATAGGCCGTTTCCCAGCGAACACCTCTGGCAGGACCAGGGCCAAGTCTGCAATCGCGAACGGAAGGAGGACGCCCTCCCACCTGTCCACGTCAGGATTCACCCCAACCAGTAGCTGCCCATCAAGGTACTTCAGGACATTGGCCACAAGGCCGTCTTGCCCCAAAACAACCACTGTGTCCGTCTTGCCGAACAGGAAGTTTGGCACAAAAGCACGGTCTACCACCTGCAGGCGCCCGCATCGAGACAGGACGCGTTCCGTTTCACGCACAGCCTGTTTGTATGTCCGATCCTCGGTCTGGTAGTCGGAAAAGTCCGCACCCAGATGTTCGACATAAAATCGGGCTTGGTCTTCGGTGTTGAAGCGTACAATAAGTTCGTCCAGGCGAGTTCGCCGGACAATCAACACGATCTTGTTTTCCGTGAGACGGTCCATTACTTCGAGTTGTCCCGTGCGAGCAATTCGCGCAACAAATCCGGGGAGATGTTCAATTGCCCAATCTTCTCGGAATTCTCGGCCAACGCCTTGAACGCCAGCGCAACAAGCTGTCCTGGTTGCATACCGACGCTAACCAGGGCCTGCAAGGTCATAGGATCGCTCTGCGAAAGCGCCTTCATGACGGCCGCGATGCCGTATGCCTTTGTATCGGCCTCTTCACGCGCATTGGCCGTAGTCAACCCAACCAAGTCTTTGTTCTTCTTCTCCAGTGCGATCTTGGCGGCCATTTCAGCTTCCCGGATCTCGTGTTTCTTTTGCTGAACCGACTTCTCGGCATCCATTTGCGCCTCTTTGATCTGCCGCTTCTTATTTTCGACCGCAATTTCCGTCTTCAGTTCGTTCTCCTTGATCGCCCGCTCCTGTTCAACGGCAGAATTCCGGCGTGCGTAGACCGCTTCGTCGGCCTTGCGTAAAATCAATTCTCGGGCATCTGCCTCCAAGGCCCGCGCCGTTTCCGGCGTGGGTTTGATTGCGAGGATGGACAAAGCTAGCACCTCAATCCCAAGCGAGGTAATAAGCTCGGCAGTTTGCATGCCTTGACGCAATGTGGAGACGAGACTATCCGATTGCCCCAATGCGTCACGTAGCGCGAGAGTCTTCAGGCTTGCGCGGGTCAAAACCTGTGTGTGATTTATAAGCCTTTGAGGGAGCTTGTTCGGATCGTCGGAGGTGTAAGTTTTGTCGTTTGAGGACAACGTGAAGTTCATCAGTTGGGCAATTTTCTTAGGGTTGACCACGCGATAGGTCAGTTGGCCCTGCACCGTGACCTGCTGAAAATCGGCGGTAACTTCCTCGAATATGAAAGGGACATCAACGCTGCCGACTGGAACAAGCACCAGAGATGTTGTTGGGGCATAGCAAAAGAACGACAGCCCAGCACCTTCGCGCACGATCTTGCCGTTCTTGAATTGTAAGACGAAGTCCGTTGGCTCGACCTTAATGAAGCGAATACCGAACATGGGTTCTCCTTTTTTTGCGATTGCGCTACCGCCACCCCGTAAAGTGACTCCCGTCCCAGAAAACAGCCCCAGTATACGTCTTTCGAGGCGTAGCTACAACGCCCGACATCAGAAGTCCCGCCGAACCGGCGCATCCCTGGTTTATTTACATTGCGAGGTGGTACTGTAGTCCGCAACTCCGGTTGCGGCCCACTTTTGTTGTGCACGCCACGCCTGAAGTAGGCCGGATTTCCATATCCGGCCTCCCTGGCTCCTCCCAGGCCGGAACCGGAGTTCCGGCCCACCAAACTCAAGCCTGTAATGTAACAGGAATGCGCCCCCGCCGAACCGGACGCCGGCCTCGCTCGCCTCGTCAGGAAACTGTCACCTAACACCTAGCACATAACACCTGCCTCTTCCCGGCGCCAGCAACCCGTTCAAGGTACCAGTGTTCAGGGCGGCTGTCCCGAGCCTTCCTCCGCCCGTCCAGCAGCAACCAAGCTCCACGAACATTCCATTCGCGTCCATTCGTGTTCATTCGCGGTTCCACCAGGCGCATCGCTCCCCTTCCCGTCGCATTCCTTTGACTGCGGCGGGTCCGGCGGCCCCTACCGGCCGGCAGGCATGCTGCATTCGCGTCCATTCGCGTTCATTCGCGGTTCCAACAGGCGCATCGCTCCCCTTCCCGTCACATTCC
>CAIOST010000232.1 GCA_903861045.1 uncultured bacterium | reverse complement strand
GTTTTGGATCGGGAAGGGAGAGCCGGGTGGCGGGTCGGCTTGGATGAGCCTGCCCGGAGAACCGAGGGTCGCCGGATGTGTACGGCAAGCACACACTCTTCGGGGAAGTCACCAGCGGCATGGACACGCTGAAGGCGCTCGAAAAATCCGGCTCGCAGAGCGGCCAGCCCACCGAACCGCTCTCCATAGAGAAGGCCACCATCAGCGTCGAATAGCACGGCGAGACAGGCAACGCACCACATTTCAGGAAAACAGGGCAACATACACACAACACGCAAGGAGGTTTCGAATGGGTAATCATGGCAGCAGTATCGGATCGGCAGTGGTCGTAACGGGAATTCTCTTGTCAATGGTCGGTATGGCGGCGGCGGGAGATGCGCCCGCACTGGATCCGGCCATCAAGAAGGTGGATGACTTCATCGCCAGCAAAGCAATCAGCACAAACAAGCCGGGCTGGAAACAGTCGCTTCCGAAATTCCCGGACGTGACCTACACCAAGGGCAAGACCTACTTCTTCGACCTCAAGACGAACAAGGGCGACATCCGCATCAAGCTTCTTCAGGATGCCGCACCCAAGCACGTGGCCAACTTCATCTACCTGGCGCGTGTCGGCTTCTTCGATGGGCTGAGCTTCCACCGGGTCATCACCGGCTTCATGGCGCAGGGCGGTTGCCCGATGGGCCGCGGCACAGGGGACCCGGGCTACCGGTTTGATGGCGAGTTCCCCGCCGGCTTGTCGCACAGCAAACCCGGTATGCTCTCCATGGCCAACGCGGGCCCTGGCACCGACGGATCGCAGTTCTTCATCACGTTTGTGCCAACGCTCACGCTCGACGGCAAACACACGATTTTCGGCGAAGTCACCAGCGGCATGGATACGGTGAAGGCGCTCGAGAAGTGCGGCTCGCAGAGCGGCAAGCCCACCGAACCGCTTTCCATCGAAATAGCCACCATCAGCGTCGAGTAGAACGTTGCTTCCGAACCCGGACGCCGCCGACACGCTCGGTGGCGTCCGGGATGTGCAGCCCCGCCTCAAACCGGCAGCCCCTTAAAAAGGCGCTTAAGAGCCTGTCCGGAAACCTACTTGCCACACGGAGCGGAGCCGCTTCCGGCTCCAAGAGGAGGCAAAAGGGTTTCCGTATAGGCTCTAAGCAGGTCGCTTAAGGGTATCCGAGGCGCCCAAGGGGTCAGACCTTAAATATTAAACGGGTTGCATTGGCGGTCTCGTACAAAGCCCTTTGAATAGTGGGGCCGCAAAGGGTCATCCCTTAGAATGAAGATGAGCGTTTATGACGTTCAAGTAGCCGTAAAAAACAATGGCTATTCTAGTGTGTGAAAGAAGTTTCTTATTGGTAAATAGGTGATTTGGATTTGTTGGGCTGGTCGATTATAGAAGTTCTGTCAGGCACCTGCTGGCACATCGTGATGCTTGGGTTGTTTTTTGGGTTTATTGAGGGTTTGTCGAAAGAAATTATGAAACGCGTTGTATGGTTAATCGTAGTGGTGGGCGTCGTGATCCTGGGCGTCGTGTCCGTGCTGCGTAAGGGCGCGCCGCGGCCAGTTATCGCCTCGCCGCCTGTCGCGCCGCCCTCTCCGTCCGCTGTGGCCAACGCGCCGGCTATCTCCAACTCCGCGCCCGTCTCCGTCGTTCCGCCACTTGCAGCCACACCCGCCGAGAAGCTCCCCAAGGGTTGGGAGAATTTCAGAAAGCTGCGCGAGATCGGTCAGTTGAACCGCGTGACGGCCGCCATGGAGAACCGCACGCTGCCGGCGGACGTGTTGGCGTTCTTCGAGAAGGAGATTTTCAACCGTCAGCACTGGGACGTCACCCGCAACAACATGGCCAATGCGCTGGTCTGGCAGGAACAGCCCAATCCGCGCTTGCATGAACTCTTTGCCAAGATGCTGGCGGACGAGACCGAGAGCCCGGTCTGGCGCGACTACTGTTTGCAGTTCCTTTCGGAATGCCTGAAGTCTTCCTCCGATCCGGAGGCGATCAAGGCGCTCCTCGCGCGCTATGCGCAGGGTAAGGACGGTCTGGCCGGTACCGCCATCGTGAACATCGGGTTGCAGGAGGGGTCCGGAAGGATCAAGCCGGATGAGACGTTCAGTCAGCCTCTACTCCAGTCCGGCCTGACCAACCGCAACCGCGCCGTGCAAATGGCCGCGAAAGGCGCGATGGCCCGGATCGAAGCGCGATGAAGAGAAGGTGGTTGGTGGTAGGTGTTAGTTGTCCCGGCCCGCCCCCGGGCCGCGGGCGGCGTGTCAACTAACCATCGCCATGCGCGCACCGCCCCGGCGGGCTCGACCCGCCCTTTACACACAAATATCGCTGGACAAATGAGGGCCGAGCAGACTGTGAAATTTTGGCCTAAACGAACCGCAAATCACCAAATTTCAAGGTCAGAATCATAAAGGGCGCGTGGAACG
>CAIOST010000231.1 GCA_903861045.1 uncultured bacterium | reverse complement strand
TGCTCGGCCCGTGCTTGGTGCTTTGTGCTTGGTGCTTGGTTGCTGACGCCGGGTGGCTGGGCAGAGAAAGGCACGCTGCCAAAGCAGGCCGTGTCGCCTGCCTTCGGCGGCGGCGGGTCCGGCGGCCCCGCCCTACCGGCCCGCTTGCACCTGCCACCTTCCCTGCCCCTGCGCGTCCCTCGCGCTCCTCGCGATTCCCAATACAACCCGATTGGCACATGCTTGGGGCGTGAGCAATCCTGTTTAATCCTGTTAATCCTGTCTGGCATTGGACAGGCTGGGATGGTTATCGACAGCGAGCGCGACCACGCCGGGAGTTCGGCTGACGATTACGGCGACGATTACGGTTGACGATGTGTGTGTTCCCAATCGTCCACCGTAAGCGCGCCGTACGCGTCCACCGGCGTGGCGGCGCTTCCGGGTTTCTGGGGGGAAATTGTATGGGGCTGGATGTGATCGGGATGGGTTGAGAAGCCGGGTATCGGATATAGCGCGGGCATGAAAGCCCCTTTTGTGTTGAGATATGGCTGGCCGAGAGCAGTCTCGACAAAGTCTTGCGACGAAGCGTAGACGACCACGCGTGGGACGAAGAAAGCGACGAAGTGTGGTGTGGCACGGATAGGAGCAGCAGGCACTTCGTCCCACACTTCGTCGCACACTTTGTCGTCTACGCTTAGTCGCTAACTTTGTCGACTCTTCCAGTTCCGCGGCTTGAGCATGGCCCCGCTTCCCCTTCAATAAAAAATCCCCCAACAAATACGGAAGCGCCGTTCGACTACGTATAAGCGGATGGTGTAGGTGTGCCGTGTACGTGTGGGTGTAAGTGGGGGTGCAAGAGTCGTCATCCGCGCTGGCCTATGGAACACTTACCCGCTCTCTTACACGCCACCCTTACTCGACCCGCTTAAACGATAGCCGGTACTCACCGGCTCGCCGGTTCCTTTCCCGGCAATTCCGTGCCTTCGTTCAGAATGGCAAGATAGGCGGGGTAGCTGAAGACGCGATTGCGTCTATGCCCGGTGATCTCCTTGACCAACCCCATCTCTACAAGATGGTCGATCGTCTTATTGACGGTAACATGGCTCAAGCCGGTCTGTTTTTCGAGCATGCGCGCGGTGGCGACGGGACGGCGCAATAGTTCGTGGTGTAAGCGCAAGGCAGAGCCGGCGGCACGCCGCAGCGTCTGAATGCGTTCCCGGTCTTTCCTTCCCATGACATCGAGACGTTGAACAGTATCTACAGCCTGGCCGGCGGTGACCGTGACGGCCTCGGCAAAGAAGTCCAGCCAGCTTTCCCAATCACCGTCGAGCCGTACCCGATTGAGCAGCTCATAGTAAGCCTGGCGATGGGCCTTAAAAAAGAGGCTGAGGTAGAGCATCGGTTCGCGCAGTACTTTGCGCTCGCACAATAGCAGCGCTATGAGCAAGCGACCGAGACGTCCATTGCCGTCCAGGAACGGATGGATCGTTTCGAACTGTACATGAACCAGCGCCGCCTTGAGCAGCGGCGAGGTTGGTTCCGGCTGGTCGTTCAGGAATAATTCAAGCGCCCCCATGCAGGGCATAACCTGTTGCGGAGGTGGAGGCACGAAAATGGCATTGCCGGGGCGCGTGCCACCGATCCAGTTTTGGCTGTTACGGAATTCGCCGGGATTTTGCGTTGCGCCGCGTCCACCGGATAGCAATTTCTGGTGTACCTCGCGCAACAGGCGCAAGGAGAGCGGAAAGCCTTCGCGCAACCGCGCCAAGCCGTGCTCCATGGCCGTGACGTAATTGCTGACCTCGCGCACGTCGTCAAGCGGTACGCCGGGTTGCTCCTCCATTTCAAAGAGCAAGAGGTCCGAGAGGGATGACTGCGTACCTTCGATCATTGAGGAGAGCACGGCTTCTTTGCGGACATAGGTGTAGGGAAAGACGGCGACGTCCGGCAAAAGCAGTGTGACGCTGTCCAGCCGTCCCAGCGCCACCAAGGCCTCATCGAACCGCTGACGAAGCGCTGGCGACCAGTCCACGACCGGGAAGGGTGGTAGCGGAGCAGGCACAAAGGCGCGAACCTGTTCGCCTGTTGTCGAAACAACTTCATATCGGCCTTGTAGCGAGCGTTTCACGCGTTCTCCATGGTTACTTAGCCAACAGCGCTATGTAATCATATCGGCCTATCGTTACACAAGATGATTCTTTAGTGCCTTATCCAAGCAGAGCGTTGATTAAAAGCAAGTTGTTTCCGCCCTCTCCCTCTGGGTGAGGGGTGTGGGCGAAGCCCACATTAGGTAAGTTTCCACGCATTTAGCACCCCAGTCCGTGAGATACGCAGCCAGGTCTCCCACCCCACATGCCCGGCCGGCGTGCTGGCAGCGGGCAGGGCTCGGGGGCAAGAGCAATGCGGGGGGGATCCGAGGGCGGGAGCGGCGAATGGGAGAGCGGGGGGGGGCGCAAGATGGCCGGAGCCCCGGAGCCATCCGTGCATCGGCCTGAAAACCCAACGTACGCGGTACGAGCAACCGCACCAGCGAACCGTAAATTGACGAATGTTGAGGTCCGAATCATGAAGGGTCGCAGGCAACGGACGAAGTTCACTGCATCATTCTGGCGGTTGGCTATTCGTCTGGGATGAATCAATCGCTCAGGACTGCACAGCATGGCAACTCCGCGCACCAGTCCTCCGGAAGAGGGCACGGAAATGCTACGCCAGCTCCGTGCCTCCGTATCTCCAGCGCAGCGGATGGTGCATGATTGGGGCGTGAGCAATCCTGTTAAATCCTGTAAATCCTGTCTGGCATTGGACATTCCCCTTAGCCTCAACGGGTCCATTGCTCCTACAAAACCAACGCCGCAATCCGCCCTCGGCCCGGGGCGGGCCGGGGCTACTCAAAGATACGCCCTGATCCTACCGCTTGACCGGCGCCAGTCGACAGCAGGCGGCGAGATAGTTGCATGCCGCCCAGGCGCCTTAGAGACCCACCACATAGATGGTCTTGCCATCCCGCGTGAGCGGTTGCCAAGTCAGCTTAGCCTCCCAACTCACGGCCGGATCGCGATCGAAGACCGCCAGCCACCCTTCGGTCAGCCCCAGCCGGTCGAGATAGCCGAACAACTGGTCATGCGCGGCCTCGGGCTTGCGGTACTGCGTCTTGAGCTTGAGCTCCAGCGCGTAGCGCTGCCCCTGCCAGCAGACCAGCAGATCGAGGCGCTGACGCCCCAGCGCATATTCGCGCACAATCTGCCCGCCGCCGTTGATCACCCGCTGCAGAAAGGCCTGCAGGATGAGGTGCGGTGCCGCCTCACGATAGGCGTAGCGCTCCTGCCAGATTTCGCTGTTCTCACGCCAGAACCCCTGAAAGGCCCGCAGCAGCCCGCTCATGTCGAGCCGGTCGCCGACAATCCAGGGCGCATGAGGGATCGTGCGCGTCATTTGCTGCTGCGTATTATAGACCAGCGTACGCAGAATGACTTCTGCATAAATCGGGTTGGCTGGCAACAACACACCGCCAGCCTGCTTCAGGATACCCAAGTCAAGGACATAGCGGCAATCATCGGACAACAGGTCGGCCGTCTCTTCCTGTCCTAGGATCACCGGCTCGACGAACCGCTGCACGCGCGGCTCCTTGAGCCGTTCGAGCAGGCTGTCGAGATGCGTGTCACGCCGGCGCAGCAGGGTCTCGGCGGCCTGGTCCATGTGCTCCGCGGTCACCGGCCGACTGGCCTCGGTTTTCAGGATCTCTTCGACGCACTCACGGGCCAGCGCATTCACCAGCCATGGCTGGCCGCCGCTCCAGTACACCGCGCGCGCAATCGCCGCCGCCTCGAAGAGCTGCCCGGTTTCGGCCGTATGCTGCCCGTAGAGCGCCGCGATTTCCGCCGGCGTAAAATTCGCCAGTGTCAACGCCTTGGTCGCAATATTGAAGGGACTGGCCGAGCCGAGCGTCTCGCTCTCCGGCCGCACACTGGCCTTATAGTCGCGGATGTTGCGCATCCCGACCAACGCCACGGAAACCGGAAACGGCGCACGGCTGCGGTTGACATAGCCATCGCGCAACTGCCGTAAGAAAGAGATGAGCGTCTGGCCGGAAAGGCAATCGGCCTCGTCGAACAACACCACCAGCGGTTTACCGGCCTTGTGCGCGAGCTGTGCCAGGAAACGCTTGACCCCGGCCGTCGTGTCGGCCAAATCTGGTGGCGGCAGCGACAACGACGACCAGAACGGACTGAACTCCAACGAGGAAACCAGCGCCCGGAGAATGGCCGGAACGCCTTGCGCTGCATCGGGAATCCCCTGCCCCATCTCCAGCGAGCAATAGAGCGCGACATGCGTCCCCGCCGCATTCAACTCCTTTTCCAGGGCATTGAGCAGCGTAGTCTTACCCGACTGCCGCGCCGCATGGATCACGTAAAACTGTTTCTGGGCGATCAGCCCGGGAATCTGCGGCAGACGCGCCAGCGCCGGCACCAGATAGTGCTCCTCCGGCACGCAGGGCCCGGCAACATTGAAGAATCTCGGCATGACACAACTCCTGATAAAGGGCATCCAGCACCCCCATAGAGTAACAAAGGCCCAGCAGACTGGCAAATCGCGCCCGTGTGCGAGCGGAGCGCATCACCGCGTCTCGCTGATTGGCAGGCCTGTGGCAACGGATACCTTTTGCGCCGGCGGCAAAACTCTCCGCACCGGCGGCACCAGGCCGCCGGGAGCGGCGGGTCCGACGTCAGTCGCCAGGCGGCGGGAAGGCCGTCCAGGTTCACGGATGCCAGACGTTACCGCGCGCTGGGTGCCAGCTCTAAAAATTCCGAAACGTTTCGGAATTGATCAACCAACCGGGCGACCCGCCGGTATTGACGCTGCTCGGCCCGTGCTTGGTGCTTTGTGCTTGGTGCTTGGTTGCTGACGCCGGGTGGCTGGGCAGAGAAAGGCACGCTGCCAAAGCAGGCCGTGTCGCCTGCCTTCGGCGGCGGCGGGTCCGGCGGCCCCGCCCTACCGGCC
>CAIOST010000230.1 GCA_903861045.1 uncultured bacterium | reverse complement strand
GCTCCTATCCATGCCACGCCACACTTCGTCGCATTCTTCGTCCCACGCGTTGTCGTCTACGCTTCGTCGCAAGACTTTGTCGAGAAGTGCGGGGGGTGGCTCCCCTCTCTCCTTGCGCCCTCGCGCCCTCGCGCCTTGGCGTTACAATAGCCATTCTCCGGCGATGGTACCATGGCGGGGAGCTTCGCCTGGACATAGCATGCGCCGCTGAGGACGTGGCTAGCGCAGGGCGGCGGACATCAGGTAATAAACCAGCTTGGCGGCGGTGAACTCCGAGACGCGGCTGCCGGGGATCGGCGCCAGTTCGGTAACATCAAAGCCAATCAGCGTGCGGCCGGCCAGCACGGTATCGATCAACCGCAGCGCGTCGTACCAAAACAAACCGCCGGGCACCGGCGTGCCGGTGCCGGGGAGCATGGCGGGATCGAAGGCATCCAGATCAAAGGTAAGGTAGATCGCGCGCGGGAAATCCGGCGGCAGTTGTAGCAGGGGGGCCGGCCCGCGCAGCAGCTCCGCCGCATCGCAGTGCCCCAGCGCCTGTTGCTGCCGGAAGATGGCCTCTTCCTTAGAGAGGCTGCGCACGCCCAACTGGAAGAGGGGAACACCCAGCTCCACCACCCGCCGCATGACACAGGCATGGCTCAGCGGGTTCCCCTCGTAGGAGGCGCGTAGATCAGCATGGGCATCGAACTGCACGACACCAAAGGCTGCGCCGCGGGCTACCAGCGCTTGCACCGCCCCCAGCGTAACCGTGTGTTCGCCCCCCAGGACCACGGGCAGACGGCCGCCAGCCAGTGCGGCGGCCACGCGCGCCGCAATGCGTTGCAAGACCAGGGGGGTGGCGGCCGCGCAAGCCACCTCAGGTCCCGTGTAGATCCCGGCCAAGCCCGGCTCGCCGGCACCATCATACACCTCGAGCTGCTGCGAAGCCGCCAGCAGCGCCTCCGGCCCGGCGGCCGTCCCCTGTCCATACGAGACGCTATGCTCCAGCGGCACGGGGATGATCTCGAAGCGCGCCTGTGCCGGTCCGACGGGCGGCAGATCGGAGGCCAAAAACGCAGGGAGGGAAGTGTCCATTAGGAGAGTCGGTTCTTGAAATCCCCATAGTCAAACGACCGCACGATCCGCAGGTTCTGCTGGGCCGGGTCCCACGTGGCGATGGTGGGCAGGCGCAGGCCATTGAGGTGATTGTTCTTTACCATGGTGAAATTAGCCATGTCCTGGAAAACCAGCTTGTCGCCAATGCGCAACGGCGCATCAAACGAATACTCGCCGATCACATCGCCGGAGAAACTGGTGAGCCCGGCCAGCCGGCAGGTCCAGCTCTTCCGGCGCGGCAGGTCGGCGCCCTGCACCAGCGGCCGATAGGGCAGCTCCAGCACATCCGGCATGTGCGCCGCCGCCGAAATATCTAAAACCACCACCGGCAGATCCGCCGGCACAATATCCAGCACCGATGCCACCAGCACGCCCGCGTTCAGCGCCACGGCTTCGCCCGGATCCAGATAGACGGTGCGGACAGGATGCGCTTGCCGAAAGGCGGCAAATACACGGCAGAACCGATCCACATCATAATCCCCGCCCGTCAAGCGATGCCCGCCGGTAAAGCTCAACCATTGCACTCGGGGGAAGAACGTGCCAAAGCGCTCTTCCGCCGCCTTGAGCATGCGTTCAAACATGCCGGCATTCTGCTCGCCCATCTTATGAAAACAGAACCCCTCAATCCCATCCAGCGCCAGCCGGTCCATCTCCCGCCGCCGAATCCCCAAGCGGGCCCCGTAGATACCCAGACTGAAAATCTCCTTCTCCGCCTCGGAATACTCGGGATTCAGACGCAACCCTGGACTGATCGGCTTGGGCGCAGCCGCCAGCGTCGTGCGGAACCGGTCCCATTGCGCATAGGCGTTGAAAATCACGGCCGTGCTGTAGGGCTGCAGTTCCTGAATGTCCGCCTCCGAGTAGGCCGGCGCCATGATATGCACGTCGCCGCCCATCTCCTCGTGCCCCAGGCGCGCCTCGTAGACCGAACCCGCACTGACACCATCCAGATACCAGCGCAACATTGGATAGACCCCAAAGAGCGCAAAGGTCTTCTGCGACAGTAGGATCTGACACCCCACGCGTTGCTTGACGTCGGCCAACAATTCCAAATTCCGCCGCAACGCCCCAAGGTCCAGAATGTAGCAGGGGGTTGCGATGCTCGCGCGATCCAACCCGTCTAAGATGGGATAGTCCTCTTTTGCCATGTCGTCATTCTATGCTGCCGCCCGGCGAATGCCAAGCCCAAGGTCGCGCCGCCAGAAAACATTGATCTTGTCTTCCGGTACCCAAAACCAGTAGATTGATGGTCCTGTTTTACCGGAAAGGCATCAGGCCATGAAGAAGGACATCCATCCCAAATACGAAGCGGCTAGCATTACCTGCGCGTGCGGTAATGTCATTCAGACGCGTTCCACGAGTGCCGAAATGTCGGTCAACACCTGCTCAGCGTGTCACCCGTATTATACCGGGCAAGCCACGCTACTGGATGCCGAAGGGCGCGTGGATCAGTTCATGAAGCGCTATGGTATCCGTAAGAAGTAGATTTCTCGTTCCGAGAAATCCATGATCGAACGGCGGCAGATCGAGCGGATGCTGGAGCGCATGCAGGCGGTGGAAGCCGCCTTGAGTGATCCCGCCGTGCTCGGTAATCCGCGTCTATTGCGCGAAAAAGTGCGGGAACACGCGGCGTATAAGCGCCTCGATGCCCTGGCGTCCGAATATTTCCGTATTCTGGACGAGATCCCCTCCAGCCAGGAGCTGGCGCAGGATGAATCCGCCGATCCCGGGCTACGTGCCATGGCACGGGCGGAGGTGACGGACCTCGAAGCGCGCCTGCCGCAGACCGAGCGCGATGTGCTCTACGCGCTGCTCCCCCCGGACCCCGCCGAAGCGCGCAATGCCATGCTGGAAATACGCGCCGGCACCGGTGGCGACGAAGCTGCCCTCTTTGCTGGCGATCTCTTTCGCATGTACAGCCGGTATTGCGAAGCCCGGCGCTGGAAGATCAGCATACTCGATTCCAGTGCCAGCGATATGGGCGGCTACAAGGACCTGGTCTGCCTGGTCACCGGGCCCGGCGCGTACGGCATGCTCCGCTTTGAAAGCGGCGGGCATCGCGTGCAGCGGGTCCCGGTCACCGAAGCCCAGGGACGCATCCATACCTCAGCCGCCACCGTCGGCGTCTTCCCCGAAGCCGAGGAGGAGGACGAGATTGACATCCCGGCCGGCGAACTGCGCATCGATATTTTCTGCGCCGGCGGCAAGGGCGGCCAGAGCGTGAATACCACCTACTCCGCCGTGCGCATCACCCATCTCCCCACAGGACTGGTGGCGCAATGCCAGGATGAACGCTCCCAGCTCCGCAACAAGGATAAGGCGCTGGGGGTGCTGAAAGCGCGCCTACTGGACCAGCGCCGCCAGGCCGAGGCCGATAAACAAGGGAAGACCCGCCGCGACCTGATCGGCTCCGGCGACCGCAGCCAGCGCATCCGCACCTATAACTTCCCGCAGAACCGGATGACGGACCATCGCATTAATCTGACGCTCTACAGCCTGGATCGGATTGTGGCAGGAAATCTCGATAACCTGTTCGAGGCGCTCCAGCGCCACGATCTTGGCCAGCGCCTAGAGTCCGAACTCGGCATCACCGGCCTCGCCGCGCCCACGCGCGCACCCGCTGCGGATCATGACTAAGTTGCAACCCTTGGCAGTAAGATCGGGGTTGAACCTAGAACCGTAAGTTGAGCATCTCTTTGACGTCACTACTCAGGTGCTCGCACGCGGCGGGCGGATGCCTGATACCTCGCCGCCTTCTTCGGCTATCCAGCGCATGGCGCATGCTGCCGACAGTAGCCCCGGCCCGCCTCGGGCCGTGGGCAGCGCGATCCAAGGTGGCTATGATCAGGACACCGATCAACGGAGCTTATAGAAGGTTGACCAGTACGGGAATAGCGGCATGTTCGTGTCGGAGGTTGAATCCACGCTGTCGTCGTCGGCGTTATCCAAGGCTCCGGCATGCAGATCGAGGGTGTACGAGGTTTCCAGTTTGGCGCCTACCACCCAGCGCTCACGGAAGCAGCCGGCGTCATTGAGCGAGAGATCCTTGGCACTTCCATTGATGAAGGCGGCGGCATCCAGGTTCCCGTTGCTGTACCCGAAGATCGAAGCGCCATAGTTGTCGAAAACATGGCCGCTCAGGTAGACACTCCAGACCCAGTGGCGGCCATTGGTGCGATCCGGTGTCCAGCGCGCATGCAACGCTCCTTCCAAGCGCCGCGCAGACGGTGGGATACGGGGCGGGATCACGATGGTGAAGGTGCCGACGGCTTGGGAGGCGAACGGATCATCCGGCGCGTTAGAATGGAAGATGCCATTGTCATCCTGCCAAAATATGCGCGAAAAGTAGCCCGCTTTCCCATGACAATCCAACGAGACGGCGTAGATCCCGGCCGGAAGTTGTTCTGTGGAGACGACACGACCTTCCATGGAATAACTGGCATTCGAAACAAGGTCGCACACGGTCCACCGGTAGAAAGAGGAACCGATGGATTCGCTGCCGTCGAAGAGGAGAAAGCCGCGTTCGTCCAGGCGCGGAAACGCGACGGCGATGCCGCTAGGTATGAAAGGGGGAAGGACACTATTCCAAGAGCTGCATCCCCCGTTCCACCACCATCCTCCTCCCCGCCACCCATCCGGCGGCAACGGCGGCGGGTGCGCGAACGCAGCGGAGTACTCGCTTACGAGTTCGACATCGGTCGCGAACGCGCGGTCCTGACAGGCAGACACGGTCCACAGTGCCACTTCGTGCACGCCTTTAGTGGCGCCACGCGTGACCGAAACGGTCAGGTCAAAATTGCCGGCATCGTCCAACGTCAACGGCATTTGGCGTCCATCCACCCGCAGCCAAGCTTGGGTAACGCCGCAGCCACCCCAGAGGCCGGCGGCGACGGGCTCGCTGGCGTGTCCCCATATGTGCAGAGGACGCAGGCGCTTGTTCTCGAATTTGCCGTGCAGATACCCGCTGGCGGGAAAGCGGCGTACGGGAATGGTGTTGGTCGGCCAGGCGACCCACAAGGTGGGAAGAGGCTGAAAACCGGCGTCAGGCCAGATATCCAGCGTATAGGCCGCGCGTGGCAGGCTGGCAAAAGCGATGGTGCGATTCGTGTCGGCGGCGATCTCCGTGCCATCACGCAGCCCCAGGCGCCACGCGCCCTGCCAAGCCGTGTTGCTGGTGGCGAGCTGCAGCCACATCTGACCGGAGGTCGCGGCGGCGGATAGCTCGCAGGCGTTTACGCCGTTGGTATCGGACCAATTTACAGGGGCGAGGAATGCGATGGGCGGGATCGCGCTGGTGGTGGAAAAAACGCGCGGGTCCGCGTAGGCCGGAAACGGGTACACGTAGGCCGGCAAATTCGTGATGGCAAGCCCCGGTGTGCTCGACTGCGCTATGGCGGATGCGCCGCACAGCGCGAAGCTGGCTATGCCGCCGCAGCACCACGCGCGCGCAAGCGAGAATACATGGCCAAGAAATAGCTTCTCGGCTGGCCCCGGCCGCCCCCGGATCGCACGGGCCAACCGCCTGCCCGATCCGGTCTGTCGTAGTGATGTCATGGGGGAATCATGCCAGAGGCGGGGATAACCGTCAAGCTGACCACCGGACGCATCCAGCCATTCTCATGATGGACTTGTGGCGAATGCCAGCATGAGAATTGCTGCTCTTATGTGGATGGCGCTATCGCATACGACCGGCAATCGCTTAAGCGGGTCGAGTATGACGAGGGCGCCATATGGTGTGCCTGCGCCAGATCACTCTCCGCTATAGGTGCCCATCAGCACGCCCACGCCTAGCACATGTCCAGCCATAGCGAAAACCCGGCTGGGCTGATCCACGTCAGTAGGATCCAGCATACAATCCAAAATCGAACCCACCCAGCAGGCGGTCTTAGAAGTCGTCGTGCAAGGTACGGACCATTTCCATGTTGAAGACCGGCCCGTCTTTACAGACGTACACCGGGCCGGCATTGCACCGGCCGCACTTGCCGACGCCACATTTCATCCGGTTTTCCAAGCTGGTATAGATGTCCTTGAGCGCCAGCCCCATCTTGTCGAGTACCGGCATGCTGAACTTGATCATAACCGGCGGCCCGACCACCAGGGCCACGGCGTTGTGGGCGGTGAGCCCAGCCTGCTCCAGCACCTTCGGCACAAACCCGACTTCGCCCTTCCACTCCGGTGTAGCGCCCCCCGGATCCACGCACTGCACCACGCGCACGTTCTCGTAGCCCGCCCACTTGTCCAGCTCGTCGGCAAAGACTAGATCGCCCACGGTGCGCGCACCGTACACAATGGAAATGTTGCCGTACTTGGCGCGATTCTCCAGCGCATACCAGATCGCGCAGCGCACGGGTGGCATGGCAATGCCGCCGGCCACAAAGATCAGGTCCTTTCCTTCCCACGCCTCCATGGGATAGCCATTGCCATACGGACCGCGAAACCCAATCGTATCACCCTCCTCGGCCTGCCAGAGGGCTTCGGTCACCTTGCCAGTCTTGCGGAAGCAGAACTCCAGGTAGTCTTTCCAGTTCGAGCTGGAACAGATATTAAAGGTCGACTCCCCCTGCCCGAAGGCCGAGAAGATGCCGAACTGGCCGACGCGAAAAGAGAAGGCCGCGGCCGCCGCCGGATCCTTGAAGCGAATGCGCACCGACTTCACATCCGCCGTGTGCTGGCGCACCTGCAGGATCTCCATCAACTCCGGCTGGTAGATATTCTTCATGGCTGCTTGGCCTCCTCGCCCTTGGCTGCGGGTGCCGCCGCTCCGGCTTGCTGAATGGCGGTCAGCACGCTCAACAGCCCCAGGCCTGCCGGGCAGCGTCGCACGCAATTGCCGCACCCGGTGCAGAGGTATTCCTTGAACTTTTCCGGGTAGATATGGAACTTGTGGTAGACACGCTGCCGTTGCCGGCTGGCTTGCCCCTGGCGCGGATTATGCCCCGAGGCATGCAGCGTGAAGAGCGGGAACTGGCACGCATCCCAGTTGCGAGCCCGGATGCCGCCGCCGGCATGCCCCTCGTCCACAATATCAAAGCAATGACAGGTCGGGCAGCCGTAGGCACAGGCGCCGCACCCCAGGCAGGCGAGCGCCTGCTCACGCCAGACCGGCGCTTCAAACTGGCTCGTGATCAGCGCCTCGACTTGCTTGGCGTCGAACTGTTTGGCGGGGCCGGCGGGCACACTACCCTGCCGGTCAGACGGCGTACACTTGCCAGCAAAGAGCGCCTCGCCCTTGGGGGTCTGGCAGCGTACTTCATATTCGTCGTTGCCCAGGGGCACGAGCAGGGCGTCCGACCCCTGGACGGCGTCCGGGGCCAGCCCCACCGAGGTACAGAAACAGGCGTCATCCTGCCGCGTGCAGGCCAGCGAAACGATGGTCAGGGCCTGCCGCCGCTGGTTATAGGCCGCATCCACGAAATCCCAGTTGAAGATGTGATCCAGGATTGGCAGGGCCGCGGCATCGCACGGCCGGCCGCCGAGAATCAGCCGCTCAGGCGGGAACGCTTCCTGGTTGCGCAGCTCCACGTCGCGCCCTTTCACGACGTATTCGTAGAGCTTCTCGTGCGGCGGCATGACGAACTCCTTGATGGAGTTGCCGGGGTGCACGCAGCCGTCCAGCAACAGCGCCTCTGCCGATGTCAGGTTCTGGTACAGAATCGTATCGGCATTCACGCGGATGGGGCCTGCCACGCGTTTACCCTGGCCGAGCCACTGCCCGATCAACTGCCGGATTCCAGCCAACGAGATCGTCTGGCTCATCGGATGAACTCCTCCTTGTCGCCCGTCGCGTAGTTGCCGATCAAGGGCTGCGCCTGCGGATCGGTGCCGGGGCGGCACTGGAAATTTTCCTCCGTGGCCTTGGCCATGGATTGGTTCAGCAGACGCAGGTTGATCCCCACGGGACAGGCGCGCGTGCAGGCGTCGCACCCGGCGCAGCGCGCGGCCAGATGGAAGGCCCGGGTCACATGCCAGGCAAAATTCCCCTTGAGCGAGGGGGACGTCGAGATAACCGTGGGGCGGTTCTTGTCAACGATGCACCGTTGGCAATAGCAGAGGGGGCAGACTTGGCGGCAGGCGTAGCACTTCACGCACCGCGCCAACTCCTGTTGCCAGTAGGCCATGCGCTCCTCGGGCGACTTCTTCATGAACTCCGCCAGCTCGTCCCAGCGCGCGCTGGCCGCGTCGGCGGGTTTCGTGACTTCGCCAAGCACCACGTCGCAGAACCGGGGCACCTGATCTTCGCAGGAGCGGCATTTGGCTTCCCGCGGCGCGCCGATCCCGTCGCAGGCCATGCCAATGACGAAGACATTGGCGCGTTCGAGCTGCGCTTCCTGCTGCAGGACCACCAGCGCGCGTTCGTCACAAGCCTTGACGACAATGGCCGGCTTGCCCAGGGCGCGCACCTCCGGCCGCTTCAGATACGCCACAAGGTTTGCCTCGCAGCGGTCATTCCAGACCAACTGCTCCACGCCCTCTGGCGTGGTAATAAAGACGGCGCGGGTCGCCTGGCCGGCCGGCGCGGCACCATAGCCGATGATAACCTTGACCGTGCCGTTGGCGAGCAACTCCCGGCAGGTCTGGCGGAGTTTCTGTTCTAGCATGAGACTTCCTCGCAAATCTTGCTATAGGCGGCATAGGGTCCCATCCGCCGGGTCTGTTCCACGATATCCGTCAGCACATGCTGGAACTTCTTCCCCTCGGCCGCGGAGATCCAAGCGAAGTGGATGCGGTTCATGTCAAAACCCATGGTGTCGAGCAGTTGCCGGAAGAGGATCCAGCGGCGCCGGGCATGGAAGTTGCCCGACGTATAATGGCAGTCGCCGGGGTGGCAACCGGAGACCAGGATCGCATCCGCGCCCACCTCAAAGCCTTTGATCAGGAGGTTAAAGTCGATGCGGCCGGTGCAGGGCAGGCGCACAATGCGGACATTCGCGGGGTATTCGAGCCGGCTGGTGCCGGCCAGATCCGCGCCGAGGTAGGTACACCAGTTACAGACGTAGGCGATGACCTTCGGCTCAAAAACACCGGTTGGGTGTGCGCTCATAGCAAGCTCTCCACCATGGCATAAATCTGTTGATCGCTGAACCCTTCCAGGTCCGCGCTCTTGGAGGGGCAGACGGCCACGCAGGTGCCGCACCCCATGCAGAGCCCCTGATTGATCCGGGCCGTGCGCTTGACCAGGTTGCCGGCGCGGTCGCGCACGTCGGCTTTCTCAGCCGCCTGGTACGGGCAGGTTCGCACGCAGGCGAAACAGGCGCTGCAAGTGGATTCGTTGATCTTGGCGATCTCCGGGTCGCGCTGCATCTCCTTGTGGCTGAACATCACCAGAACCTTGCCCGCCGCCGCCGAGGCCTGGGCCACTGATTCCGGAATGTCCTTGGGTGCGTGACAGGCGCCGCAGATGAGGATGCCGGCGCTGTTCGTCTCGACCGGCCGCAATTTCGGATGCGACTCGGAAAGGAAGCCGTTCTGATCGTAGCCGATGCGCAGCTTGCGGGCAAGGTCATCACTGCCCGTGGCCGGGCGCATGGCGCTGGCCAGCACGACCAGATCCGCCTCGATCGTCACCGGCGTGCCGGCCAGCGTATCGGCACCGCGCACGATCAACTTACCGTTCTCCTCGGTGATCTTCGAGACGCGGCCGCGATAGTAGCGGGCGTGATCCTGCTCAATGGCGCGCCGCACAAATTCGTCGTAGTTCTTGCCGCCGGAACGGATATCCATATAGAAGACATGCGCCTGACCGTCATGCACCTTATGCTTGTAGAGCATGGTGTGCTTGGCCGTGTACATGCAGCAGATCTTCGAACAGTAGGAGATCCCCTTGGCATTGTCGCGCGAACCGACGCAGGAGATGAAGACCACGTGCTTCGGTTCCTTGCCATCCGAGGGGCGCTGGATCACGCCGCCCGTGGGCCCCGAGGCCGAGACGAGGCGCTCAAACTGCAGCGCGTCGATGACGTCCTTGTACTGCCCATAGCCGTATTCGCCGTAGCCGGAGAGCTCGGCCGTCGGTTGCTGGGCGGAGATCTGGTAGAGTTGGTACCCCGTGGCCACAATGATGGCGCCGATCGGCTCCTCGAGGAGCTGGTCCTGATCCGCGTAGTTGATGGCGCCGGCCGCACACTTCTTAGCGCAAATCCCGCAGACGCCCTTCTTCAACTTCAGGCAGGCCTGCTTGTCGATCGCGGGCCGCGCCGGCACCGCCTGGGGGAACGGAATGTAGATGGCGCGCCGGTTCCCCATGCCATAGTCAAACTCCGAGGCAATCTTCTTCTGCGGGCAGGCATTCCAGCACTCGCCGCACCCCGTACACTTCTTGATGTCGACAAAGCGGGCTTTCTGCCGAATCGTAGCCTTGAAATTCCCGACATAGCCGTCCACGGATTCCACTTCTGCGCAGGTGTAGAGCTTGATCCGGGGGTGCTGCCCCACATCGACCATGCGGGGGGTGAGAATGCACTGCGAGCAGTCCATGGTGGGGAACGTCTCGGAGAGCCCGGCCATCTTGCCGCCGACGGAGGGTTCCCGCTCCACCAGCACCACCTCATAGCCGGCATCCGCAATGTCCAACGCCGCTTGAATACCGGCCACACCCGCGCCGATGATGAGCGCACGTTTGGTGACCGGGACCTTGATAGCCTGCAACGCATTATTGCGCCGCACCTTGGCCACCGCCATGCGGACCAGATCAATGGCTTTGGCCGTGGCTTTCGCCTTGTCCTGATGCACCCAGGAACAATGCTCCCGGATGTTGGCGATCTCCACCAGGTAGGGGTTCAGCCCCGCCGCCTGCGCCGCGCCGCGGAACGTCTTGAGATGCATGTGCGGGGAACAGGAAGCCACCACGATGCCATCCAGCCGGTCGGCCAGAATCTTGTCGCGGATCAGCGACTGCCCGGGTTCCGAACACATGTACTTGTAGTGCGCCGCATGCTTCACGCCGGGGAACTGCAAGCTCGCTTCGGCCACCTGGACTACATCCACGGTCCGCGCGATATTCTCGCCGCACCAGCACACAAATACACCGATTCTTGACATAGGCGCTCTTCCGGAATCCGCGGCCCGCTACAGGCGACAGGCCGAATTCCCGTTCTTCACAACAAAATGCCGGTCAATCCCCAACGTCTGTCGGTCCAGCCCGAGCGCCAGACCAATCAGATCCGAAAGGTAAAAGATCTCCAGATCGTGCCGCACACCGTGACGCTGCTCGATCGCCGCCTGCTTCATGTCCAGGTTGACATGGCACATGGGGCAGGCCACGACGATACAGTTGGCGCCGTGCGCGGCCGCATTCGAGAGGATCTTGTGGCTGAGGTTCAGCACCGTCTCCTCATTCGCCATGGTCATGCCGGCGCCGCAGCATTCCGTCTTAAAATTCCAGGCCACGGTTTTGGCGCCCAGCGCCGTCAGGATCGTCTCCATGGAGACGGGTTGCTCGCAATCATCAAACGCCAGCAGCGCCGACGGACGCGTGAGCAGGCAGCCATAGTAGCAGGCCACGCTGACCCCCTCGAGCGGCTGCTTGACTGCCGCCTTCAAGGCCGGCAGGCCGATCTGCTGAAAGATCTGGATGAGGTTCAGCACCTGCGTACGGCCAGTGACCGGCAGCTCCACGATGTCAGACATTTCCTGGCGCAGCGCCGGACTATCGGCCAGCGCCTTGCCAGCCTTGATCAGCTCCATGGAGCACATCGGGCACGGCGCCAGCAGCTGCGCACACCCTTGCTGCTCCGCCAGCGCGAGGTTGCGCGCAGGCAAGGCCACCGAAAGCTTGTGATTGATCGTATGGGCGGCCGACGCGCCACAGCAGATCCAGTCATCCAGCTCCTGCAACTGCACCTGCAGGGCCTGCAGCGTGGCGCGCACCGAGCGCTCATAGTCGTTCGACGAACCTTGCAGCGCACATCCGGGGTAATAGCCGATATCCGTCATACCTTCGCCTCAGCACATTTGGCAAAAATCCGGTCCACCACCTGCCGGTCGCGCGCGGGCTTGCCCGCGAAATGCAGTTTGTCGCGCTTCATCATCTGGGGGGCCAGCAGCGCATCTTTCATGAGCAAGGGGATACTCAGGTCCTTCAAAAAGGCCTGGGTCTTGAACGCCCCCACCAATTCCAGCTCATTCAGCCGGCCATGGCGCCGGATATTATCGAGAAAGACCTGCTGAAAAATAGCGGTGCGGCGTTGGGTCTTCGCGACGGTGCCGTCCTGTGCCGATTGCTCCCGCAAGGCATCGATGACCCCGGCGACGTCCACCGACTGCGGACAGCGCGTGGTGCAGGTCTGGCAGGAGACACAGAGCCAAATGGACTCGGCGCGGGTGGCCCGCTCTACCTGGCCGGCCTGGGCTAACCTAACCAGTTGGCTGGGAACGATATCCATCTGCGCGGCGAGCGGACAACCGGCGGTACATTTCCCGCACTGGTAACAATCGTTCACGAGCGCACTCAAACCTGAACTATCGCTGTGCATGCCAATATACCTGATTGATGGACGGTCGCTTAGGGGGAGAAACCGGCGTGCGGTGGTCAGCATCCCGGCCACGCCAAAAAGAAGTAGGACAAATCAACGAAGTCACAAAAATGATGCCAGAAACCGGCACGGCGCGCGAGTACAAATTCAAAAGGGCGTGAGAGCCGGGCGCATCCCAGTTTATGTTGCGCGCAACATAATTTGCGGTTCACTTAGGACAAAATTGTATGATTTGAGCTCCCTTTCTTTTGTCCAGGGATATTTGTGTGTAAAGGCCAGGGCAAGCCCGTCGGAGCGTTTCGCTGGTTCACGCGCCGGCGGACGGGCCTCTGCCACCATCGCTCCCTCCCTCGCGGTGGAAACTTCCTCATTCGCGTTCATTCGCGGTTCCGCTCTTCCGCTCCCCCCTCCCCGCTCGCGCCCCTCAGCGTGGCACGCCCGGTGAGCCGCACCGGCGCTGTGCCTGGAAACATGTTCGGCTCGGCGGGAGCCTCGCCCGGGCCTGACGACGGGTGCTTTGCGAGCCTATGGCGGGCGGCGGGTCCGGCGGCCCCGCTACCGGACTGCCGGCGCCTCCCTGCGCGCCCCTTCTCGGCCATGCGCGTGCATTCGCGGTTCCACCCTACCACCTAACTCCTACCACATCCCGCGCGCGTCTCCAGGCGTCAGCAACCAAGCACAAAGAACCTTCCCTAGCGCACCTACCACCTGCCACCTACCACCCGCCTACAGCTCCATGTCCGGGGCGCCGCCTTCCTTCATATCGACCTTGAGCGCGCCCTCCGGCTTGACGTTCAGCAGGTTCTCGGCATCAATGTCTGACTCGGTCGCATAGGCCTCGATCTGCGCCATGCGCACGAACCCGTCCGTCCGCCCCTGCTCATCGTCCGTGCGACCGCCCCATGTGTAGCGGATGCCCTTAATCGGATAGGCCGGACAGGGGAAGATGTTGACCAGGTTGCGGTTTTCGCTGACCCCGCCAATACGCTCCGCCTGTCCTTTCTCCCCGCTAACATCCACGGCATAGCGCATGCCGGCGCGCTCGCGCACGCTGTTTTCTCCCGACAGGACCGGACCGGTTAGATCCTCATAAACCACAATCACCGAAAGCGCCACCGGCGTCTTGAACGCCGTCCCGAGATCCGCCATATCCAGCGCCAGCGTCTTGCCCCACTCCGTCGGTTGATTGGCGATCATGCCATTCACCACCCGTAGGCCGATCGACGGACAGTCCTCCGTAAAGCCGGGCGTCATGTTATCCACTTGCGGGTGATACAACTTACACGCCAGTGTACCGGCGGGTTTGTTCCGGCTACCGGGCCCGCCATCAAAGAGCACACTCCGCCCGGGGAATTTCATCGCCACCACCACCATATCGCCGATCTGGACCGGCCACGCGCTGACTTCGGCCTGCTCGTAGGACTTGCGGTTCTTGGCGCCGCCCGGCACAATCGCACGCATCGTCACCGTCACCTCGTCATTCGCATCAGCCCGGAAGGCAAACCGGCGCCGCATGAGGTTCGCGTCCACCGGCAACCGCACCACTACCGGCAGGTTCTTAGAGCTCTTCTTGCCGGTGACGCTGATTTCCACGCGCAGCGTGGCCAGCGCGCTGGTAGCGGTGGGGGCCGCATTCAACAACTCAACCAGGTAGGTGGTACCTGCCACCACCTTGACCGGTGGCAGCGTGACCAACGCCGTGAGGTTGCCGAGATAGCCAGGCTGGTCGCCGCCCGCGGTCGCGGGTGTCGTCGCCTTGAGCAGTTCGCGCAGCCGCTCCGGCGGCGCGAGGTTCGGCCCGAAGGCCACCGCCTTCGCGGGCAACGTCTTCAGGTACGACGGGGCCGGCGGCGGCGGTTGCGCCGTGCAGGCGGCCTCCGCGGGTACCGCGCCCATGGCCTCCTGCTTGGCAAACTTCTCGGCCGTGATGTTATTGCCGAAGTTCAGATCCACCGAACGCCGGAGCTTGCCATCCGCACTATTCAGCAGATGCACGATACCGTCGCCACCGCCTAGCGCCACCGTCTTGCCATCCGGCGCGAAGCGTACAATCGAACCCGTAGGCGTCTCGGCCTCCCAGATCAGCGTGCCGTCCATGGCGAAGCGCAGGGTGCGGTTGCGCGAGGAGACAATGAGGAAAGACTGGTTATCCGGCGCAACCGCCGCGAAGCGCACCCGACCAGGGACCTTCAGGTCCTGATCCGCCGCACCCTTGAGGGACCGGATGTACACCCGTGCGCACGCCCCCTGCCGATCGAAGTGGCTGTTCTCCGCAATCAGCAGCGCATCCCGGCCCGGCAACTGGAGCACCCAGTCCGGCCGGCCGGTCAGCGCCGCCATGGCACTCCCTTCCGCGCCCGTAGTGGCCGACAGCTCATGCACCGTCTGATCGTCCGCCACCACAATAAAGCGATCATCCAGCGGAATGACTTTACCGGCATTGAGGGAGAGCGCCGTCCGCTGCCAGAGGACCTTGCCCGTGGCCGTATCGAGCCCCAGGACCGAGGGGGCAATAATCGTATTGAGTTTGCCCTTGGCCAGGGCGGAGACCAGCAGCACGCGCCGGTTGCCACTCAGGGCGCGCGGGGTGATTTCGCGCTGCACCTTCAAGTCCGGCGACTGGGTGACGTCGTTGTAGCGCCACACCTGGCGCCCTTGCGGATCCAGCGCCACCAACCGGTCGACATCGCCCTGGAAGAGCAGTCCGGCCTGCTTGTCTTCGATCCTGGTCACCCGGGCCGCCTTGCTGATGTAGCCGCGCGTCAGATCGTACTGGTAGTCGCCATCCCAGTGGAAGAGGCGCATCGTGGTGTCGCTCAGCGGTGCAATCCACCGCCCCCACATGAACCAGTTCGGGAACGGCCTGGGGGTCAGCGGCATCCGTTTCTCCAGGATCTTGCCGTCCGTATCCAGCACAAAGAGCCAGTCCCCGTAGGAAGCCGTGATCACGAAGAGTCGGTTGCCGCTCGGCGAAAACTCGGCATTGAGAATCGGGGTGCCGCCCATGGCGGGCGTCAGATCCTCAAGCGGCGTCGGCGCGCCGCCGCGGACCGTCAGCGGCTGCTCCGCCGGCTTGGCGACCGGAGCGACGGCCGGTGCCTGCAAGTTGGCGAGGCAGGCGACCGCCGCCTCGGCGCCAGCCACATCGCGACAGGCCAGATAGAGGCAATCGTACTTGGCGCGGAAGGGCGACCAGAGGTAGTGCGCGAAGAACCCGCCCGCCGCCGGATAGTTGTCGGTCGGCACGCGCCGCAGGTACGGCGCGAGGTCGGCAACCGCGCGATGGTCAGACGGCAGACCGAAGAGGACCACATCGGCGTCATGCCGCAGCCGCGGCCCCATCTCCGAGTACCCGGCCATCGGTCTGGCATAATCGCACTTGCCAGGCTTGCCCTGCTTATCCTTTTCGAAGGCATCGTAGGGGTTCAGGTTGATGCGCCACGCCCAGCCGAAGTCGTTCGTCACACTCTGCAGGACCTCGAGGTCCTCCTTCTGCGGGTGCCAGCGCAGGTAGAGTGGGCGGATCGCTGAAGTGTCCCAGGTCGTCACACGCGCCTCGCGGCCGGCCTGTTTCAACTGTGCCGCGAGCTTCTCGGCCGCCGGCCGGTAGGCGTCTTGTCCTTCATCCAGCAGGATCGTCACCGGGCCCTTACGCTGGGAGAAGAAGGCGAGGATCTTCTGCTCGCCACCGATCAGGTCCGGTGCGGCGCGGATGGCCACTGCCGCGGGCGCGGCCGGCTCCAGCACCTGCGTGGCCGTGGTGCCGAGCACCTGATCGCGCACCACCAGTTCCGGCCGAGCGCCCGCAGACATAGCCGGTACCGGCAGATCGAAAGGCTGGTCCGGCCCGATGGAGACGAACTTATGGAACAACACCGACCCATCCGGACCTTTCAAGGTCACCTCAAACGGCATGGGATCGGCCAGCAGCTTGCCCGCCGCATCCGCCAACCCGCCGGTGAGACGCGCGTTGATCGGCGACGTACGCTCCGCCTGAATCACGAGGTTCTTGGGCGCGCGCTTCGTCAGCAGGTAGACGGCGCCCCCACTGCGGGTGAAATCCAGCGGCACGCGTTGCCCCTTGGGCGTACTCTCGACCACGGCGGCCTTGCCGGCCAGCAGGTCATGCACATACCACCCCTTCTCCACTTGCAGCTCGCCGATCTTGGGGAGTACATAGCTCTGCCGGAAACGGCCGGACTTGCCCGGGAAATCCACTTCCAGCGGGATCTCGGTCTTGTCGATCGTAAAGCAGATGATCGATTCCTTGCCGGCCAGCGGCGAGATCAGCACATCCGTGTCCGGCGTGGTCATGGGCAACTGGGGCGTCTTGGCGAACGCCTCCATGAGGGCCTGCTCCTTTTTCAGGAAAAGGCTGTACACCGAGACAAACTCCCCTTCGCCGCCGGCCTGCGCGCCACCCCAGCTGCCGGAGACATTCTTGGCATCATAGGCGATCCCGATGGAGCGCCCGGGGACATCCTTGCTGCAGGTGTCGTCCTTCAGGATGACGCCGCCCTTGGCTTCAAAGGTGCGGAAGGCCTCGAGGATCTCGGGCGGCATGTTCAGCTCCTGGCCGACCAGCAGGAGCACCTTGTACTTCAGCAGCTCGCCCGCGGCCACATCCTGCGGGCCGACCATCATGGCCGGCCGGCGGATGCGCGCCAGGTCGTGCAGGACCGTAAAGATCCGTTGGGACCAGGAAGGCGCATAGTAGACCGCCACATCCGGCAGCGGGTCCAGGGTCGTGAACCAGGAGCCGAACTTCTCCAGCAGGCGGGGGAGCAGATCACCGCCGTCCGCGTCTTCGTCGGTGATCCCGGTAAAGGCAAACCCATCCACGCCACGCCCGAGCGCCCCCAGGACCAGCGGCAGAATTTCGGATGACGTGCCGTGGTGCGCCTGGATGGCGATCTCGACCTTCTGCTTCCCCTGGTTATCCATGGCCAAAATCGCCGGCACGCGGAAGTTGGCAAAGGGGGAGAGGAAGTACTCGGAGAAGTCCACGGAGCTGCGATGGGATTTTCCCAGCCAGTTGGCCTGATCCATCCGGCCACCGAGGCCGCAGGCCGAGCTGTGATCATGCATGGTCAAGCCGGGCTGGATCTCGTTGGCATCAGCAAACCACTCCTCGAAAGAATGCGGCAGGATCTGCGCCCAACACGCAGCACCATTCTGCGAATCCACAAATAGCACTTGGTCCTCGGTAAGCCCCGGGATATCCGCCAGGCTCGCATGCAGTTTTTTGGGGCGCGGCCGATCCAGTGGCTTGAGCGAGGCGTATTTTGCCACAATTTTCGGCCATTCCGCCTGGGCCGTTTTCCATGCCCAATCTTGGGCCGCCGCCGCACTCTGCGCCTGCCAACCGTCCAGGCGCGGCGTGTATTCCCAGTAGCCGCCATAGCTGGACAACCAGCCGAAATCGAAACCATCGAGCCCCGGGAAATCCGCGTGCGACTGCACCGTAAGCGCCATGCGCCGCCGCATATTTGCCAGGTTCTCAGGGAGCGTGTGCTTCGGGTTACGCGCCTCGTCCGCATGCGATTCCGGCCAGAGCGGCGCGTTGCGAATCCCCATGACGGCCGCGGCCATGCCCAAGCGCTCCCCCATCCCAGGGCGCGCGAACATCTCGCGCAACGGCCCGAGCGGCGCATTAACATACGCGCCGAAGACCGCGTCCAGCGCCCCGTCACCGTCCGCCAGATACGGCGCCATCCCCGGCCCGGCCGCCGAGTTACCCACGTAGGCATTGATGGGCGAGCCCGGATACGGCGTAGCCGCATCCAAATGGATATTGAAGGAATAGATATCCAGATCGCTCAACCGTTCGCGCTGGCAGATGCGGAAACGGAACGGATAGCCGGCCACCCCTTCCGCCTCCACCGTGGCGGTATACTCGCCCGGCGCCAGCGCAGCCGTCTCGACCACCAGGCGTCCGTTCACGTTGGGCGTCTGGCCGGCCGCCGCCGGCACGGCAAGCTGGGCCACGGTCGCATCCAGCCCCATACCGCGCAGGCGCACCGGCCAGGCGGCGGCCGCCGCACCCGCGCTGCGGCGCACCACCCAGAGTAGATCAAACGCATCGCCACGCCGGAAGAGCGCACGGTTATTGACCGTAAAGAGAGAGACCGCTGCCGCCGGCTGGTCGCTCATCAGCACCAAGCCCAGCGTCTGCCCCTTCAGCGGACTGCTCTCCGAGGGCGACACCCGCACGCGCCAGAGGCCGGGCTTGGACGGCAGCGTGCCCGAGAACAGACTCCCGGCACCCTTCAGCGAAACCTCCCCGGCCGTCACACCACCCGCCACACCCTCAAGCTGGACCTTCAACGTCGCCGGGATCGCCGCCTTGCCGGCCGCCGACGTGAGGCGACACGACCACTCCGCGCCCGGCTTAGCCTCCAGCGGCGCCGTCTCCACCGCCCAACTGGTGCCGCGCGCCAGATCGCAGATCACGTGCCGGTGCGGCCAGCGGCCGTCGGGTGCCACGAGGCGCGCCCCCAATGAGCCCACCTGAACATCAACCATGCCCGGCGAAACCATCAGCATCACGGAACCGCTGCTAATATCCGGTGCCGCTGCGCCGGCCAGACGCACTTCCGCCGTGCCACCCTCGGACCGCGCCTTGCTCCCGATCACACGCATCCCTTCATTGACGGTCACCGCCGCGCCGCCAGACGACACGCGCACTTCCCCGGCCGCGCCAAACCAACTCACCCCGAGCGGACTGCGGGCCGCCGCCGCCACCGCCGGCGCCGCCGGCGTTTCCAGCAGCACCACACGACCATCGTCACACCGCGCTTTGGCCCCCGGCGCCAACTTGACGCGCCCCTCGGCGCCTACCTCAAACTTCACGCCGTTGGCGGTATAGCCCTCACCCGCCGCCGAAGTCGGCAGATAGATCATGAAACGCCGCAAGCCAGCCGCCAGAGAGCTCCCTGCCGCCTGCCCGTTCTGCTTATCATACTCGTCAAACACGGTCTCCAGCCCGCTCAGCAGATCCCGCACACCATAGGTAAGCTCCATCGCGGTGGCCACCGAGCGCTTTTCGGCGACCGGCTTGAACAGCACTGGATAGCAGAGTACTTCGATCTTACGGGCCTTGACGTCAATCCGCAGGCGGGGGTCGCGCGTCGCCAGGGTGCCATCCGCCGCCAGCGTGAATTCCATGCCGAAGGGGTGGATCACGTGCCGCCCTTCAGCCAGATTGAGCGTCTCCGACGTGCGACGATCCGACCGGAACCCCATGACGTCCTCCACCCGCACAGCACTATCCAGCGCAAAGGCGCTATCAATGGCATCCATCTTGGCGCCCGGCGCGCCACCTTCCATGGTCTTAGCCATCAGCTTCTGCTCAGCCGTGGTGTACTCCATCAGGGCCTTCTGGTCCACGCGCAGGGAAAATGGCCAGACTTTGATGGACCAGCCGCCAAAGGGCGATTTCCACATATTCTGCCGCTCTTCGAGCGCCACGGGCGCACCGCCGGCAGAGGGTGTCACCAGCGTGATCGTCACATTCTCCGCTAGTCCCGGCAGCGCCATGGCCACGCTGACCCAGACCATCAGGGACCAGAACCGCATCGTCTTCTGCTGCATCGGTTGTCTCCTTGTGCGCCTCGCTCCATCCAGCGGCCCGCGCCAAGCGGACCGCTGGCGGGCATGGAAAATAGCTTACGGCCAGCTGTTGTCAGGTAGAATCACCTGTTTAGAGCGGAAAAGCAAGCAAGACCGGCATTAACCAACCGTCGGGCGACCGGGCGGCGGCGAGGTAGTCGCATGGCCGGTGTGAACACGGCGGCGGTCTCGCTGGGCCACACGCCCAGGCGGCGACCACCGACCATGATCCCGATTTGAATACGGCGCATGCCCGTACTCGCCTCTGCCTCCGGTGGAGCAACGGGCCAAAGAGTGCGAAAACCACGCATGGCACAACTATCTGTATGTCATCCAGTTTCATGACTGTCTCGCCGGACGTCGCGGCTCTGCCTCGCCGCTACTGTCCATTAACTTTCTGCTGGTCCACGGACGGCGAGGCAGCAGCCGTTGGTTCGGCATTTCAGATGACAACCCAGTCAACCTAGTCGGCACCGTAAATGTCGTTCGAAGAAAGATTCCATGCCTGAACGTATGACCGGATGTAGGAATCATCCCATTGCTCTTGCCGAAGACGGCGGAGATAACAGATCTTCCAGGCGTTTGCCGCTTTGAGTTGATCATCCCGCAATGGATCGGTAATGAGTGCCGGATCCACCGCCAAACGCGCCAAGAAATGCTGCAGTCGTTGCCCCCACGCCGTCGCCTCTTCGTTGACATATTCTTTCCGCTTACTCATCACGTACGCCCAGAATAGCGCCTCCTCTGTCAGCGCTTCTGGCGGCACTCCGATCTCCCGGGCACGTTGCTTCGCACAACTTTCTGAGCACTCACGCTCCATTGCGTTGCCGTGCATATCCTTGCCCTGCCAGATGAGCGGTTGACGCCCGTTGTAGATCCGCAGAGCAACGTCGACCTGTTCGCGCTCCAAAACCGGTGGTGGCTTTGGCTTCGTCCGCCAGAACCAATTCCAATAAGCACCATCCGCGTCTGAACCAAGATAGACGGGGCCACCACTTCCGGAGTCGGGGCCGCCTATACAGTCTTGCCAGTCGGGAACAATGGTTGCTTGGTTCCGGGAACGAAGCGGAAAACCGGTGATCAGGTTTGTAAGATGCGTGGGAATGGGCGGATACCACCGACCATGACGGTGAGCGGCCATCTCGGCGACATCGTCATTCCAGACTGTCATATTGTTCCAGAACTTTTCCGGGCCGAGTGGCTTGCCCCACCAAGACGTACCCTGCGCGATGACTGCATCACTGGAACATGCATTTGCGGGCAATTCGCCGGCAAATTGCAGTTGCCAGAAACGCGGCAGAAAGTAATGTGGGCGGATGAAGGCGCATGTGAGAATGATCGCGGCAAGGCCCCACGTGACGACTTTTCTTGGGCGTGTCTCCAGCGGTTTTGCCTGGTGCGTCATCAGCGCCAAACTAAGTGCAACCAGTGATGTAGCAAGCGCCCATATGAAATAGCCCGCATGGATGCCGACGCGCGGAACGCCAGATAACGCTGCGATTGGAAAGACCCATATTGCCGGCAGGCAAAACGCCAAGGCAGCCCAAAAACGGCGCAACTTACCCTTGCGAATCCAAGGAAGGACAATAGGCGATGACAGCGTTGCGATGATCGCCATAGCATGAAAGGGGTAGCAGAAAAAAAGAAGGATTGCCACGAATCCGGCGACAAGGCCGGGGCCTACCGATGTGCATGCAAGGAAAGCCGAAACGAAAAACATCACCATGCCAGCGGCATAGATCGCCAATCCGATGGTTCCGTGAAGGGGTGACCGCTGGATTTCTTGCCTCATTTGAACTTTACTCACCGTCGAGCCTGTGCGGCCGCAGCGTTCCTGCTCGGTGCCGCCGAACTATTATATCAGCCTCTGACGGTTTTGCCGGGAACACTGGCTCGCGGCCGCGGCCTTCCATCTGTAAACCGTAGCGTAGTGCGTTGGCTGCGCAAGGTCAACGGGAATTGCAATGTCTTCCGCTGCCATTGGTTGTGCAGATATGTGTCGCTGCGCCGCCGAGTGCTGCGATGTAAGAATGTTACTCCGTTTGACGCATATCTACCGGTATACCGGTGCTTCGCGTCACGAAAATATTCTTGGTGTTATGTGTAAAATTTGCCCTGCTACGATCAGCCTGAACTCCATCCGTGCCAAGCGCGGGCCGCATTGGCCCAGCGTTTTCAGCAAGCGTGAGGTAGCAAAACTCTTGGCTGATATTGATGGCACGCCCGGCTTGATCTTACGTCTGATCTACACGCACGTCATGCGCAGCCTCGCCAGTAGCGCCGTCAGTCCGCTGGATGCGCTGGCGCGGGCCGGGTGAGGGGGCCACAAACACTTACACGGCCTCACTTACACGGCCTCACTTACACGCGCACACTTACACGGTTCACTTACACGACCCGCTTGCTCGCATAGGGACTAGCGTGTAAGGGAGTCGAGTAAGCGTGCCGTGTAAGGGGGCGCGTGTAAGGGTGAACGTGCGAGGGGGTGCCAGGCTGACGATCCCTCGCGCGGAAGACCTTTAGCGTGTAAGGGAGTCGAGTAAGTGCCGTGTAAGGGGGCGCGTGTAAAGGTGAGCGTGCGAGACCCCAAACTGCGAGAGTTGGAAGAATGGAAGGCTGGAAGATTGGGAACCCCCGCGTCAGAATGGTCGATTTGCACCTGCGGTCCGGAATTAATTCATCAATCACCGCTTGATGCGGCGCACCCTCCTATGATTCGCAGGAGACTGCTTGCTTCATAATCGTAATCTTAATCTTAATCGTAATCCTCTCCGCGGTAGCAGATTACGATTACGATTAAGATTAAGATTAGGAATATTTCGGGATGCATCTGCCGATAAAGTTACCTCAGAGTTTCCTCGCGGCGCAGCCGCGCGCGGGCTGCGTGGTGAAAACTCAAAAACCGAAGCACGAAATTCGAAACAAATCCAAAACTTCAATGACCGAAGCGCCGAAACCCAGAGGCGCCAGCCGGAGCCTGATCGACTAAGAGTGAGGACTAAGTGTATTGCCCAAGCAACGCAACCGCCCGAAGGACAAACTTAGTCCTTTACGCTTAGTCCCTGCCTTTTCCTAACACTTACCACCTCACACCTGCCACCTTCTCGCTCTCCATTCGCGTGCATTCGCGCGCATTCGCGGTTCCGCTGTCACCTACCACCTACCCCCTCGCCAGCCCAGGCCTGACGGCGTTTCCATTGGCGATCCACTTGCTGGCGGCGGGTCCGGCGGCCCGCTACCTCACATGCACCTGAACCCCGCACGACGGCGTTTTGCGCGGACTGATGGCGGTTGAAAGCGGTGCCGCCCTGCGGTTGTCACCGCACTCCAGACGTGTCGCGACGGTGTGGAGTGCGGCGGCAAGCGGTATCCCGCGCGACGCCGCTTTAGCAGCAGGTGGAGTCGACTGAAAAAGCGGCCCCGCTTGCGGCGCCATCCTCGTCGCAATCGTGTCACGATCGTTGTCGGTAGCCATCGTGGTCCAGATCGTGGGTTCGCTCATCGGGCATGCGGCAAAGCGCCTTCCCATCACCTGCCGGCGGTTACGGCGGGTCCGGCGGCCCCGCCCTACCGGACTGGCGGCGCTTCCCTTCGCGATCCTTCGCGACCCTCGCACCTACCACCTAGCACCTAACACCTTTCCTTAGTGGCTCAGCGCGCGCCGACAATCGCCTCGGAAATGCGCAGGCCGTCCACGCCGGAGCTGACAATCCCCCCGGCATAACCCGCGCCTTCGCCGCACGGGTAGAGGCCGCGGATGCCGATGGATTGGCCATCTTCGCCGCGCACCACGCGCACCGGGCTGGAACTGCGCGTCTCCGCGGCGTACAGCAGCGCCTCTTCCAGTACAACCCCGCGCAGGCTGCGCAACATTTTCGGCACAGCCAGGCGCAGGGTAGCCTCCGCCCAGGCCGGCAGCAGCCCGCGCAGCTGCGCAGGGCGCGCACGCTGACAGGAGCGGGCGGCCGGCAGCTCCGCCGGACTGGCCCCCTCCAGGAAATCCACCAGCCGCTGCGCCGGCAGGGTATAGTTAGACCCGCCCAAGGCAAATGCCGCCGCTTCCAACTTCTCCTGAAAAGCAATGCCTGCCCAGGCCTTTTGGGCTACGGCCGGGTAGTCCGCCGGGAACACCGGCACCAGAAAGGCCGCATTCCCCATGGGTTTGTCCCGCTGGGAAAGGCTCATGCCGTTGGTCGTGAGGAACCCCGCGGCAGAGGAGCAGGCCATGACCAGCCCCCCGGGGCACATGCAAAAAGAGTAGCAGGCCCGCGCGTGCGCCTCTTCCCGCCGGGTCAGGCGGAAGCTGGCACGGCCGAGCGCGGGAAAACTGCCGCCCCATTGCGCCGTGTCGATGCGGTGCTGCGGGAGCTCCAGGCGCAGGCCGATGGCAAACGGCTTGGCTTCCAGCGGCACACCTTGCTCCAGCAGCATGGCGTAGCAGTCGCGGGCACTGTGCCCCGTGGCCAGCACGCAACAATCTGTGCGCAACGCTTCCCCGGAGATCACGGCGCCGCGCACCGTCTGGTTCTCGATCTCGAGCCGCTCCAGGCGCGCCCCAAAACGCACTTCGCCACCCAGCGCGATCATGCGATTCCGGATGGCCGGGACCAGCAGCTCCAGTACATCGCTGCCGACGTGCGGCTCGGCGTCGATCAAGATCTCCGGCGAGGCACCGCAGGTCACCAGCGCCTCCAGGAAGCGCCGCACGCGCGGACGATCCTTGCTGCGCGAGGTGAGTTTGCCGTCCGAGAAGAGCCCGGCGCCCCCTTCGCCGTAGAGCAGATTGCTCTCGCCATCGAGCAAGCCGTCCTGCCAGAAGGCCTGCACGCGCCGTGCGCGCGGCGCAGCGGCCTCGCCGCGCTCCACCAGCAGCGGCTTGAGACCAGCCTCGGCCAACCCCCAGGCCGCCATGAGCCCGGCCGGACCCGCGCCCACAACCAGCGGCCGCGGCCCGTGGTAATCAGAAATCACGCGCGCCGCCACAGGCGGCGTCAGCTCGAGCGGTTCCACATCCCGCACGCCGGCGGGCAGTGGCCCGGCCATGGTAAAATCCACCGCCACGGTGAGGCGCGGCGAACGTCCGCGCGCATCCACGGAGCGGCGCACCACCTGCACCCCGCTCAGCGCGGCCGGTTGACAGCGCAGCGTGCGGGCCATCGTTTGCACGAGCTGCGCCGGCGTGTAGTCGGGCGGCAGATCGAGCTGTTGCAGACGTAGTTTCATAGGTCAGCGCTGCACGCGCGCGCTGCCGCCGGCCATGAGTTTCTGGACCTCGGCGAGCGTGGCCATGGAGGTGTCTCCCGGGGTGGTCATGGCCAGGGCGCCATGGGCGGCGCCATAGTCCACGGCCTTTTGCGGGTCGCCGGTCTGCAGCAGGCCGTAGATCAGGCCGCTGGCAAAGCTGTCGCCGCCGCCCACGCGATCGAGGATCTCCAGGCCGGGGTAGCTGCGGCTGTGGTAGAAGGCGCCGTTCATCCAGCAGATGGCGCTCCAGTCGTTGCGCGTAGCGCTGAGAACCGAGCGCAGCGTGGTGCCGACCACCCGGAAGTTCGGATAGGCCGCCACGGCCGTGATGAGCATCTGCTGAAACGATTCGGTCTCGATGTGCGTCAGGTTGGCATCCATCCCCTTGACCTCGAAGCCGAGGGAGGCCGTGAAATCCTCTTCGTTGCCGAGCATCACATCCACATACTTGGCGATTTCGCGGTTCACCTGCCTCGCCTTGGCCTGGCCGCCGATGCTTTTCCAGAGGCTGGGGCGGTAGTTCAGGTCGTAGCTGACGATCGTGCCGTGGCGGGCGGCGGCCTGAACCGCTTCGATCGTCAGGGCCGCGGTAGTTTCGCTCAGAGCAGCGAAGATCCCGCCGGTATGGAACCAGCGCACCCCGAGCTTGCCGAAAATCAGATCCCAGTCGAAATCGCCGGGTTTGAGCTGGCTGGCGGCCGTGTGTCCGCGATCGGAGACCCCGACCGCGCCACGCACGCCAAAGCCGCGCTCCGTGAAGTTCAAGCCGTTGCGGATGGATCGGCCGATGCCATCATCCGGCCGCCACTGGATGTAATCCGTGGCCACGCCGCCCTGCAGGATAAAGTCCTCGACCAGCCGGCCAACCTCATTATCCACAAAGGCGGTGCAGACCGCGGTTTTGAGGTTGAAGCATTTGCGCAAGCCACGCGCCACATTGTATTCGCCGCCGCCTTCCCAGACGCGGAAGGAGCGAGCGGTGCGGATGCGCCCCTCGCCAGGGTCCATACGCAGCATCACCTCGCCCAGCGAGAGTTGATCCCAGGTGCAATTCTCACGGATTTTCAACGACATGATCAAAGTCTCCTTCCTGGTGCCATTAGCGGCTGGCCAGGGCCAATTTTAACAACGCTTCGGTGTCGGTGGTGCTGGCGCCGGCATCCAGCACCGTCTGTACCATCTTGCGGGCCTGATCCTGCGGGAAGCCCAGCGCGGCCAGTGCCAGGACCGTATCGCGCAAGACGGTGGCGCCGGCAGCATCGCCAGCGGCCACGGCGCGGCTGGTCAGGGCTTCGGCGGGGTCGATCTTATCGCGCAGTTCCACCACGATGCGTTCCGCGGTCTTCTTGCCCACGCCGCGCACGCTGCTCAGGCGCTTGACGTCCCCCTCGGCAATAGCGGCGCGCAACTCCGCCACCTGTAGCCCGCTCAAGACCCCCAACGCCACCTTGGGTCCGATGCCAGAGATGCTAATGAGCAACTCGAACATCTGCTTCTCTTCGGCCGCAGCAAAGCCGTACAGTGACTGACCATCCTCGCGCATGTGGTGGTGGATCTGCAAGCGGCAGGTGCCCCCGGAGGCGGGGAGGCGATCGTAGGTGCTGAGGGGGATCGACACGGCATAGCCGATGCCCTGCACATCCAGCACGATGGAAGTGGGGTGTTTTTCCGCCAGGATACCATGCAAGTACGCAATCATACGGCCGGCCTTAATCCAGATCTATTTCGCCAAACTTCCCCTTAGGCGGCGGCGGGGTCGGCGGTTGGGGGGGACGCGCCTTGATTTCATATTTGCCGGGGACCTTCAGCTCCTGCTGCCAGAGCCGGGCATCGCCCCGCTCCCCGCTGATGCGCAGCCGGTCAATCACAATGGGTGCGTTTGTCCGGAACGTAGCCGCCCCGAACGCCTCGGCCAGCCGTGCATAGCTGACGGGCGCACGGAAGCTCAGGTTCAGGTCCAGCTCCTCGACCATCTTAACGGCGGGGCGGCGGTAGATAAAGGCCACCGGTTCCAAGGTGCGCATCACGGTCTGCCCCTGCTCATTTGGCCAGGGGAACTTCTGGCGATAGACGCATTCGATCTGCAGCAGGTCATACTCCACGGTCTTGTTGGGCGTGATGCGCAGATTGATGATCTGCTGGCCATCATCCGGCCGTTCCGTAGAGATCTGCACCGTACGCAGCCATTCATCAGCCAGCAGCGGCAGTGCGGCCAGCACACACAGGACCAGGAATAGCTGTTTCATAACCTCTCTCTTTCCGGTTTGTGGATTGTGGCAGGTGTACGCGCCTGAGGCAAGCCCCGCCTGCGCAGGGCAACCGTGGCCCCCTTGCTCACGCCCCCCAGCAGGCCGTCACCTCATAAACATGGCCGGCCTGTGTTGGGAATTCGATTTCCGTCGCGCTGACCAGGCACACGCCCAGCACGCCGGCGGTGGCCGCGTCGCCCACCTGCAGCTTGCCGGTGCCGGCCGGCACAGCGACCCGACAGAGTGCGCCCGTGAGGCTGCGGAGCGTGGCGCGACGCAGGCGGCCTTGCGCAAAGACCAGATCCACCTCAAAACCGCCGCGCGCCCGCAACCCGCGTACCGACCCTGTCGCCCAGGCGGCCGGCAAGGCCGGCAACAGGCAGAGTTTCCCGGCATGGCTTTGCAGCAGCATTTCCGCTATGCCCGCGCAGCCGCCAAAGTTCCCGTCGATCTGGAACGGCGGATGATTATCCAAGAGGTTCGGCAAAGTGCTCTGGGCCAGTAACTGCCGCACGTTCTCGTAGGCTTGTTCCGCGTCGCGGAAGCGGGCCCAGAGGTTGATGATCCACGCGCGACTCCAACCGGTATGGCCGCCGCCGGACGCCAGCCGCCGCTCCAGCGACTGGCGCGCCGCCGCCGTCAGCGCCGGCGCGCCGTCCAGCGTCAGTTGATCGCCCGGATAGATCGCAAACAGATGCGAAATATGCCGGTGCCCTGGCTCCGTTTCTTCGTGATCTTCGATCCACTCCTGCAGACAACCGGTGCGGGGGCTGACCTGCAAGGGCGCTAGGCGCGGGAGCGCCGCGGCCAGTTCGCGCTGGAATTCCTGCTCGGCCGGCGGATTGTCCAGCGCCGCGAGCGCACGCAGGCAGTTGGTCAGAAGGTTATGCGCGATCTGCAGATCCATGGTGGCCGCATAGGTGAACATCGACGTCGTGCCATCGCTGCACCGGAAGGTATTCTCTGGCGAGTGGGAGGGATTGGTCACCAGGTACCCGGCACCCGGCACACCGGCCGGGGCTTCGACCAGGAAATCCAGCAGAAAGCGGGCGGCGCCTTTCATCAGCGGCCATCCTTCGTCGCGCAGGAAGGCTAGATCCCCTGTGAAGGCATAGTGTTCCCACGGATGTTGCGCCAGCCAGGCGCCCCCCACCGGCCAAACGCCCCACACCCCGTCCATCGGCGCCGTGCAGGCAAAGATATCTGATACGTGATGCATCACCCAGCCGCGGGCACCATAGTGCTGCCGGGCGGTGTGCGCACCGGACTTTCCGCAGGCTTGCAGCCACTGAAACAAGGGGTGATGACATTCCGGAAGGTTGGCGACCTCGGCGGGCCAGTAGTTCATCTGGAGGTTGATATTCGGGTGGAAGTCGCTGTTCCACGGGGCCTCCAACTGGTCGTTCCAAATCCCCTGTAAGTTGGCCGGCAGGGAGCCGGGGCGTGAGGCCGCCATGAGCAGGTAGCGACCAAACTGAAAGTAGAGCGCCATGAGCGCCGGGTCGGCGTGGCCAGCCGCCAGGTCGACCAGTCGTTGGTCTGTCGGCAGGTCGGCCTGCGCAGTCCGGCCTAGGTCAAGGGCCACGCGATCGAAGAGCCGCCGATGATCGGCCACGTGCGCGGCCTTCAGTTCGGCGTAGGATTTCCCGGCCACGCGCGCCAGCACCGCCGCGCAGCGCGCGGCCGGATCGGCCGAGGCATCTTCTGGCCCTACATAGCTGGTGGCCCCGGCCAGCACGACTGTGATGGTATCCGCGCCCGACACCGTCAGGCTGTTGCCGTGGTGCTCCAGCCGGCCACCCGCGATGCGGACTTCAGCCTCGGCCCGGAAACAGAGCCCAGCCGCGCCCAGCCGCCCAGCCAGGACCAAGCGATTCTCTATGGCGCGATTCTCCGTGACATCCTGTTCGCGCTCGAACCGCAGGCGCGTGCTCAGCGTACCGGGACGATCCGCCGCCACATGCAAGATCAACACCTGATCCACCGCCGAGGCAAAGCTCTCGCGCGTCTGCCCGACAAAGGGGTCCCGGCTGTTATCCCAGACGCCATCAAGCCCCTGCGGCACCCCGGTGTTCCAGCGGAAGCTGACAGTGTGGATGCCGGTCTGGAGATCCAAGGCGCGGCGATAACTGCCCTCGTCCGCCCCCCATCCACTCGACAGCTTCATACGCAAATCGGCCAGGGGCTGATAGGATTGAATCGTCGGCGGACAACCCATCATGCTGGCTTGTGCCAGCTTGGTCGCCTCCGCATGCTGCCCCTTGAAAAGCAGGTCCCGCAGTTTGGGCAAGGCCTGGAGCGCCGCGGGATTGGTGCGGTCCTGATAGCGCCCCGCCCAGACGCTCTCCTCATTGAGCTGCAGGCATTCCTGGAAAAAAGCCCCATGGATCATGGCCCCGAGCCGCCCGTTGCCGATCGGAAGCGCTTCGTTCCAGTTGCGGGCCGGCTGCTTCATCCATACGGTCAGGTCATTAGTTGGCATACTGCGGGCTTCCTCACCGTGACCGAAAGGCGACCACGATTCGCTTAGACCGGAACCAATAGCAGGCCGACAAACCAGAACATGCCGCCAAACGATCACGCGAGGAAGAGTGCCAAAAACGGCACGCGATGTCCAGCGCAGCTCACCCCAGTACAGAATGGAAGAGCATCTGCAGGGCGATGGCTGCCCCGAGCAGTTCCGCCAGCGCCGTGGCGGCGGCCGCCGCGACCGCCGTCAAAATGATGCTGACCGAGACTGGCCGGGGCAGATGCGCCGTCGCGGCCTCCGACAGGCAGAGTCCGGTGGCGATGCCCAGATGCGCCGCATTATGTTGCAGCAGCACCAGCATGATGGTGGAGAGCGTAACCACCCAGAGCAGCGCATAGCCGAACTGCGCCCCCGCCGCCACGTTGGCCGCCCAGTTACCAGGGTCAATAAAGCCGACCGTCACCAGAATACCCGGCCCGGGATAGCAATCCGCCCTCGGCCCGGGGGCGGGCCGGGGCTACTGACAGCAGCCTAAAATTCGCCCAAGGCACGGTCCTGCGGTTGCCACTCCGGTGGACGATTGGGAAAGCTCACCTCGTCCACCGTAATCGCACGCAGGCTTGACGCCGCCGGCGCCGCAGCGCATGCTATTCGGCGTTCTTCGGGAGGAAGTTCATGACCGACCCCAGTTGCATCTTCTGTAAGATTCTGGCCAAGCAAATTGCTAGCGCCTGTGTGTATGAGGACGAGCATGCCTATGCGTTCCTCGATATCGCCCCGTTCGAGAAGGGGCACACGCTGGTCATCCCGCGCTACCACGCCGAACGATTCACCGATCTACCCGCCGACTGGTTGCTCCGCCTGATGCCGGTCGTGCAGCAGACCGCCACCATCCTGCTGCAGCGACTGCCATGTGACGGATTCAACCTGCTGCAGTCCAACGGCGCCTGCGCCTCACAAGCGGTGCCGCATGTGCATTTCCATGTAATCCCGCGCTGGAACCACCGGGAGCTACGCTGGCTCCCTGGGCGGTACGACCAACCGGCGGAGATGCAGGCCCTGGCGGCGCGCTTGCACGTCTAGCACCCGCCCGAAGTGGCTGGCTCCTGCGGCATGCCCAGCAAACGCGGCCTCAGATGTCGTAGGACGTGCTGGCGACCGCATTCTGGGCCTGCTGGATCAGCAGGTATTGCAACGTGATGCCGGCCATCGTTTCGCGCACGCGCTGTTCAATCTCCGCCCACGCCCCGCGGGCCGTGCATCCCGCGCTGCGGCGGCAACTCCCCGGCAGATGCACACACCGTACCATGGTCACAGGTCCCTCCAGGATCTCCACGATATCCTGCACGGTAATCTGCTCCGGCGCCTTTGCCAGCACATAACCGCCTGCCGCCCCACGGGTTGCCCGCAACATCCCCGCTACCTTCAGCGGATTGATCACCTGCCACAAATACTTTTGCGAGATCTCCTGACGCTGCGCCATCTCGCGCATCGTGACCGGACCCTGCGCTTCATGACTGGCGATATCCAGCAGGATGCGTAGTCCGTATCTGCCTTTGGTAGAAATCTGCATACGGTGTTTATCCGATCGTCATCTCCGACAGCACGGTGCTTCCCGCACCTGTATCGCTGACGGTCAGCTCGGTGGCCGGCGGCTCCGCCAGCAGCCCGCGCACAACCACCGCCGCACAGTGCAGGCCAAAGGCGCCCGTGACAAACGCTGCGGAACCCAGGATCACATTCCGGTCGTCGCAGTTGAAAAATTCCGAGTTTTTGCTGGTGCAGAAGCAACGCCGCGCACTCCCCCCGTCGCTGGGGAGTTCCCGTGGCGGCAGCGGATCCTCGCGCGAATAGACCGCGGGGATGCCAAAGGCGCCCTGCTTCTCCCGCGGGAAACCGTACTCCCGCCGCAGGATCTTACGCACCATACGCGCCAGCGGGTCCACATCGGTCCGGGATAGATCCGCTACCACAATGCTGGTGGGATCCAGGCGCCCCCCCGACCCCGTCGAGCAAACCACGCGAATGCCGCGCGCGTGGCAGGTGGCCAGCAAATGACACTTGGAGGAAACGCAATCAATGGCGTCTATGACAAAATCCGGCCTGACCGCGAGGATCTGCTCGGCGGTATGCTCGCCGTAGAAACACCCTTGCACATGAACCACCACCGCCGGATTGATCTCTCGCAGCCGCTCGGCCATCACGTCAGCCTTGGGCTGGCCGATCCGCCCGCCTAGCGCATGCAACTGGCGGTTGAAGTTGGTAATGCACACATCGTCAAAGTCCACCAGCGTGATCGTGCCGATCCCCGAACGCACCAGGCTCTCGACTGCCCAGGAGCCCACCCCGCCAATCCCCACCACCATGACATGCGCTTGCTGCAACCGGCGCAGACTCTCCTCACCAACCAAGCGCGCCAAGCGGTCAAACCGGCGATCGAGCCCGCCAGCCTGGCTATGCGGCAGAAGCTCGACACCATGTGCCTTGGGTGCATCCATCTTGACATCCTTCCTTCGCCCCTGCGCGCCGCGCGAGCTGGCGCAGGACGGCTATCTAGGATAGGCCTAGATGATGGCGATGTAAAGCGCGCATGACCGAAAGCCGCCAGGGGGCATGGTCTTTTCCTGAAGCGCCACCTAACGCAGGCTGGCTGTAGCAAGGGCTTTGTGGTAACCGCAGAAGCCGCTTTTGTGTATGCTAGCAGTGGCGAGGTGTTGGTTGGCAGAGGATTTGGACACGGGCAGGATCGG
>CAIOST010000229.1 GCA_903861045.1 uncultured bacterium | reverse complement strand
TGTTGATACGGCGTCGAAATGTACTGGTTATGTGGGTTGCACTTATGGGAGGTTTCGCGATGAACGGTTTATCCGCGGATGTTAGCGTCGAGCCGAAAGAGAATCAGGCCTATCTTCTGAATCCGGGGAAGGGGTGGATCATCTATGCGGGATTCGCCAACGCGAGTACGGCCGCCTGGGCCAAGGCGTCGGTCGGGTATGCGCGCTACATGTGGAAGGATATCCACACGAACGATAACCAGTTCAACTGGGCGGTGATCGATAACGATCTGGCCGAGTGCGTGAAGCGGGGCAAGAAGTTCGCGTTTGGGGTGATGTCGGTCTGTGTCAATTCGTCATCAGACTGGGAAGGTATGCCCGAATGGGTGATTGCCGCCGGAGCGAAGTTCTACATAGCCGATGGTGCGGCGGGCTGCAAGGTGCCGATATGGGACGATCCGGTATTCACGAACAAGATCGGGCAGTTTGTTGCCGCTCTCACGGAGCGCTATAATGACAAACTCGATATCGAGTTCATCGACTGCTCTACCTACGGCAACTGGGGCGAGTGGCATTTGTGGGGCGTGGGCGGGAATGCCCCCCGTGACGCGATCCTACTTCAGTTTGTCGATCAGTGGAAGCGATTCGACAAGACGCGGATCATCATCCCGATCTCAGGGGGCACGGGCACGCAGCCCGGAGGGTATGGTCTCTATGCGCGTGACATCTACGGTTTCGGAGCCAAGGAGCAATCATCCGAAACGCCCCACCGCTGGAATACCTGTCTGCCGTTTCTCAATCACGGCCCGGCGGTGGCGGAATGGTCATTCCCCTATGTTGAGCTCAAGCAGGGCAAGGGGTGGACCAAGGAGATCTGGAGCCACGACAAACTGGCCGGCCAAATCAACGGCTCGAAGTACAGCTATGTTTGCCTTGGGGAGTGGAATGGTCAGGATGCCGATACCTTCCTGCAGGACGCCGGGCCGCTGGTGGACGAATGGCAGAACAAGATGGGGTACTGGTTCAAGCTGACGCTGGCGTCCTACCCGGCGGACCTCGCCAACGGCACCACCGGGAAGCTCAGCTACCGGATGCGGAATGACGGCGTGGCGCCGATCTACATCAAGGGTCACCGCGCGGTGGTGAAAGTGGCGCTGATGGACAACGCCACAAATGTCCTCAGCACTGTGACCTTGAAAGGGGTGAATCCGTTCGACTGGAAGCCCGGCGAGACGATCGCACAAGCGGCCGAGTTCACCTTCCCCAAGAACGCCAAGGGGTCGAAGCTGGCGCTGGGGGTGTTCACGAAGGAGTCGCTGACCCATCCTGATATCAAGTTGGGGATTGATAACGGGACGGCCTTGAATTGGTATATGCTGTCGGATATGCCGCGGGGGGGGCCATGACCGAAAAGATTCGAAAACGGCAAAGCCGCCGGACAATGGCGGCTCCAGATCTTGTCAGGAAAAGGCGACGGAATTGGCGCCGGGAGACGATCATGCGAAGTGCATAGCGGTAGGGTCTTTGTCTCGAGTCTTAATCTCCGGTCTTTGTCTCGATCGTTGTCTTAATCATTGTCGACAACGATTGCGACAATGATTGCGACAACGATGGGAGATCGGTTGACGACTACGGCGACGACTACGGTTGACGCGGAGAAGTTTCCAAATCGTCCACCGTAATCGTCGCCGTAGTCGTCCACCGAAAAGGTTCGAAAATGGCAACGCCGCCGGACAACGGCGGCAAGGGATTGCCGCCCTCCAGGTGTTGTCGGAAGCATGCGATCGTTAGCCGATGGTGGCCTGGGCCTCGGCCAGCTCTTTTTCTGTGCGGTCGAGTTCGGTGGCGGCGTCTTCCCAGTCGGCGGAGTGCCGGCCAAGTTCGGCTTGCAGGTTTTTGAGGCGGGCGCTCTTGCCGGCATAGTCGAGATCCGGTGCGCCGGAGCTGAGCTCGGCGGCCAGTTGGGTTTGCTCGGCCTCGAGTTTCTGGATGCGCGCCTCAAAGGTCTGCACGCGGTGGCGCAAATCTTTGATGCTAGCCTGAAATTTGGCGCGCATCTCGGCGCGCACGCGCCGGAGATCCTTGGAGTTGAGGTTGGCGGCGGCGGCGGCGGTGTCGTGCCGCGCCGGTTGGGCCGCTGGTGCGGGCCGCGCGGGTGCGGCAGGCTTGGCAGCGGTAGCGGTCTTGGGGCTCGTGGCGGGCTTAGCCCCGGTGGTGCCACCGGGTTTGGCCCCGGCGGCCGCGCGCGCGCTGGCCGCCGCCTGGGAGGCCTCGGCAGCCACCTTCTCGCGGTAGTAGTCGTAGCCGCCGGGGAAGCGGCGGATGCCGGACGGGGAGATCTCGATGATGCTGGTGGCCACGGCGCGCACGAAAGCGACGTCGTGACTGACGATGCAGACCGTGCCGTCGTATTTCTGCAGCAGGCGCTCCAGGGTCTGACAACCTTCGATGTCAAGGTGCGTGGTAGGTTCGTCCAGCAGCAGGAAGTTAGGCACGGAGAGGAAGAGTCGTAGGAAGGCCAAGCGGATGCGCTCGCCGCCGCTGAGCACGCCGGCGCACTTGCCGACGTCTTCTTCGCCAAAGCCGAAGGCGCCGAGTTGCGAACGCAGCTCCCGCTCGGTCAGAAAGGGGGCGGACTCCTTGGCGCAGGCTAGCACGGTGACGTCGGGGTCAATGGTCTCGGCGTACTCCTGGGATTGATAGCCGGGGAGCACCTTGTGGCCGAGGACGCGCTTGCCGCCCGTGGGCTGGCGCACGCCTGCCAGGATGCGCAGGAGCGTGGTCTTACCCATGCCGTTGTAGCCGACGATGGCGGTCTTTTCGCCGCGGCCGATCTGGAGGTCGACGCCGCGCAGGATGAACTTCTGGCCGTCGTAGGAGAAGTCTACCTGTTCCAGGCGAACGACCTCGGCCCCGCAGTGCGGGGCCGGGGCGATGCGCAGGCAGGCTGCGGCACGGCTGCGGCGCGGCAGGCGGATTTCCTCCATCTTTTCCAGCATCTTCATGCGGCTCTGGGCCTGGGCGGCAAAGGCGGCCTTGGCCTTAAAGCGCTCCACGAAGCGCTCCAAATGTTCGCGCTTGCGATCCTGGTTGGCTTTGGCGGCCTGGAGCTGCACTTGGCGGGCTTCGCGTTCGCGCAGGTAAAAGTCGAGGTCGCCCGGGTAGCGGGTGACGAGCCCCGCATCCACCTCGACGGTGATGGTGGCGAGGGTGCGCAGCAGGTAGCGGTCGTGCGAGATCAGCAGCAGGGTGCCGTCGAAGCCGCGCAGGAAGCGTTGCAGCCATTCCACCGCCGGCAGGTCGAGGTAGTTGGACGGTTCGTCGAGGAGCAGGAGGTTGGGGGCCGCCGCCAGGACGCGGGCGAGTTCGGCACGCATCTGCCAGCCGCCGCTGAAGGCGAGGAAGGGGCGATCGAAGGACTCGGCGGAGAACCCCAGGCCGCCGAGCGCAACCTTGACCTTGGTCTCCAGTTGGTAGCCGCCCAGGATCTCGAATTCGTGCTGCAGTTCCCCCACCTGCCGCAATAGGCGAGCGCGCTCGTTCTCATCGGTGGAGTCGGAGAGGCGCGTTTCGGTTTCGTGGATGGCGCGTTCCAGGTCGTGCAGCCGCGGCATACCGCGCAGCGCGTATTCCAGCAGGGTTTCTTCGTCGTGCGCGGGTTCGAGGTGCTGGCGCACGTAGCCGATATTGGGCTTCCCCTCGATGACGACATCGCCCTTGTCTGGTTGGCGGTCGCCCATGAGCAGGTGGAAGAGCGTGCTCTTGCCGGCGCCGTTCGGCCCGACAATCCCCACGCGTTCCCGCGGATTAATCCGAAGGTTGATATGCTCCAGCACCTCTTGGGTGCCGTAGCGCACGACAATATTCTGGAAATCAATCACGGCGAAGATGATGGGCGAAGGAGGCGCATTGGGCAAGGATAGATTTTGGGAACTACAGCAGCCCCAGGCAGAGGCGGCTGGCGAGGGCGGCGGCGTCCTCGGCGCAGCAGACGCGGCGGGCGCAGGCGTTGAAGAGGACGTCGGCGGCCGGCGGGAACTCCTCGTCGCCACTGCGGTAGACCAGTTGCAGTTCGATGCGGCCCAGGGCGGTGACACGTGCCGTAAGCGCGTCGGCGGGGCCATCCACGATGGTGGCAGCGAAGCGCGTGAGCCGTTCCTGGAGCCGGGCGATGTCATTGCCGATGGCCTGGATAAGCGGCTGCACGGAGCGTGCGCAGAACGGTTGCCAGTAGAAGGCGCCGCCTGGGAAGTCCCGGAAGGTGAGCCAGCGCTCATCCGGTGTGACGGGGGTTTCGCAGGCGAGGTAGTGCAGCGCGAGCAGGCGTTCGGCCGGTTTGGATTCCCGGTCGCTGCCGGCATAGCGGGCGGTAAAGGCCGGCGGTTGCAGGGCGAGTGGCCGGCCCAGCACGGTGATGAGGACTTGGCCTCGGGTGGCCGCAGGATTCGGCAGCCCCAGCAGGGCGCAGCGTGCGGGTAGATCGGCCAGGGTGGACAACTGCGCCACGGCCAGCTCGATGGCCAGGGCTTCCGCTTGTTTCTGGTGGGAAAGTGTGGTGGTCATAATGGATGCGTGCGGCGGGTGGGGGGGCGTGCCTTGTTTCTTGTCGAGAACGTTGTTTGCCTACAGCGGCCGCCGCAAGGGTTGCCAGTACCAACAATCCTGCAAAATCCTGTTCTTCCTGTCAAAGCATTCCGCCGTACCCCCGCAATACTCATCATGGTCTTTTCCTGAAGCGCCACCTAACGCAGGCTGGCTGTAGCAAGGGCTTTGTGGTAACCGCAGAAGCCGCTTTTGTGTATGCTAGCAGTGGCGAGGTGTTGGTTGGCAGAGGAT
>CAIOST010000228.1 GCA_903861045.1 uncultured bacterium | reverse complement strand
TGCTTAGCCATTTAAGGCAAGAAAAAAGACCGCTCGAAAAATCTTTTTCTTCTCAAACTTGAGAAAATCGCCGTCTGCCGCTCCCCTCGCTCCCTACAGCCGCTTTTTACCTGCGAAGAAATTGTTATTTGGAACCGCTGCACGACCCACGGGATGCAGGCGTTCACGAACTACCACAATGGCAAGGGCGACCTCGTCCGCGAGTTCGTGGAGGCCTTCCGTGCCCGGGGGATGAAGGTGGGGTTCTATTACTGTCTGCCGGGGAACTACGTGGCGGATAGCCCCGAGAAGGTCACGCTCGCCGGCACTACCTATCTGCCGAAGGGCAAGCCCAATCTTCACGCACTGCCGCCGGAAGCTCTCAACGTTGACCGCGTTGAGTTCATGAAGAGGCAGTTCACCGAGTTGCTGACCAAGTATGGCAAGATCGACGAGATCTGGCTCGATCAGGGGGGCGGAGAAAAGGAGGCGTTGAAAGCGCACATCAAGTCGCTCCAGCCGAACTGCGTCGTGATCTTGAACAACAGCTTCGGTGACGTGGCCGGCATCGAACTGCCAGGCGTGGCTGGGCTCGAAAAGGCCAAGAGCAGCGTGGGCCGCACACCCACCGAAGTGGCGGACTGCATCAATCCCGACGGCGCGTGGTTCTGGCAGAAGGCCATGGAGAAAAATCTGCTGACCTCGGCGGAGATTGTCGACCGGGTGAAGTATTTCAGCGCGAAACGCGCCAACTATCTGCTGGATGTGCCGCCGGACATGAGCGGCCAGTTGCCCCCGATCTTTGTTGAGCGCCTGAAGGAGGTTGGCAAGTTGCTCAAGGCCTCGGACTGGCCCGGTGGCGCGTGGAATGAGAAGCAGGCGGAGAAATAATCAGTGAACAATGTCTTTGTCTCAGGTCTTAATCTCGGGTCTTTGTCTGTTTCGGAAGCGGAATAGATGAAGACTGGAGAAGAAGAGGACGCTCCGAACTCAGGCCGGGGCAACGGATAGCGACAACGATAGGAGATCGGTGGACGATTACGGCGACGATTACGGTTTACGCGGAGAGGTAGAATAATCGTCCACCGTCATCGTCGCCGTAAGCAGGTGGCCGAGGTGCAGCGGAAGTGATGAAGGTGGCTTCCTGGAGGGAGAAGGGTTCGGGGTTCAGGTCGTTGTCGCAATCGTTGTCGCGATCTTTGTCGAACGGGGAATAATACGCCTTGGCGGTCGAACCCAGCTGCAGCTCCACGCGGTTGAACCACTTTTTATGGTCGACCTGCTGCGCTGCGCGCAGCTCGGCCGACTTTTTTACCGCCTGGTCCAGCTCGGCAAGTTTGGCCGCCACCGGACCCTCCGAGTGCCGGAACGGTGGCAGGGGCGAGGTGGGAGGTGGGAGGTGTGAGGAACCGCGAATGCACGCGAATGGCCGCGAATGAGAGAGTTTCCACCACGAAGCTTGCCGCCATCGGTTTGCAGCACCATGCGCTGCCGGGCGATAGGATACAGGCCACGCTGCTGTGATCCTTTCAGTAATCGGTGTTCGGAGCCCCCTGCTGCACCACGAGCACGCCGTGGATATGGACAGCGGGGATGCGTGCGAGAAGGATGTCGTCCGCCCACTGCCAGTCTACCGCGCCACGCTCCAGGGCCCAGCTCACCTGGCAGGGCTTGACCGGCAGGCGGATGCGCACCGTAATCGATCCAACCGGCGGAATCTCGTCAATGGCACCGTTGTTCGGCAGGTTCGGAATGCCGCTGGCGCGGTTGAGCAAGTGTACGAACACGGTATCGCCGCGCCGGCGCAGGGTGACGTCGATACAGGCCGGCGCGTGCACGCGGAGATCAGGGTCGGGCAACAACCGTCCAACGAGTGCACCGACAAAGCAACGGCTTAACGGATAGCGGTTGAGGGCAAAATCGCGGAACAGATCGGCCGGCACATAAGCCACTCGCCCTTTGCCCACGCAGTTAACCACGGCAGCCGGATGAGGCAGCAAACGGTCTTCGAGCAGGCAGCCATTCCCGAGCCGTCCACAAGCTTCAGCCGTGGTGGCTTCGCCCAGACGCCAGGCCTTGCTATAGAGTTGCACCTCGCCATCCGCGGCTGGCAGCGCATAGGTCTTCTCCGCCTGGACTTCGCCGCTCCGGAAGCCGAGGAACGCCTCATCAAACCGGTCAAACAAGTCACTGCCGGTGAGCAGCAGATTCCCGCCACCCTCGACATAAGCCCGCAGCGCCGTCACCATCTCCTCCGACATCCGCGCCTGCTCCGGCACGACGACTACGGGGAATTCGGGCAGCCGCGGCAGCAAGGCCCACTCATCGAGGATGTCCACGCCATAGCTGTTCTCGAGCAGCGCGAAGACCGCGCCCTGGACAGGGGCCGCATCCACATTCCACATCAGGTTCTTGCCGCGCACGTCGCTGTACAAATGGCACTCCGAGTGCAGCACGGCAATCTGCGCCATGGTCTCGGTATGCTGACAGACCGCGCGGCGGGCCTTGACGAAGGCCGCCACTTCGGCCATCCGCCGCTGGCGCCACGGGATCAGGCGGCCGTCCCGAACGTTTGGATGCTCGTAGACCTGCACATTGCCGCCGAAGGCCAGCAGCGCGGCCGCTTCCTGCATCAGCATCTGGGGCGGCTTGACCGTCCACGGCGAGTCGGGCCTTCCCATGCCATGCGAACAATAGAAGTTCCACAGCATGATGTCCCATGGCTTGCCGCGGGTAGAGAGAAAACGCGCCTCGCAGCGGCTGCCATCCAACCCCCAGACCCAGGCATTATCGCCGCTGATCCAGTCGGTCGGGACAATGGGCGCGCCGGGATTCTTGAAGGTTTGCAGCCAATTTGAGCAAACCAGCACGCCCGGCTTGTGGCGGTGCACCGCCTCGCAGTAGCGGGTCACCGCGGCATAAAAGCTTTCGCGGGTGAAGTTCCACCAGCGCGGCCACGCGGGATCGTCTTCCTTCGCGGGGGGCGCAGCCAACCCGGTCTGTGCGGTCCAGGCGGCACGGCATTTTGCGCAGTAGCAGGGTTCGACCGACCAGAGATCGCCGTCAATCCAGAAGCCGTCGACCTCGTAGCGGTCGATCAACTCCAGCAACTGGGGGATCATCAGCTCATCCAGGTAAGGGCTGCGCGGGCACATCTTCTCGCCTGTGGGGGCACCGGCGTTCTGGCCAAGCGGGGCCCCGGCAACCTGCCCGTCGGCCGTGACTACGCACCATTCCGGGTGCTTGGCGCCAGCGGCCTTGTCCCAGACGCCGGAGTAGTGGCAGTGCAGCGGCAGGTCTAGTTTGCGGGTGGCCTGTCGCCACTGCATCAGAGCGTCCTGTTTCAAGCCCGCCGGCACGGAGGCATCCGCAACTTGGCTGAACCAACTGGTGTAGCCCGGATGCCCCTTGCAGTCGGTCTGCACGAAATCAGGCGCCATCAGCGCCAGCATCGGCACAAGTTCCGTCTCACTGCAGCGTGTGCCCAGATCGGTATCGCCGGCGCCAGCGTGCAAGTCGTAGTGCAAGCCAAAGTAGCGCTCGTCGCCATGCCATTTGCCCTGATACACCATCTACCACATCCCTTCCTGTTCAGAAAACAGCCCCATCCTACGGCTTTCTAGGCCTGGCGGCAACGCCCGACATCAAAAGTCTCGCCGGACTGGCCCCCGGCCACGGGGAAGATGAAGATCCGAGATGAAGAGCTGAGATTAAGATGCGGTGCGTCCCTTGCCGGCGGCCGTGTGTCGGGAGGCGTGGTGTTGGTGGCGCGTCGTGCGGCGGGCACGGGACTGCCCGCCGCTACTCTTCGCCCCTCGCACCAGCGAAAAATGGCGATTGACAGTTGCGCCGCGCCGCACGAATATAGACGAATCATATTGGTTGGGGTGTCGTCGCGGGTCTAATTTTTGCAGCGCGCGGGAGGTTTAATCCGCGTCTGCAGCCGGACGAGTCGCGTCGTAAGAGGGGTGTATGACGGATTGGCTGCACAACAGGGGGGAGATGGCCGAGCAGCTCCGGACCGAGGCCGAGCGCCTGAAGCTGGCCTTGGAGGCGGCTGACACCGGCATGTGGGAGTGGGATCCCGCGACCGGCGAGGCCGCCTGGACGGACCGGCTCTGGGAGCTGTTCGGCATCGCGCCGCACAGCCAGCCCATGACCTATGCTAGCTGGCGCGGGATTGTCTGGCCGGAGGACCTCCCGCAGGCCGAACAGGCGATCGCGGACGCCACCCGCCGCGGTCTTGAGTTCACCTACGAGTTCCGCGTCCGCAAGCCCGACGGCTCGCTGCGCAGCCTCCTTTCGCGCGGACGTCCGATGGGCGGCGCCGACGGCCGCCCCACCGGACTCTACCACGGGATCATGATCGACATCACCGCACGCCGGCAGATGGAGGATGAGCTGAGGGCCGCCGAGGCCCGCGCCCGCGCCCGGGCCCTCGAGCTTGACGCCATCATGGAGGCGATGCCGGCCATCACCTTCATCGCGCACGATCCGGAATGCCGGTCCATGACCAGCAGCCGGGTGGCGCTCGAGTTGCTCCGGCTGACGCCGCAGGCCAACACTTCGCTCTCCGCGCCCGACGCAGAGCGTCCCAGGACGTTTCAGACCTTCCGGGGCGACCGCGAGCTGCGGCCGGAAGAGCTTCCGGTCCAGCGCGCGGCCGCGGCCGGACAGCCGATTTACGGCGCGGAGCTGGACCTCGTTTTCTCTGACGGCGACCGGCGCACCATCCTGGGCAACGCCGTTCCGCTGCTGGACGAGAGCAGGCGGCCGCGGGGCGCCATCGGCTCCTTCATCGACATCACCGCGCGAAGGCAGGTCGAGGCCGCCCTGCACGCGCAGGAGGCGCGGAACCGGGAGATCCTTGAGGCAATCCCCACCATCATCTGGTCGGCGCGGCCGGATGGCTACATCGAATACTGCAATCCCGGCTGGCTCTCGTTCACCGGCATGGACCGGGAGCAGATCCAGGGGACCGGGTGGATGGCGGCGTTGCATCCCGACGACGTCGAACAAACCGGCCGGGCCTGGGCCGAGGCCTGCCGCCGGGGCGACATATACGAGGTGGAGCAACGCCTGCGCTGCCATACCGGCGAGTATCACTGGTTCCTCACCCGGGCGACGCCGGTCCGGGATGCGGACGGCTCCATCCGCCAGTGGTACGGCGCGAACACCGACATCACCGCGCGCAAGCAGGCCGAGGCAGACCTGATGGCGAGCGAGGTGAAATATCGCCGGATCGTCGACACCGCCAGCGAGGGCATCTGGATCCTGGACGCCGGGGGGAACACGACCTTCGCCAACAAGCACCTGGCGGAGATGCTCGGGTATGAGCAGGGCGAGATGCAGGGAAGATCGCTGTTCGCCTTCATGGATGAGGAGGCACGCCTCGAAGCGGAGTACCACCTTGGAAAACGACGGGAAGGGTTGTCAGAGACGCACGATTTCCGGTTTCGCCGCCGGGACGGCTCCGACCTCTGGGCCATCGTCTCCACCACGCCCATTCTTGACGACCAGGGCGGTTACCTCGGCGCGCTGGGAATGATCACCGACATCACCGACCGCAAGCGGGCTGAGGCGGCCCTGCGCGAGAGCGAGGAGCGGTTCAAGCGCATGATCGACGAGGCGCCGCTGGGCATCGCCATCGTGGATTCGCTCAATGCGAAGTTCTGTCTGGTCAATCCCGCGCTGGCGCGGATCACGGGGCGGAGCCGGGAGGAGCTGGAGCGGATCGACTGGGTGAGCATCACGCACCCCGACGACATCCAGCCCGACAAGGAGAACATGGCGGCGATGAACGCCGGCAAGATCCCCGGCTTCCAGCTGGAGAAGCGGTACCGGCATCCGGACGGCCGCTACTTCTGGGTCAATATTACCGTGGCACCGATGTATGTGGAGGACTCGTCGAAGCTGCGCCACCTGCTGATGGTGGAGGATATTTCCGCGCGCAAGCGGGCCGAGGACGCGTTGCGCGAGAGCGAAGCCCGTTTCCGGCAGATCGCGAACTCCTTGCCCCAGCTCGTCTGGACCTGTGCGCCAGACGGGCAATGCGACTTTCTCAGCCGGCAGTGGGTGGAGTACACCGGCGCGCCGGAGGCGGAGCAGCTTGGCTACGGCTGGCTCGAGCGGCTCCATCCCGAGGATCGCGAGCGGACCGCGGCGGCCTGGGCGCACGCCGTTGCTGCGGGCGGCGATCTCCAGGTTGCATTCCGGATTCGCGACAAGGATGGCGCGTACCGATGGTTCGACACGCGCGCCACGCGCCTGAAGGACGCCGCCGGGCAGACCGTCAAGTAGTTCGGATCGAACACCGATATCACGCCGCTCAAGCAGGCCGAGGAGGCGCGCTTGGAGAGCGAGAGTCGCTTCCGCGCCTTTATGGATAACGCTCCGGTCATCGCCTGGGCCAAGGACGATCAAGGGCGTCACATCTATTTGAACCGGGGGTACGAGACGCGCTTCGGGGTGCGTCTGGCCGACTGGCAGGGGAAGGCGGATGCCGAGCTCTGGCCGCCGGAGATTGCCGCGACGTTCCGGCAGAACGATCTGGCCGTGATGGCAGCGGACCGCCCCCTTGAGGTCGAGGAGGAGACCGCGAATCCGGACGGCAGCCGCACCGCGTGGTTGAACTGCAAGTTCGTCTTTGAAGGTGCGGATGGCCAGAAGTGCGTCGGTGGCATCGGGCTCGACGTAACGGAGCGCAAACGGCTGGCGGAGCGGCTGCAGCAGAGTGAGAAGATGGCCAGCCTCGGCCAGCTCGCGGGCGGCATCGCCCACAACTTCAACAACCAGCTCGCCGGGGTCATGGGGTTCGCGGACTTGCTCCTCGAAAGGCTGGACGACGAAACGCAGCGCCGCTACGCGCTGAACATCATCACGGCCTCGCGCCGCTGCGCCGATCTTGCGGCCCAGTTGCTGGCCTTTGCGCGCAAGGGGAAGTACCTGCTGATGCCGGTGGACGTTCACCAGCTCATCGGCGAAGCCGTCGCCATCCTGCGGCAGAGTCTTGACCGGCGCATCGAGATCCGGCAGCACCTCGACGCATCTCAGGCCACGGTGCAGGGCGATCCGTCCCAGTTGCAAAACCTGCTGCTGAACCTCGCCCTCAATGCTCGCGACGCCATGCCAGCCGGCGGGCAGCTGATCTTCGAGACTGCGACGGTCGAACTCGCGGAGGCACAGGCCGCTCCGCTTGACCTGCGACCGGGGCGCTACCTGCAGCTCGCGGTGCGTGACACCGGCACCGGCATGAGTGCGGAGACGCGCCAGCACCTCTTTGAGCCGTTCTTCACCACCAAGGAACCGGGGCAGGGCACGGGGCTGGGACTGGCCTCTGTCCACGGCACCGTCACCAACCATGGCGGTGCCATCACGGTACAGAGCGAATGGGGACAGGGTTCGACCTTCACGATCGACCTGCCGCTGCACGCCGAGACGCCACCTGCCACGACCGCTGGCGCGGCCGGAGCGGCGGCACCGATCCCGCGCAAGACGCAGGTCCTGCTGGTGGATGACGAAGAGATGATTCTGGAATTGGGCAGCGCGATGCTGCGCGCGCTCGGTTGTGAAGTGATCCTCTGTCGCGACGGCGCGGAGGCGGTGGAGCGTTACCGGGAGGCGTGGCAAGAGATCGACCTGGTGATCCTGGATGTGGTCATGCCGCGGCTGGGCGGGCGGGAGACGTTCGCGGTGATGCGGGCGATCAACCCTGCGATCCAGGCGATCATGGCTTCCGGCTATAACATCGACGGGGAGGCCCGCAAAATCCTGGACGATGGCGCGAGGGCTTTTCTGCAGAAGCCGTTTAACCGCGCGGAGTTGGCGCGTAAGGTGGCGGAGGCGCTGGGCGGCAGGGAAAGGTGTTAGGTGGTAGGTGGTAGGAACCGCGAATCGCCGCGAATGGGTCGTTTCGACCGCGAGGGGCGCGAAGGAAAGGTGGCAGGTGTTACATTTTGAACTGGGGGAGATGCTTCTGGTTCTTTTTGAACATCTCCATCACCATCTTCCGGATCTCGGCCAGGGACAAGACCGCCGCCGTGAGCGGGTCGTTGGCAATGGCCTGGTAGATGAGCTCGGCATTGCCGGTCAAGGCGCCCTCTACCGCCATCATCTCCACCGTGGCGCTGAGGGATGTGAGGGCGGTCACGGGCAGTGGCAGCGCACCCACATGCAGCGGCTCAAAGCCGCGACGGCTGGCCAACACCGGGACTTCGACACAGCAGCCGGCGGGCAGGTTGGTCACCAACCCGGTGTTCGGCACATTGCCGTTGAACTTGTACAGTTCGCCGCCGAGATACGCATTGATGATCGGGGCGGCATATTCATGGCCGCGCGCCAGTGAGATCTGCGGCTCGGCAAACCAAGCCGCCGCATCTTTCTTCCACATTTTTTCACGACTGCGATATTCATTGAGGATATAAGCGTGCTGCCCGGGATTCCAGTTCGTCCCATTCGTGCAGTATTTCTGGAGCAGGGCCGGGGACTTGCGGAACCACCAGTTATATTCGGAGTTGTGGCCGCTGGACTCTGTGACATAGCTGCCCAAGGCCAGGAAAAGCTCGTTACGCACCTGCTCGGCTTGGTAGATCTTCTTGTCGGTGGCGACGGCCTGCTTCAGCCGGGGGTAGAGGTCTTGCCCCTTATGCTCCAGTTTGAGGTACCAGGCCAGATGGTTAATGCCGGCACAGAGATAGTCGAGTTCCTGCTCCGGTACGCCGACCCAGTTCGCCAGCATATTGGCCGTGCCCTGCACGCTGTGACAGAGGCCGGTGATCGGCAGGCCGCTCTTTTGCTGCATGGCGTTGCACAGCATGGCCATCGGGTTGGTGTAGTTCAGCAGAATCGCGCGGGGCGCGAGTTTTTCCACATCCCGGCAAATGGCGAGCATTTCCGGAATGGTACGCAGGGCGCGGAAGATGCCGGACGGACCACGCGTATCGCCCACATTGATATCCACGCCGTATTTCTTCGGGATGAGGATGTCGTGCTGCCAGACATCCACGTCGCCACACAGAATGGTTACCAGCACGGCATCCGCGCCCCGCAGCACCTCCTTGCGGTTCAGCGAAGCCTCGACCTTGGCGTGGTAGCCGCCTTGCGTGATGATTTTGTCGACGGAGCGCTTGGCGAACGAGAGCCGTTCCGGGTTTGTGTCGACCAGACCAATCGTCAGATCTTCCTGCAGCCCGGGGAACGTGAAGACATCCCGGATCAAGCCACGGGTAAAGCCAATGCTGCCGGCGCCAATGAACACGAGTTTTGCCATGGAATCCTGCCTTTGCCGATTGCTAAGGTATATAATGCTCGCTGAAGGGTCAACCGCAGGCAGATTAGCAGGGAATTAAAGGGCAACACAAAGAATAGAGGTTGTATAAACGTCCACCAATCAGGTAAAAGAGTCCGGTATGAGCACGCGTAAGCCAGCCGCAGAGAGCCAGCCACCCATTCAGCAACTGGCCCGGCGGGTACACCTCTCCTTGCAGCCGCACAACCCCGTTGAATCGTTTCGTGTTGTGCATCGGCAGATGGTGACGCCGCGCTTTGACATGCATTATGCCGCCGAACTCGGGGTGGTGCTGGCGGGGCGGATGCGTCGCTATGCGGAAGCAGGGGCCCGGGAACTGGGGCGCGGGGACGCCTGGATCTGCGGGATGTGGGAGCCGCATGGTTTCAGCGTGGGCGGCACCGGTGCGGAGGTGCTGGTCTTTCATTTCCTGCCGGAGGCGCTGATCCAGTCGGGGCCTGTCGGCGGGATCCCCTATCTGGCGCCTTTTGTGGGCGCCATGCCGCGTGCGCTTATGCAGACGTTAACCGGTAAACAAAAAAGTGCGCTGCTGCAAATAGCCAGACAGGTGGAACCGCTGGCGGGCAAGCCGCAGGCCGCTTGGATCGCCCGCAGTCTGCTCGACATCATGCGGCTGCTGTCGGTTTTGATGCGCGACTGGGTGCCGAACGGTGCCGAGGCCGCCGCCCACCCGGAAACCATGCGCGCTTTCTCCCGGTTGCAGCCGGTCCTGCAACGGTTGCGCGAGGCGCCCGCACAGCCGTTGGCACTGGGCGAAGCGGCGGCCTTGACCCACCTCGGGCGAAGCCGGTTTGCTGCGGTTTTTCATCGCACCATGGGGACGAGCTTTGCCCAGTATCGCATCAACCTGACCCTCTCGCATGTGGCCAAAGCCTTGGTGCAAGGGGACGATAAGATCCAGTCATTGGCCCGGTCGTGGGGGTTTGTGGACGGTAGTCACCTGACACGGATCTTCAAAAAACGGTTCGGTTGTACGCCGGCGACCTATCGCACGCGACGCGGCTTCCGTTAATAAAACACAACATGCACAAGAGCGCCCGGCTTTGTGGTTGGTAAGCTTCTTCTGGCAAATTTGGGGAGCGCGAGTCGACCCAGCGCGTATCACCTCATGGGCCGGGTTTCGCGCTGCTCCGGTAGAGGGCCAAAAGTTCGAGAACAGCGCCGAGCCATAATGTGAGCACCACGAACAGTACGGGTTTGTGGGCAAAGAGCCAGTCGTGGAGATGGTGACCGAAAAGGGTCAGCAGAAGCAAGGCGAGCGCGGCTAGAACCATGATGGGAAGGTAGTTACGGGCCAGCCATTGCTTGAGCTTCTCCTCGTTGGCGGGGGTAATGGTCCGGACGTGCAGCACGCAGAAGGCGGTCACGGCCGCCATAATCACCGCCGGGAGAATGTTCAGGCCGCCCAGTTTGACGCTGACACTGGCAGAGCCGGAGAGCATCATTTCCGCCGCCACAAACAGGATAGCCAGCAAGCCGGCCCATTGCAGGAGCGGGAACCGGTCCAGGTATTTGGCCACGAGGTTTGCGGCGGTTGCCATGAGCAGGATCGACACCACCAGGCCGATGCCCAAGGCTATCAGGTTGCCGTGTGAGGCGCCGGCCACCGCCAGGACATTATCCAGGCTCATTGAAATGTCTGCCAGTACGATGGTCCATACGGCGGCCAGCAGGCCTGACTTGGCATGACCTTGCTGGTTCGCTTCGTTATGACCCGGGTGGCGTAATTCGCGGTAGAACTTCCACACGACATAGAGCAGCAGCAAGCCACCCGCTAGTTGCAGGCCGGTGACGGAGAGCAGGAGCGTCGCGAAGCAGGCCAGTGCGATGCGCAGGACGGTGGCCAGCACGACACCGCCCGCGATCGCCCAGCGGCGGTTGCGACCGTGCAACGAGCGCACGGCCATGCCGATCATGATGGCGTTGTCGCCGCTCATGATGAGGTCAATCAGCAGGATGTTCAGCAGTACCATGAGTCCGCTGGCGGATGCCAGGCCCTCCGCATGGCTTTGTAAGCTGGTCAGCGTCATAATCAGGCTCCTTACCAATTTGGCAGGCCTAGAGTGTGCCAACCCGCACCGGCATGGTCAAGCACGCAGGCACTACGATCAATACCATGGCCAGCAACTCGTCAAAGGTCCCCTGCTCCAGGTTATGGCCGAAATCATACGGCTAGGCGCTACCTGGCGCCCCATACCATGCGCCGGATACGCGCAGTCGCACCGGCGCGCGGCGTCGGCCACGCCACCATGTAGGTCACCTGTTCGAAGCCGGGCAGCGGCGCACCGTGGCTGTCCCGGAACTGGTCGGCAGTCAACCGGTGCACCCCATCCGCCGGGTTTTCCACCTTCCACTCGTAGGAAGCGCCCGCCACGCACGAAAGCCCCGGCCAGGCGCACCCTTCCAACTCGACCGTAAGCGTATCGACGTTGGCAGGCGGACGCGACTCAGGCCGGTTCATGCCGAAGAACAGGAAAGAGAGTCTTCGCTCACAATCGGCACGAATCGTCAGCCCGTTCCCGTCAATCACCGTCTCCCCAGCCATCGATCCGGCGGTAGCCGGTTCGATCGTATACTGAAAGCCCCAGCCGTCCAGCCGGTTGGGGGCGCCGAAGAGCACCGGGTCCGGCGAAAACTGCGCCCGGGGCATGCTCAGACAAATCGGCGTGGAGCTGAGCGTCAGGCCGGTCTGCCGATCGGTGAAGCGCACAAAGATCCAGGCGTCCCCGGTCGCTACCAGCTCGCAGGCTGGTCGAACCAGGCTTCCATCGCCAGCCGGCTGCCGACATCGAACCCGTGATTTGTATTCGGCGTATAGTCACAGCGCCAGTCCGTCGGAATCGACGGGAGCATCTGGGCCGCCGTATCGAAGCCGCCGAAGAAGTCGTTTGCCCCGTTAAGATGCAGCACCGGCGAGCGCTGGGTGCATGCGTAGCCCGCCGGCTCGAGCGAGCGGGCCCACCTGCGACGCACGCTATCCGGCGCCTTACCCCATGCCGCGTTATCCGGATGCTGCGGCCAGGACAGCCCGCCTGTGCCGTAGATGGGCACGGCGCACTTGGGCGTTCCGTCCGTCCCGTTCACAAGCCATGTAATAAAGCCGCCCCAGGAGATGATATTGTAGAGCAGATTGCCGCGACTGGCGGTCTGGCAGCCGCCGTGAATATGCAGGATGGCCGGGAAAGGGCCGCGCCCTTCCGGCAAGCCGACCATCCCGTAGGTGCGGACAGGTCCGCCGGGCAGGCGGAACGTCGTCATCCGGAAAGGACGTAACGTTACGCCGTCTTCCACCACAGGCTCCAGCCATTCCAGGTCAAAACGCGATGGGTCAGGACAAAAGTCGCGTAATGGATTCTTAGCGTGCATGTCGAATCTCCGTGCGCTGCGCCGCAATTCTCATTATGGACTTATGGCGGCGGGTCCGGCGGCCCCGCCCTACCCGTAACAGTGTGAAATCGCGAATTGTGGCAGGTAAGGCGGGGCCGCCGGCCCCGCCGAGTGCCATAATGAGAATTGCTGGTACTGCGGCGCCGCTTGCATCTACCAGTTATCCGTGCGGAACGGGCCAACCGGCAGCCCGTCTTTGGAATAGAGGTTGGCAGCCTCGGGATTGGCCGCATAGCCGTAGCGCACCGCGACTGGCGCGCTGACCTTGTCAGAGACCACCACCACGGTCCCGCCCTCAAGGGTCGCCTCCGCCCAATGCCAGACCTTGTCGGCCCCGGCTATGGCAAAGCCCGCCGGCTTGGCGCCCTGGTCCTCTTCCACACGGCCACTCATCGCAGCGATGCGCACCATCGTCTGGTCGCGCAAAACACCCAAGGGGGTGCCGTGCGCATCCGTCAGACGGACTTCCACATCATAGATACCGTCGACCAAGCCCTTCAATTTCCATGTAAATTTCCCTTCTGTGGACTGCCGCCAGGGGGCTGCGGCCTTACCGAATTTGGCAACCCCTTGCGCGGCCACGGCGCCCGTGCGCTCCTTGATCGTATAGGCACCCGAACGAACCGGCGGCAGTTCTCCGGGCATGCGCCCCATGGCCACTGAGATATCCACCCGGTCGCCGCCGATGATATCGCGCGGCAGGTCGATACCCGCCACCGCGTCAAGCGGCACATTCTCGCCGGTGCGGAAGGCCTCGCTCAGCGTCCATTTCACGAGTTTCTGCGGATTCATGAAGAGCGAAGTGGCGCCGCGCACGCTCAGCATGAGCGGCTGCGATGCGTCGCCATCGCGGCTGTCGTAGTCATCGATGCCAAACTGTAGCCCGAAGGAGGCGCCGGGCTGGGCGCGGAAGCCGGGAAAGGCCTCCCAGGGGATAACGACCTCGAACGTCCAGCCGTGCGCGGTGCGTTTGACAGCCGCGCGGGCGTTGGCGATGGCGGCTTTGTCGCTGTTGCAGACCAGCGTCACCGGCGCATCGCCGACGGGTGGCCGCACAAAGATGTGATAGGCCCCTTTCGAATAGGGGGGGGTCAGGAACGCCGCGCCCACACGGCCGTCCACATAGAACTCCACGCAGTCCTGTTCGTAGGAGACGGCGTTCGGGCGGTTGTTCCGGACGTCGTCATCCGCGACGGTACCGGCCAGACAGAGCCCCTCGTCGCTCCAGCCGCACAGCACCTCCATGCTGCAATCGGCGGGGCCTTTCCACACATGGGGCGGCTGGCGGTGCGCCATATCCGACGGAAGTCGTAGGGGCACCGCCGCGGCCGCACGCCACTCGGCAAGTTCGCCGTCGCAGCTGACGGCACCCAGCTTGGGGAGCGCCGCTGCATGTGGCGTCTTCGCCAGTGCGCCGAAATTAAATTTCCGGCCAACCATCAGCCCGGCCCCGGCGTGGTCGAAGGCGAGGCGGACACGATTCCCTTCCACCGTCTGGCTGCGATAGAGGGGGCTGCACGGTTCGATCTCCTGCACCCCGTAATCCCGGGCCAGTGCCCAGCGTGCCAGTCGCTGGCCCACGGCAAGCTTGTTGCGCGGATGAATATCAGCGGCATCGCCCACGTCCAGCGTCACCGCCATGCCGGTATTAGTCACCGCCAAAACATTGGCCTGCGCCTCACGGAGCCGCGCCCAGCCGTCACCACCGGCGGGGGCGCTCTGGACGGCCGTGAAACCGGTTAATTGAACGTAATAGAAAGGGAAGTCGCCGATCCCCCACACCTTGCGCCAGCCGCCGATCAGGGCGCGCATCTTCAGCGCATAGCTGTCACCCTCGGCGCCGTTGCTCTCCCCCTGATACCAGAGTACCCCCTTGATGGGGAACCGGATGATCGGATGAATCATGGCGTTATAGATACCGCTCCAGTTGGTGGACAAGTCGCGCACCCCGGGGACCAGTGCCACCCCTTCCGCGGGTGTCCACGGCTCAATAAGCGAGCCGCCCCAGTTATCATCGAGCAGGCCGATCGGCACGCCGGCCTGCTGACTTACCTCACGCGCGAAGTAGAACCCCACCGCCGTGAAGGCACCCGCCGCCGTCTGTGGCGTGCAAACTTTCCATCCGTCCCCGGGCAGATCTTCTGCGGGCTTGTCGGATACGAGGTGCGGCACCTTGTAGGAGCGAATGCGCGGATAGTCCGCGTCCGCGATGGCGCGCTCGCCGCCAAAACTTTGCGCCAGGAACCACTCCATGTTCGACTGCCCGGAGCAGAGCCAGATGTCACCCACAATGATGTTCTTGCGTACGAGCGTATTCTGGCCCGTAATGGTCAGCGTCAGGTTCTCGCCCTGCTTCCGAGCCGGAAGTTCGACCAGCCACTTGCCCTGGGCATCCGCGGTGGTCGCGGCTTTCTGGCCGCCCAACGTCACGGTCACAGCCTCATTCGTCGACGCCCAGCCCCAGACCCGGATGGGCTGATCGCGCTGCAACATCATGTTATCGGTAAAGATCTTTGCCAGCCGCACGTCCGCGCGCGCCGCAGGAATGATCCCCGCCAGCAAGAGCGCCAGCACCAACACCCTGCATACCGTCTGAGTTGTCATACCATTCTTCCAAGCTTGTTTGTTCTCGTCTACACGGACACATCCACAACCGCACTGCCAGCCGGCAGTATGACAGCCTACCGTCCAATCTGCTACCGCATATTTACCAGTTTTTACGGGCACGAACAGGCAAGACCGGCCGCGCGCAGGGCCTGGTCCAGGATGGCTTCCCCGTGGCCCGGCGTGGAGGTTTGTACGCCGGTCCAATGCTGGAGCTTGGCCAGCGCGGCCCCGCTGCCCAGCGCTTGCTGGCTGATACGCACACCCTGTTCCAGAGAACTGGCGCGCCCGGCCACGAACAACACGGCCGCACTATTCAGCGCCGTGAAGTCCGCGCAGGCCCCGACGTCGCGTCCCGCCAGCACGCGCAGGAAGCGCCGGCGTTCCGTGTCGAGGTTGCCCGTGGTGGCAATGTCGCTGAAGACGGCTGGTAGCAGTCCGAAATCCCCGGGGTGCACCTGGTAACTTTGGCTTGTGCGGCCGGCCGTGAATTCCCGGATGAGCGTCGGCCCGGTGATGGACAACTCGTCCATGCCGCCGGGCTGCTGCCGGTCCTGCCCGTGTACCACCAGGCCGCGGACATAGCCCATGGCCGGCATCACCTCTGCCAGCAGCGGCAGTAGCGCGGCCGTGTAGACGCCGCGCACGGCGTGGGTCGGCCGGGCGGGGTTGGCCAGTGAGGCCGCGATGTTTAGCGTGGAGCCGAAGCGAATTTGACTCAGGATGCGTCCCAGCGCGACCGGATGCACCTTGCGACTCATGCCGTTGTAGAGGCCGATGCCGGCCGCACAAAGACTGCCGGATACGGTGGCGACATCGCATTCCACATCCACGCCGACGGCCTCGAGGATGTCCACCGTCCCGCAAAAGGAGGTCAAGGCACGCGCCCCATGACGGGCCATCGAGACCCCGCAGGCGGCGGCCACAATGGCGGCGGCACTGCTGACGTTGAAGGTTTTCAGTGTGTCCATGCCCGTGCCCGAATTCTCGCACCGGACGCTGGGCAGCGGGTCGGTGGCCAGAATGGTGTCGCATTCCAGAATGGCCCGCCAGGCTCCGACGATTTCCTCTGCGGTCTCCCCCTTGGCAACCAGGGCGGCCAGGAAAGCCCCTTGCTGCAAATCCGGTTGCCGGTCTTCCAGCAGCTCTTTGAAGAGGTTGTAGGTTTCGGGTTCGCTCAAATTCTGCCGGCCGATCAGCTTCTGAATGGCGTGACCGAAGGCCTTGAGTTCTGTTCCGTTCGTGTTCATCGTAAGTTGCAACTCCTGTTCCGCTATGGGTAAACCAGTATTTTCATGCCCGCCCGCTGCCGCACGAGCTCGAGCCCCTGTTCGAGTTGGCTTAATGGCAGGCGGTGACTGATCAGATCAGCCACCTTGACCTGGCCGGAGCGGATCAGCGCCAAGGCCGCGACACCATGCCGATAGCTGCACCCGTAGGCCCCCACAAGGGTCCGTTCCTGATAATGCAACGCATTGAAATCGACCGACTGGCAGGCTGCGGCGGGGGCCAGACCGGAGAATAGCACCAGCCGGCCGCGCGGAGCCAATTTGTGCAAGGCGTCATGATAGGCCTCGGGGGCCCCCACCGCCGGCACCGCGACATCGAGCGTGATCCCCTCGGGTAGGGCTTGCTGACCACCTGCCAAAAGGCAGCGGCGCGGATCTGACTCCATCACAAAAGAAATAGCCCCCCGGGCAGTTCCGGCCCGGGCCATCAGCGTGCCCGCCGGGCCAGCGCCCCAGACTCCCAGCCGCTCCCCGCACGAGAGTCGGGCAAGTTCCAGGGCATTGAGACAACAAGACAGCGGTTCGGCAAAGACCGCAGACTCGAAATCCAAATCGGGTGCCAGTTCGATCAGCGAGGCCGCGGGAGTTGTCACGTATGCCGCAAAGCCCCCGTCACGATGAAAGCCCATGATCCGCATCTGCGCACACAGATTGCCGGCCCGGGCCAGGCAAGGGGGACAGGCTCCGCAACTGACCCCCGGATAGACGTACACCCGCTTCCCGAGCCAGTCGTGGTGCGTGCCGGGGCCCAGAGCGTCCACCGTGCCGGTCACCTCTTCCGCCGGGATGCGCGGCAGCACCAAATCCCGATGCCCGACCTCAATCAGCTTGAGGTCTGTGCGGCAGAGCCCGGCCACGGCCACCTTCACCCGCACTTCCCCCGCCGCGGGTACGGGATCGGGAACCTGCTCGATCCTGAACGATCCGATGTGCCTGACCACTGCAGCTATCATGAGTTTGTTCCGTGCTTCGCGGATTGCCTGTGCGCCACAAATAAAAAAAGGGGTCCGACGCCCCGGCCAAAGCCGATGCGTCGGAACCCTTTTCCATCAGATTCCTACCAGACTCACGTGTAGACAGGTCTTCTGGCTTTCGGATTAGCGCCGGGGTCATACCTTCCCGGTCCTGCTTCAGTCGCTTGCCGACTGAACCAGGACCAGTGGCTCGTGATCGCTCACGACTTGAACCCGACTCCCCGATTACAGCGACGGGATCGCCGCGGATTTGCACCGCGTTCCGGGATGTCTACCTCCATGCCGTCCACACCATAAGAGAACGCCGCCGCGCTTGTCAAGGCGTGTTAGATAGGCCCCAAACTGCGGGAGTTGGAAGAATGGAAGACTGGAAGGTTGGTCAACCCCGCGCCGGCATGACCCATTCACACACAGCGATTGTAAATACGTCATCAATCACCCATTGATGTTGCATCCCCGCCCGGGAATCGCAGAACACGGCATATTTGCGCGTTTACGCCATTCTTCCAAGCGGTGCCGCGTGCACGCACCCTGTGGGAGCTTCGGCTTACTTCGTCCACGCAAAGGCGCGCGCCGCCGCGATGACCTGATCATACGCCTCCGGCTCGATATTGGATGGTAGCGGGCTGCCCGTGCAAAGAATGAACGGCGCCCCCGGTCCGGATTGCCGGATCTGCCGCTCGACTGCCCGCTTGATTTCCTCAGGCTGATTCCGCATCAGCAGCAGTTCGGAGTCGAGATTGCCGAATAGACAGCGGTTGGAACCAAAGACTTGCCGGATCTTCTCAACCGTGAGGTCGATGCCTTTGCGAGGCTGTTCAAAAGCAAAGGCGTCCACAGGAACCGTGGCCTGCTGGTTCAGCACCGGCAGAATATCCCCCTCGTTCCAGAGGATGGTTTTCAGGCCGGCGGCCCGGGCGGCTGCCACAATCGATACCTGACACGGCAACGCGAAGCGTTCGAACAGTTCCGGCGAAATAATGTCGCAGGAAGCCCAGCCATCCGCGATAAACACCGCCTCAGCACCGGCTTCCTTCAGTTGGCGCATTCGGGTGTGGTGATCGGCCCCCATCAAGGCACAGACATACGTGAACAACGCCGGCTGCTCCATCATCATCAGCATGGCTTCTTCGAAGCCCAGCGCATAGCAACTATAGACATACGCCGGCGAATAGTGGGGCAAAATCAGCGTGCGATCGCCGGCCTCGCGGATCAGCCGGGTCAAACCGGACAAATAGGCCTCCCCCCATCCGGCAAAGGTGGGGATCAGCCGGTCGGTCCGAAAGGTGCGGATCAACCGGTCGGCATCCGCAAAGGTTTCGACCTTGCCAACCGGTCCGCACCCCTTCGCGCCAGTCTGTAGTTCGTACAACGAAAGGCTGTCCTTGGTTAACCCATATTCCATGCCGGTGTTATTGTTTCGGATAACCCATTTGTCCGCGTCTTCACGCAGCAAGGTCGGCTCCAGCGGGCCCTCGATCGCGCCGGTATAGAAGAGCAAGTCGACATCATGTCGGGCCAGCAAAGCCTGATGCGCCTGGTGCCACGTATCACTCCCGCCGACCGCGAGCCGCCAGGGCTCAATCCCCGCCGCTTTCCACGTGTAGTCGAACTCCCAGTTGAACAACGCGACCGGCACCCGGTCCGTCGCCTTACCTGATAGAGCCTGCAGGGCAATCTGTTTACCGTTATTCATACCGCCTCCTTTTGTGTCATGCCGTCCAGTTACGCCCCGCCCTGACAAGGGAAGCGCTTCCCATTGAACCCGGCAAACGCCACCTTGTCGTCGCCCCAATTCTGGAACACCGCCGGCTGGTTTGCAATCCGTTCACCGGACAGAACTTTCAGCATGCGCTTAACTCATCATAGTTCCACTGCTAGCCATCCCGCCATTAAACCGGAAATGGCGATAGTATCGCATATTCCGGCCGTAACGTCACCGGATAGGAGTGCAAACATTTTGTAAATTCGTGCAAGGTCCGGCGGCCTCGCCCCCAATCGTCCAGCGTAATCGTCGCCGTAGTCGTCAACCGGCTCACATCGTTGTCGTAATCATTGTCCCTATCGTTGTCGACAAAGCTCGCGACAAAGATGAAGCGACCAAGAAGACCAGTAGGCCGGAACCGGAGTTCCGGCCTACTTCCGTTGCGCACGCCACTCCTGAAGTAGGCCGGATTTCCATATCCGGCCGCCTTGGCGACCACTGCCCGTACCGACCATACGTCACGTATACCCGACCGTCACGCACACCTTGCCACTGCCCCCCGTCAGTTCCACATCCCCGCTCCTAGCGTCAAACGCCCGTGACGCGCGTCCGTTGATCGTGACGGACTGGATGAGCTTCTTATCCGGGTGACGGAAGCGCAGCAGCAACCGCTCCGGCTTGACCCGCAGTTCCAGTTCCACGTCCGCCTCGATCTTCCCGGCCGCCTGTTGCGGACGGTACTCGACCGAAACGATCCCGGCCGGAGTGCTCAGCCGCGTGGCGCGGAAGGGGTGTTCCTGCGCAAACCAGGCGCGGGGAATGGCGCGGCCAAGGTGCAGCAACCCCTCCCGCTCGTAAACGAACAGGTAGGCCAGCCACTTCATGGCGTTGGACTGGTCGCTGGTCTTGAAGGGCGCGCAGTTGCCAAAGCCCAGCACCGGCTGGGGATGCTCCACAAAGGCCTGCACTTCAGAGCGATAACAGGCGGCCCAGGCATTGAAGAACATCCAGAGGTAGACCTCAATCTCGTCGCGGTCGAGGTGCGGCAGCAGGCCGGCCAGCAGCGCTGGCTGCGGGCAGATGCCGCCACAGTCGAACCACTGCGTCTGCGGATCTTCCATCACGTAGCTGTACGGTGCGTTCATGTAGCGGGTATCGAGGTAGTCGTCGAGAATCCAGCCTGCCTGCTTGCTCTTCGGCGCATAGAGCCCGGAGATCAGCAGGTAGACGGAGCCTTCGAGCGTCTCGCGGATCCAACCGTAGTCGCGGCCGCGGCAGTACAGGCGCGAGGGATAGTGCGGGATCCAACGCCCGTCGCGAAGGCGGATCAGCGGGCTGTGCCGGCGCGCGGTCTCGAAGCCGGCGATCAGCGAACGGCGGTAGGCGTCGGCTTCGCGCCGCAAGCGCGCCGCTTCCGGATGCTCGAACCGTTCCAAGGCCTCTGCGGCGCTGTTCAAGCCCCGCCACGTCAGCGCGTTGGTGCTCAGCCAATAGAAGTAGTCGTCCACATCCTCCAGGGCGCCGGCGGCCAGGAAGCCGCGCTCCCAGCCGCGGGAATGCGGCTCCGGCGTCAACGTCTCACGCCGCTGCCGGACAATCCAGTTCGCCCCTTGCACCACCGCCGCCGCGACGCCGGCGAACCAGTCGCGGTCGCCGGTGTGCAGGAAATGCCGCGCCAGCGCCCACAGGGCCCAGCCATGATGCTGGTCGTAGCTGTCGCCCCACTGCATCCCGCCGGCACCGAACAGAACGCCCTCGTAATCCGTGAAACGCCCCTTGAGCCCGGCCGTGCCCTGATATTTTACCCAGATTCCCAAGCGCCGCCGCACCTCGTCCGGGAGACCCCGTTGCTGCAACTCTTCGACCACCATGACCGACTCATTGGTGCAGTTGCCATAGGTGGTTGTGCCGACCGAGGTGTTGACCAGCCCCGAGCCGTCCGGATAGCCGAGATCGGTCATCAGGACGATCGGCAAGTGTCCGGTGTAGCCGGCGTTCAGATGCGGCTCCGGCGTCTGAATCTGCGCACCCTTGCGTCCTTCCGCGCGCCAGTATTGCGCCATCTCGCCGTAGCACCGGTCGAAATCCAGCGCGCGCAGCGCCGCGACGTCTGCCTCGTCAGCCAAGGCCACATACGGAATGCGCACCAGCAACTCGCACCGTGCACCGGGGGCAAGCTCCTTGCGGAACCGCACCGTATCGCCGAGCGCCTCGGTCTGCATGTCCGTCTGGAATGCCAGGCGCAACACCCGCTCGCCCTTGAAGTCGCCCAGCACCCGGTCGCCTTCGATGGTCAGCGTCTCCCGCGCGCATCGCGGCAGCAAGGTGTCGGTCTGCTGCTCGGCACAATTCAGGTTCCGGGCCTCCCGGCGGTTGTGGATGCGTGCCGCCGAGTGACTGTAGGAAAGCGGCAACTCGGCGGTGGCCGGCCGGTCGCTGAGGTTCTCGAAACGGAAACGGATCAGCGCGACCATGGTCGCGTCCGGCGCCGGTTCGCCGGCGAGCATGGCGTGCGCCAGGGGCACGGCAAAGGACTTCTGAACGGCACGCACCGCATCACGCCGGAACTGCAGATTGTTGGACATTACCGGCCAGGGATCGTTGTGACGCCCTTCCACGGCCCACCGGTCGAAGCCGAAGAAAATACGGGCATTGCCGTCATTCTTCCAGCGGGGCGTATCGGCTGCGGGCGGCTGCTGGAGCAGCCACTGCGTCAGCTCGACATCGCCGCACGGCTCGATCCAGAACTTCTGCCGGGCGTGCTTGGCGCCGCAGCAGTACGCAATCGGATGGGGCCGCATCTGTCCGTTCATGGCGCCGGCCAGCGACTGCTCGGCGCACGCCGCAACCTGCCGGGCAATGGTCAGGCACCTCCGGGTGCGGGCACGATACTGTTCAAACGTTTCCGGGTCATCGGCCCGGGCGATGTAGATCCCCGCCTCGGCAAACCAGATCGGGCCTTCCTTTGCCAGGGAGGTCAGGGAGATGGTGAAGGCGTCCTTTCCCAGCCCGAACAAGATGTGGCCATCATCGTGTGCATAGCAGTGGACCGGGAGCATGTGCTCGACATCCAGCCCAAAGGAGGCTTTGCGCCCCGTACCCACGCGCACGCCACTGCCATTGGCACGTGTGCCACTGCCGACGGTCACGCGGCTGACGACCGCGTTGTAGCCGGACAGATCGATCGCCTTGGCGGCGGTCTGCTTCCCGGCATGCAGCTCGACCCGCAGCGCCGTACGGGTCGGTTGCGAGCGGGTGAAGACCCGGATCGCACGCACGGCCGCGCCGTCTCCCGTCACGCGCACCCCGACGGTCCGGCGGAATGTCACCGCGTAGTCGGACACGTCGGGCATTTCGGCCGTCAGCGGCTGGAACGTATAGCGCAGCGTGTGCGCGTTGACCCGGGTGACGTTCGTCGCCGCGTCCGCCCAGGCTGGGGTAAAGAGGTCATCCATGCGCTGCCAACCGACATTGATCGGGCGGTCGGTGTCCAGGTAGAGCGTACGTTCGACGCGCGACTGCGGCCAGGTCTTGCGCATGTACTGCAAACTGGATGTCTTGGGTGCGGGGCCGGCATAGACGACCTCGACCACCTCCACATCCCGCGCCTCCTCGAACTTCAGCTCGTCAGCAGGGCCGTTGGGCATCGCAAACGGAGCAATATCAAATGGCTTCATTTTCGTGTTTCCTTGCTTTCCTTCTTCCAATCCATTTCGGTGGACGATGACGGCGACGACAACGGTGGACGATTGTGAGGCCTCTTTCCGTAAGCCGTAGTCGTCGCCGTAGTCGTCAACCGAGTTTCACAGTTCTACTTTCTTTCCTTATTCCCTTCCCTTTCGGTGGACGATTGTGCGGCATCTTTCCGTAAGCCGTAATCGTCGCCGTAGTCGTCAACCGATTGAGGCCTCATCTCCGCGCCTCATCCATGTACGCATCAAGGTTCGCCGCCGGTGTACCGAGTACGATCGGGGAGCCGTTGGCGATCACAAACGCCCCCTCGGCGGCGGCCCGGCGCTGGCGGCGCACCTCGGTGCGGATGGCCTCCAGTGTGCCCCATAGTAGCAGGTTGCTGTCCAGATTGCCAAACAGGCAGGTCTCGGGTCGCAGCATCCGCCGGATCTCGAGGGGATCAAGCGCGAATCCCTTCTTATCTTCCTCAATCAACAGCCCGGCCATGTTGAGGCTGTTTAGCCAACCCATGTGGGGGCGTACATCCCCCAGCCAGTAGCCGATGGGGAGCAGACCGGCCTTCCTGATTTCGGCGTAGAGCCAGCGTTTGCCTTCAGCCTGTACGCGCTCCTCAAGTGCTGGCGAGAGTTGCCCCAAACTGCCGCCGAACCCCTCCGAGATAATGTAGGCATGCGCGCCGCAGGCCTTCGCCGCGTGCACCCGCAGCATGAAACTCTCGCATTGCCGCCGGATTGCGTGGGCGACCAGTTCGGGCGTCTCGAAAGCGGCCACCACGGACTCTTCGTACGGGACCCCGGGAAGCCCGTTCATGCCGTCATTGATCGCGATGAAGACCCGGTCGCCGAAGGTATCGGCCAACTGCTTCATGTGGTCGAACGTGCCGGACGCCAGGATCGCATCCACGGTCGTCCGGTCGGCAGCAAAATACTCGTCGATCGCCGCCCGTGACTCCAGCGTCAGGCGGGGCCCCGTATAAGGCGTAGCGGGCACGGCCGGATCCGGAGCCAGGCCGTAGTCCTCCTGGATTTCAAGCCAGCGCTGGCCGTCCTCACTACGCAGAAAGGCACGCTGGCCCTCCACGCGGCGTTCGCGCTTCCACGTCGAGGGCCCGGCGGCCGAGCCGCAGTGGATCCAGTCCGGCTGGAACCGCTCGTAGAACTTGGTTTCGACGCCTGCCAGTTCTGGGCCGCCCTGGCAGTACTGGAACTTCGGGTTGAATCCGGCGAACTCCACCTTGTAGTCGCCCCAAGTATGGAACACCGCCGGCGGGTTTGCACCCCGTTCGCCGGACAGAACTCTCATCATGCGCTCTTTGCTATTCATCGAACCGTACCTCCCTATGAGTTTTGGAATGCGTCATCTGCGCCATCCGCGAACAACACCAAGGCGAGCCGGCTTTCGCCAGAACCAGCCTTCGCGGCACGCTACGTCCCAGGAGGGGAGCGATCGAATAAACCCGATCGCCACCCCTCCCTCGTCGCCCGTAATCGTCGCCGTAGTCGTCAACCGGCTCACATCCTTGTCCCAATCATTGTCGTCCTTCCCTCATTGTCGTTATCCTTGTCCCGATCATTGTCGACAAAGATCACGACAACGATAGCGAAAACGATGAATTCAAACCTGAACCCTGAACCCGATTATTTCTTCTCCATCCCCCGCGCCACCTCGCCGGCCAGGCTCAGCAACTTCGCGTCCTCCTCGGCGCCGGGCATGTCGCGGATGGTAAACCAGTCCATGATGAAGGCATTACTCCGCGCTTCCAGAGCCTGCTCGGCCTTCTGCTGGAGTGCCGGGCCGAGTTTCTTCTCCTGGATGGCCCGCTCGATGAAGATCAGCGCCTCGGCAATCTCCACGCCCTCGCGGAACATCTCATACCTCTCGCTCGCCACCGGGCCGTCGGGGCCGGGATAGAGCATGGCATGCTGGGTCCGGCCCGGACCGGATGGCCATTCGGGGCCTCCAGGTTTCTGGAGGTTCCCTTTTGCA
>CAIOST010000227.1 GCA_903861045.1 uncultured bacterium | reverse complement strand
GCTAATACATCTGATTGTTCCATGGCTAATTACTCCTGTAAGAAAGTTCTTACAACAGAATAACGCATCGAACCCTGCCCTGCAACTCCTTTTTGCGCTTTCCCTCCCCCCCCAACTCACTTTTTTGTCCTACACCCCAACGGAAGCACTTACGCATGCAGGGTCTGTCTTGTCCATTGCTATCCATGGTCTGACACGGTATAAGGGACGGCGGCTGCAATCAGGCATCCATGCTGGAACCCAGCGAAGGTGTAGCTTATGACGACGATCTTCTTGAAGCAGGGGCGTGACCATACGGTGCTGCGGCATCATCCCTGGATCTTTTCCGGCGGCGTGGCGCGGTGCGAAGGCGGGGAGCCGGCGGCGGGCGATACGGTGCAGGTGTGCGATGTGGCCGGCGCCTTGCTGGGGCAGGGGGCCTGGTCGCCAACCTCGCAGATTCGCGTGCGGATGTGGACCTTTGGCGAGGGGGGCGTGGTCGACGCGGCCTTCTTTGAACAGCGGATTGCGGCGGCGCTGGCCGCCCGCGCGGCCTTGCCGCCGGCGCGCTGCGCCACAAATGCTATGCGCCTGGTAAATGCGGAGTCGGATGGCCTGCCGGGGCTGGTCGTGGACCGCTATGCTGATTTTCTGGTCTGCCAGTTCACGGCGGTAGGCGTTGAACGGTGGAAGGCGGAGATTGTGGCCGCGCTGGCGAAGCTCTGCCCGTGCGCGGGGATCTACGAGCGCTCGGATCTGGATGTGCGCGAGCGGGAAGGGTTGCCGCTGGTGGCCGGTGTGCTGGCGGGCGAGACCCCGCCTGATCTGGTGGAGATCCAGGAGAATGCTTGCCACTATGGCGTGGATGTGAAGCAGGGGCATAAGACCGGCTTCTACCTGGACCAGCGCGAGAACCGCGCCACCGTGGCCGGGTATGCCGCGGGGCGCGAGGTCTTAAACGCCTTCGCCTACACGGGCGGGTTTGGGATCGCCGCCTTGCAAGCCGGCGCGACGTCGGCCGTGCATGTGGATATGTCGGCCCCCTCGCTGGCCCTGGCGCGTGCCAATGCGGCACGCAATGGGATCGAGGCGTCCCGCTCCGAGACCATCGAGGGGAATGTCTTTGAAGTGCTGCGGAAGTTTCGCGATGCGCGCCGGATGTTCGACCTGATCGTACTCGATCCGCCTAAGTTCGTGGAGTCCAAGGGGCACCTGATGGCTGCCGCCCGCGGCTACAAGGATATCAACCTGCTTGGTATCAAGCTTCTGCGTCCAGGTGGCATCCTGGCAACGTGCTCCTGTTCCGGCCTGATGCCTACGGAGCTGTTCCAGAAGATTGTCACCGATGCCGCCTGCGATGCCCGGCGCGAGGTGCACCTTCTGCAGCGACTGGAGCAGGCCCCGGATCATGCCGAGAGCTTGGCTTTTGCCGAAGGGCATTATCTGAAGGGGCTGCTCTGCCGCGTGTCGTAGGGCCGCCCCGCCCCCTGAACTGCGGAAGATTGGGGGGGTGGATGCTTGGAAGGATGGAGAAAACGCGGAAACAAGCAGTCTCCTGCGAATCATAGGAGGGTGCGCCACATCAAGCGCCTCTTCCAGCCTTCCATTCTTCCAACTCTCGCAGTTTGCGACGCCCGCTTCCCGCTTGTCGTTTTCTATGATTTGTGGCACGAGCCGCCCAAGTCGTGGCAGGGGTAACGGGGCCGGGGCGATAGCCCGGCAGGTGCCGTTGGGGAAACGTTACCAGCAGGTATGCGGCCATGCGCAGCAATGCCGTCCTCCAGGCCTCCGGCACCGCGACGAATGGCGGGAGCCGCGCGGCGCTGCCGCGGGATGGGTGCCAACCCCTGGGAAGAGAGCGGCACGTGGCGCGAGGTTGATCTGTCGCGCGAGCTCGCCCGCGCGCTGGCGCTGGTCGATAAGAAGATCAAGGCCAAGGACGAAGGCGCCCGCGAGATGCAGTGCGACTCGTTTGTCCGCACCTCTGGTGAAGCGCTATCCGGCCGGGTGGCGGCAAGCGGGCGCCGTTAAAATACTGGTGGAGCGACTGCAGCAGCGCGTAGCCATGCAGGCACCCCCGGCCGTGAGCGGGGAAGGCGTGGACGCCGAAGATCAGAAGCTGGCGACCGCGCTGGTGACGGAAGCGGCGGCGCCGCAGGCGGGGCAGATGTGGCAGGTTCAGTTGTGGCTCCTGCCGTCGCCGATGGCGGGGCGCGGCATGTTCCAGCCCGGCAGCAAGGATGATGCGGCGCTCGGCCGGCTGGTGGCGCGCGGCAGCAACGCGTTGCCGCTGCTGATGGCTATGGCGACGGACGAGACGCTCTGCCCAATGCTGCGAAGCGCGATCGCGGGGCGCAGCGCAAATTATGTTGCGCGCAACATAACGCAAATTGCCGAATATCGAGGTCCGAATCATGAAGTGAGGCACTTTCGCTGGTACAGTCGCTTGCGCACGTTCGCGTTTCACGAGGGACTTCGAGATTCTGCGGTTCGAAATTCGTCAATTTGCGGTTCGACGGGTCAATTTAATCGCTTTTGCGGCCGTGGTATTTGTCCAGAAGAACTTGTGTGTAAAGGCCAGGGCTTGTCCCGCGGGCGGTAGCTTTCTGCAGCCAGCCGCGCAACCAACGCAAAAGGTTTGCGCGCGAGGAACAGCGCGCCCGCCGCAGCGTGGCGCGACCGCGCCGTCCGCATCTTCGTGAACCGCGTCAGCCGCCACGACCCTGCTACCGCGGCCGCCTAATCCGCCACCATCGGGGACGACCAAAACCGCATCAGACAGATGGAGGTTGTGGCCCGTCACTGGATGCAGCAGGACGAGCCCGCCGTCCGCGCCTGGATCGATAGATCCTCCCTGCCGAACGAGAACAAGAAACGGCTCCTTGATCAGCCACGGTAAAGTGGGTCGGTTGCTCGGGCCTGAGGGCGATTTCAGAGTCGTAAAGGGTCAGCGGTTCAGGATTCTTCCCGCTCGACCGGCGCCCGCCACCCGGAGTGACCGGGGATCTTGGATGGGGCGCCCGGTTCAGTGGATCTGGTCTTGCCCCTGCCGGACTCGACTCGCCGGGTTCGTCGCGTCCGCGTTCAGTGCTTCCTTCAGCTTGGCATCAAGCGTCGGCAAGTCGGCGGGGTAGAGGGAAATCAGCTTCTTGTCTTCCTGTTGGTAGAGCTTCTGTTTCAACAGCATGCCGATCTTGTAGTCGGTCGTGTCCATGCCCCAGTACTCGATGTAGACATCGTGGCGGGGCAGGTAAAAGTCGGGACGGATGGCAAACCCCTGTATAATCTGGAACTTGTCGTCGTAGCGGTAGGCGATGGAATGTGCCGCGAGCCAATCGGCGATCTGCCGTTCGCCGCGCGACTGCACCACCGTGCAGGTTTCTCGCCTGCACCGCGAGCATGCGATCGGCGCGCACTCGTGCTGCGCGCGTGTTGCTGCCTCGATCTGCTCGAAGGCCTTGAGGGCGGCGGCCAGCACGTAGTCCGGTTGGGGTGCGGAGCTGTTCGCCGCATCGCGCAGGGCGGGCAAGGCCGCTTCGTCGCCTATCTTGCCCAGCGCCAGCATGGCGTACTGCCGCACCTGCGGGTGCGCGTCGCGTGCCAGTTCGCACAGGGACGGCACCGCAGCGCGGGCCGTGGCGTCCGTGGCTAGTTTGCCCAGCGCCGAAGCCGCCGCGCGGCGCACGGTCGGGCCGGTATGCCGGCAGAGCGCGATCAGTTCCGGTACAGCCGCGGTATCACCGGCCTCGCCCAGCGCCACCGCACGCTGCCGGGCTTGCTCCGAGGCAGCCTGTAGTTGCCTTCTGTTCATAATGTTTGCCCGTTGGACTTGCCTCGCCGTGCTCGGCGCGTCCCGAACTCAAGACGCGACGACCTACGGGCGTCGAGTCAGCTTGCTTTGCAATATATCCTATTGACCTTCGCGCGTCCAACAGGCTCTTAATGAAACACGCTGCCCAGCAGCGTCTCGCTTCCTCCTGCCAGGAGCGGTCGAGGGTCGTGTTGGAGAAGGCAGTGTGGTCGTATTTGTTATGACGTATGATTGGTGTGGACGTGCAGGCGGTGGGCGTGCTAGGGCGCGGGCATGGTAATGCCCCTCGCAAGGGTCCAGAGTTGCGTCCGGTGTGTGCGCAGGTACCTGGCAAAGGATGCCGTTCTGCGACGCAACCATGCCAAGGTCATGCAAATGCTTGCGGACAGCCAGGCAGACGCAGGATATGCCGAACAACAAACACGACCCCTTATGCCAACCCCTTATGCCACTCTTTTAAGCGGGTCGAGTGTGGGACGAGTAAGGGTGGCGTGTAAGTGCGGGTAAGGCGCGGCTCAGGGGTGCGCACGGGCGGGGGTGCGCGGTTGCTTGGTGGCGGACGGGGCCGGCGTGCTGCCGGCCGAGCCATCGTGTTTGACTTCCACGCCGATCTTGGTGGCGCCGGCACGCTTGGCCGCGTCCATGGCCTGGACCACGTGGTCGAAGACCACATCCTTGTCAGCGGCCACCACTACCTGCTGGTTCTCGGGGTCCTTGAGCCGGTGCTGGACCATGGCGATGATCCCGTCGGCTGTGGTGGCTTCGCCGTTGACCGCGAAGGTCCCTTCGCGGGAGACACTGATCTGTACTAGGTCGCGTTGTTTGACATCCGCGCCGCGGGATTTGGTCTTGGGCGGATTGATCTTGATCTGTTCCTTCACGAGATAGGGGGTCATCACCATGAAGATAATCAGCAGCACAAGCGTGATGTCAATGAACGGGATCATGTTGATCTCCGCCACGACCTCATATTTATCGCTGGAAGCGCCACCTTTCATTCGCGATCCCTCGTCGACGTGCGGATGCCGTCCCACATGGGCGGTTCCTTGCGTTCCGAGAGCCAGGCGATCAGGTCATAGACGGCGAGGTGCGTATCCTTGGCGAGGTTCTTGATCTTGTGCACGCAGAAGTTATAGGCCGCCACCGAAGGGATGGCCACCAGCAGACCGCAGGCGGTGGTCACCAGCGCTTCGGCCACGCCCTTGGAGACGACTTCCGCGCCACCGCCGGCGTTGACGGCAATGCTGCTGAAGCATTTGATGATGCCGATCACGGTGCCGAGCAGGCCGACAAAGGGGGCCACGCTGGCAATCGTGCCCAGCGCGGCTACGCCCAGGCTCAGTTCATGCGCCTCGAGTTCCACGGCGTGTTCCATGGCCGATTCCCGCGCCGCACGGTCGCCGTTCTGCTCCAGCACGGCCAGCACGGTCCGGGCCACCGGCACCGGATGCTTGGCGCAATAGGCGATGGCCGGTTCCAGGCCGCGTTCCTCAATGACGCGGATCACATAGCGCACGAATTGGCGCGCGTGGCAGCGTGTTCGTCGTAGGGCGCGCAACCGGTCAATGAAGGTGGCGGTGGAGAAGATGGACATGATCAGCAGGATGGAGAGGATGGGCCATCCTTGTTGAATCATGGAAGAGAGCGAAAAGTCGTTCATGAGGGGCGTGTTCCGTTATGCTGGTGTGGCAGGTGCGTGTAGCCGGGGGCCGCTGCGGCGTGGCTTCGCACAGGCACAGGCATGATAATCCTATATGCGCTGCGCAATGTCAAATCCGCGCGCCGTCAGGCCGGCGTTAGCCGGCGCGCCCGGCGGTATTGCGCGGGGGTGATGCCGGCGGTTTCGCGGAAGTGGCGGGTGAAGTGGCTTTGGTCAGCGAACCCCAACGTGGAGGCGATGGCTGCGCAGGAGAGCGGGGTGGTCTCCAGTAGGCGGCGGGCCTCGTCGGTCCGCAGGCGTTTGACGTGTTGCAGCAGGGTCTGGCCGGTGGTGGCCTTGAGCAGGTGCGCCAGACGGAAGCGGCTGATGCCGGCCGCCTGTGCGACGTCTGCCAAAGAGATGGAGGTGGTCAGATGCTGGTTGACATAGTCCAGCGCTTGTCGCACGTGCAGGTTGGTGCGGGTCAGTCCTTGTTGCGCCACTTCGCTCAGGAAGGCATCCAGGGCGTCGCGCACCACATGTGACAATCCTTCGAAAGTACGTGCGGCAATGATCTGTTCGATCCACTGCTGATGGGCGGTCATGAGGGAGACGCGTTCGGGGCTGTCTTCGATGGCCACGCGGATCAAATAGCCCAGCAGTTCCAGTACCCGGGCTTGTAGGACCGCCTGGCGGGGTGAATCGAGGAACATGGCGGCGAGCAGTTGATTCAGATGCTTGCGTGCGCCGTTCTGGTCGCCCGCCCGCAGCAAGAGCAGTAGGCGGCGCTCTTCGGCGATTGGCCAGTTACGGTTGGGCACCTGTTTGCCCTGGTGGATGGCTTCCGCGATCTGTCGCTGCTGCGTGGCATTATCGCGGTTCTTATGCCAGACCGTCGGTTTCCAGGGGGCCGCCGCATAGACGGTCTCGCTGAGCAGGTCGGCGGCGGTGTGGATCCGCGCCTGTGGCCAGACCGGTAGTGCCTGCAGATAGCTGCGCATGCGGTTATGCGCCGAGCCCCATGGGGCGAGATGTTGGGCCACGGCGGGCACGTCGGCGCGATCGTCTTCGCAGGTAACTTCGCCGCCGCAGGCGCCGCCCAGCAGCGTTTGGCCGTCCACCAGCGCCACGGCCCAACTGATCACGCCGGCGGCCAGCAGAAAGACATACGGTTCGCCCCAGCGCAGGCTTTCCTCAATGGCATGGCGCCGTGCCTGAATGACCAGGGGGAGCGTATCCAGCGGACTGGCTTCGCCCATGACGCGCTGGCCATCCGGCGCGAGCAGGATGGGGGTCAGGTCGCAGTCGCTGCGGTAACTGCGTACAATGCGCTTCCAGGTGGCGGGGGTGAGGTTGGTCATGTGAGCGGCCATAGAGCAAGAATATACCAAATTGCGCGGGCGTCGGCAACGGGTGGTGGTGGACCCGCTACGCCCATGGCAGTATGAAAGGTGGCCGCGGCCAGCGCCGGCAGATGCGGCAGCACGTGCAGGCCCCCCAGCACCGACGACACGATCTGCACCGGCAGGACGGGAGTCGCCACGATCGGCTCCGCGCCGCCCTGCAGCGGCACGCCCAGCAGCGCCGCTGCCAGCCACGCCGCCGCCTGGCTGAACCTGTTCACGACCTCTGGTGCCGCGTCGCCCGCGACACGCAGGCCAACCCACACCGCCAACCCGCTTAAACCTGCGCGCACGGTAACTAGATGCTTCATGCTCTGGCTTAGCGGCGGCGCAGGCGGGTGCCTTGTTCCAGGCTGAGGCGGAGCTCCTCGGCGGAGAAATCCGCTGGGAACCAGACGCCGCTGATGCGGGCATGGTAGAGGCTGCACCCTTCGAGGTCATGTTGCCGGAGATCCTGGCCGCGCAGATCGGTGTCGCGGAGGTAGGCGCCCGTGAGCTTGACCTTGGTGAGGTCCGCGTTGCGCAGGTCTGTGCCGCGCAGGTCGGAGAAGGAAAAATCCACTTCGGTGCGGCTGGCGATGCTGCGATGATAGCCATCCACATCGCCGGAGCGCAATTGGCGGAAGGCTTCGTCCGCCAGAAAGCGGGGGCGGATGGCCTTCAGGTTGTCGGTGGGTTTATTGTTCATGGCTCGGCTCCTTGTGGGTAGGCCGGGGATCGCGTCCGGCCCACGCAGCGTGGTTTGCGTTGGTCCGGCCGCCCAGCCAGACAAAATACATCCATGTCGTAAAGCTAGCGGACCAAGGCCCAGGGCGCAAGCACGAACCCCAAACGGCGGAAGAGGGGGGGCGTGGAAGGATGGGGAATACAAGGAAACATGCCGTCTCCTGTGATTCATACTTTCCAATCTTCCAACTCCCGCAGAACGGGGACGAACACGGCACCCCTGTTCCGGGGCAGGCGGGGGCTAATCCGCCGGCGGGGCGGGTACGCGGACCAGGCCGGCGGCGATACGCTGGCGCACGGCCTCGAAAAGCAGGATGGTGGTGGCCGCCGCCACGTTCAGGGAGTCCGCCTGTCCCAGCATGGGGATGCGTACGCGCAGGTCCGCGGCCTGCAGCCAGGTGTCGCTCAGGCCGTATTGCTCGGTGCCGACTACCAACGCCACGTTGCCGGTAAGCGGCACATCGGTGTGCAGCTTGTCCGTATGGGGCGTGGCGGCGAGAATGGCAAATTTCCGGTCGCGCAGGAAGGCCAGCGTGGCGGTGCTATCGGCTTCGACCACCGGCACGGCGAAGAGCATGCCGGTGGAGGCGCGCACCACGTTGGGGTTATGCAGGTCCGTACAGCGGTCGCAGACGATCACGGCCTGCACGCCGGCGGCATCGGCGGAGCGCAGGATGGTGCCAAGGTTGCCGGGCTTTTCGATGGCTTCGGCTACGATCACTAGCGCGTGGGGGCGGAGTTGCAGCTCCGTGAGGGTGCGCCGGAGCTGGGGGCCCACGGCCAGCAGCCCTTCGGGGCGCTCGCGGTAGGCCATTTTTTCGAAGGCGATCGCGGTGCAGGCGATGATCTCCGTGCCGAGGGTGCGGCAGCGCTCGATCAGCACCGGTTCGCCGGTCCCCTTAAGAAAGAGCTCTTCGCAGAAGAAGAGCTGGTGCGGGCGGTAGCCGTTATCGAGGGCGCGCTTCAGCTCGCGGTACCCCTCAATCAGCATCAGACCGAGTTCGTCCCGGTGCGTGCGCTGCCGCAGCTTCACGACGGTCTTGATCTTCGGGTTGGCGGGGCTGGTGATGGTCAGTATGGCTGGAATCATGGCAGTGCCACCTCGTTGGTGCGGGTCACACCCATTCTCGCCCAGGGTCTTTTCCTGAAGCCTGCGTAAGGTGGCGCTTCAGGAAAAGACCATGCCTTTTCGCCGGGGGTGCGATTGTAGTTAGTGGGGAATCTCACCTTTCTCCTCCCACTAACTAAAATCGCACCCTTTCGCCGGCGACGGCGCGCTTTGGGCTTTCCGTGACCCAGCCGCACAATATAGTATGGCTTCCCCACCGTCAAGGGCGGTGCCGGTAACTCCCCGTCGGGTTGTTGGACGGCGGGGCCAACTGGTAAAGAAAGTGAGCATGGCATGAAGCGTAGAACCATAGGCGGACTCCTGAACGGCGGAAGATTGGGGGCTTGGATGGTTGGAAGAATGGCGAAGACGCGGTTTTCCCCAATCTTCCAAGCTTCCCTGCTGCCAACTCCCGCGGTTTGGATCGGGCTGTTCCTGCTGGGGCTGCCAGGCGCCGCGCAGGCGGCTACCAATGCGACCCCGCCCGCCTGGTTGATGGATGGCGTGGCCGCGCAGGTGAACGATGAGACCATCACCATCTCCGAGGTCATGAACGAGATCCGCAACAGCGCCTGGATCGAAATGCCCAAGGAGGAACGCGAAAAGAGCCTGCGCAAATTGTACACGGAGACCCTGGATGCGTTCATCAACCGCCGCCTGATCCTGGCGGCCGCCCGCGCCGCGGATCTCAAACTGCAGGCCTGGGTGGTCGAGGATCGGGTCCAGGATATCGTCGACAGTCGCTATAAGGGGAATCGGACCCTGTTGATGAACGACCTGACGGAGCATCGCGTCAACTTCGAAGAGTGGCGTAAGGGGATCGAGGAGGAGATGATGCTGATGGCCATGCGCTCGGAGAACGTGGACAAGCATGTCACGGTCTCGCCGCGCGAGGTGCGTGGCTATTACGAAACCAACCGGCTGGCGCTGGTGACCAGCGCCCGTGTGCACCTGGGGCGCATCACCTTGCCGCCGCAACCGTCCAAGGATCAAACCGTGGAACAGTTGGGCGCGGTGGCGTTGCAGGAACTGGACGCCGGTACGGAGTTCGCCACCGTGGCGCGCAAGTATTCGAAGGATGATTATGCGCCTCGTGGCGGGGATCGCGGCTGGTTGGATCTGGATGACCTCGCCCCGCGGCTGGTCCAGACGCTGGCCACGGTGAAGACGGGGCAGTGCAGCCGGCTGGTGATGCTGGGCGAGACCGGTATGATCCTCCAGAAAATCGAGGAGAAGGCCGCCGGCCAGCCGACACTGGACGAGGCTTGGACGCAGATCGAACGGCGCTTGCGCTTGCAGAAGTCCGAAACCATCTACCAGGGGTGGACCGCACGCCTGCGCCAGCAGGGTTTTGTGAAACTCTTTGAGCTCCCCCCCACCTCGGCGGAACGGTAGTAGGCAGCCGGCATGAACCTCACGAGCCCAACGCAGGTGCGGGAATGGTGCCAACAGCGCGGCTTCCATCCCAACCGCACCCTCGGCCAGAACTTCCTGATTGACCGCAACATCTTGGAGTCTATCGTGGATGCGGCCGGTGTCGGGGCGGAGCAGCGCGTGTTGGAAATCGGCCCCGGCTTGGGGGTGGTGACGGTCGAACTGCTGCGCCGCGGCGCGCAGGTCGTCGCCATCGAGAAGGATCACCGCCTGGCGGCCTGGCTGACCGAAACCTTCGAGCACGAGCCGCGGTTGCAACTCCATACCGCCGATGCGCTGGAAGTGGACTGGGATACGCTGCTGGCCACGCGTTTCGATGCTCTGGTCTCCAACCTCCCCTATTCCGTAGGGACGCGCATTTTGCTGGATGTGGCCACGCATGTGGCGGCACCGCCGGTGATGACCGTGACCGTGCAGCTCGAGGTGGCAGAGCGTTTTGCCGCCGGCCCGGGCGCCGAGGCGCGTGGCCAGGCCGGCGTCTGGTTGCAGCGGACCTATGATGTGTCGATCGTACGGGTGATCAAGCCCACCTGTTTCTGGCCCAAGCCGGAGATCTCCTCCGCGCTGGTGCGCTTTACCCGGCATGACCGGCATGCACTATCCGTGACCGAAACGCGGCGCTATCTGGAGCTGACACGCTTTGCCTTTATGCACCGTCGCAAGCAGCTCGCCGCCGCGCTGCGCAACGCGTCCGGCGAGTTGTGTCTGGAGACGGCCGTGGCCCAGGAGCTGCTCGCGGCTTGCGGCGTGGACCCGCGCATCCGCGCCGAGGAACTCGATGTGGCGCAGTGGTGTACGCTGGTGCGCGCCTGGCCCGCATAACCGTGTCCGGCGCGGCCGAAAGCAGTAGCGAAACACCACTGCCCGGCGGTACGCCCGTGATCGGCGCGGAGCGACAAGTTTGGCCAACCGGGATGCTCACGAATCAGTTGTAAAACGGTAACGACTCAGGTGCCCGCCCGCTACGGGCGGGCACCTGAGTCGTTACGTCGTGACGAACAATATAACCGCCAACCTTTTCGCTG